>JBNKZT010000016.1:0-32469 GCA_050301775.1 Promineifilaceae bacterium (SeqCode)
AACAAGAAAAGGATAGCCCTGCTGCCATAACAGAGCTATCCCCACAATAAGCGAAAAGAGTGCCAGGATGCGACGCATCAGCTATTCCTTGACAGCACCTGTTGTCAGTCCACCGGCAATCTGGTCTTGTAAAGCCAGATAAGTAATTAAAATAGGCAGCGCACCGATTAAGGCACCGGCGGCAAAAACACCCCATTTCTTATCAAATTGTCCGGCCGTAAAGATTTGCAAGCCCACCATCAACGTGTATTTGTCCACATCGTTCAGCAAAATGCGGGCCAGGATGAAGTCGCCATAGACGCCAATAAAGGACAAAATGCCAATCACAACCAGAATCGGCCGTAGCAGCGGCAGAAGCAGCGTCGAAAAAATCTGGAAATTAGTCGCGCCATCCATCATGCCCGATTCATCAATCGCCCGCGGGATGGTGTCCAAAAAACCTTTCATCAACCAAATGTTCAAGCCCATTGAACCGCCCAAATAAACCAGGATCAAACCGGCATGGGTATTCAATCCAAACGTTGGGATAATCTCGCCCGTTTGGAAGATCAGCAAGTAGATGGCAACCAGAGCTAGCAAATTCGGGAAAACCTGAATCAGCAAGATACCCTTAAGCATCAAAACCCGACCGGCAAAACGTAGCCGGGAAAACGCATATGCCGCCATCGTTGTGATAGAAATGCTGAGGACAGTCGTGATAGTAGCGATTTTTACCGAATTCCAAACCCATTTCCAATAGGACAAATCGCCAAACTGGTAATCAGGATTAAGACCAAACAGGTCGCGGTAATTGTTCAGGCCGGCATTCTTTGGAATCAATTGCTGGGTGGCCAGCGATTGGGAGTTGTCAAACGAGGCTGAAAGAATCCACAACACCGGAAAAATGGAAAAGAGGATCAGGAAAACAGCGATAACGAGCCTAATGGCTACGCTGAACCGTTTTCGAAATCTTTGGGATTGCTGAAGATTTTTGTAAGTCATACCTATGCTAGACATTTTCGCTAACCTCCTCCCACATATTGGTAAAGCGATATTGAACCAGCGTAATTGTCCCCACAATCAAAAAAACAATGATGGAGATTGCTGACGCCAAACCATATTGGACACCGCGCCCACCGCTTTCAAACGCCAGTTTATACACATAACTGATCAAAATATCAGTATGCCCGGCTTGTGTTGATGCGCCAACGATGGGTGGACCACCGGAGATGAACAAGTAGATCAGATTAAAGTTATTGAAGTTGAAGACGAATGAAGCGATAAGCAGTGGGCCAACCGCCACCAACAGCAGCGGTAACGTAATCCGGCGAAAACTTTGCCAGCTTGTGGCCCCATCTATTGTTGCCGCTTCGTAAACGTCGGCGGGGATAGATTGCAAAGCGCCGCTGGTAATTAACATGAAGTAAGGGTAACCCAGCCACAAGTTTACAAGCAAGATCGCCGCCTGCGCCCATATCGGTTCTGTGGTCCAGGCCGGCGCCCAGCCAAACCAGCTTTCCAGATAGCGATTGACGACACCGAACTCAGAATTCAGCATACCGCGCCACATGATGATGCTGATTAGCCCGGGGATTGTGTAGGGAATCAGCAAGAATGAACGAATGATCTTCTTAAATGGAAAATTTTCGTCATTAAATAAAATGGCTATCGCCAACCCCAGGGCAAATGTAGACAAAACGCTGATGGTAGGAAAAATGAAGTTCCAGGTCACAATACGGACTAACGGCCCCCGTAAGGCGGGACTGGTTGTAAAATCAATGAAATTCTTCCACCCGACAACCGTTCTAAATCCAGGCTTGATCGTTTCTCCGGTTCGGGTCGCGAATGTACCGTCAACGTTATAGTAAATGTCACCATTCGACTGATCAACAACCGTGTCTGTGGTTTCATCATACTTGTAGCGGATTTCTAACTCAGCCGCTTCACTCGGGGAACGGATTTGGATTGTCTGGTCTCCCTCAAGTCCAAATTTGATCTTGGGCAGTTCCTGGTCGGTTGCGGCAACCAAACCATTCAAGCGTTGGTACCCATCCAAAGAAGCCGGTATCCCGTTACTGTCAGCGTCGCCAATGCCCGGGTCGCCAGGTTTAGCCGGTATGATCTCTTCCCCTGGTTTGCCAAGAAATGTTTCCCCTTCCGGATTGGCCAACCATAAAGCATATTCGCCTGAATCTGACTTGAAAGCTGTCCATGAATAGGTTTTGCCCTCTTCCGGTAAGTATGTCGCCTTTTCAATGAGGGGCAGGGCCTGCTCCTTGGTCAAGAGATGACCATCACCATAATTGGTAAAAGCGACATAAACGGTGAAAATGATGGGGTAAATCGTGAACAAGATCAGGAAGCTCAACCCGATGGCCATCCAGCGATAGGGATAAGCTTTGGGAATTACAAAAATTAGATTCAGCATTACGGTGATAACGCTGATAATGATAACCAACTGCGAGAAACCCTTGGATAACGCGTTTTGGATAAACCAGACTGCGCCAATATCAAATAAAACTGCCAGAACGATAAGAATGATTCTGGATAAAGGGGACTCGCCGCGTGAGCGGTTTGCGTTTTTCTTATCGATAACAAGTCCACTCATGGTATACCTCCTGTATACACTTGAAAATTAAGTACGGAAGTGTTATGCGTTATTAGGTCGAAATTCTTGGGAGATGGTTGAGCTTGTCGAATACCGTTGGTTTCGACAAGCTCAGGCCTCATTTTCCCCAGAATATTGAGAAGATATGCTGCCTATATGAAAACCGGGAAGTACTGATGCACTTCCCGGTTTTTTATATGAGGGATTGCTTAGGGCAAGCTAATCTCAAGCAGCTTGGATTCGGGATCGAAGGTGAAGGAAACTTCACCGTCTGCGGCAAGGGTGAACGGGTAGTTGTCGCCATCGGGAGCGCCATCGACACCATAGTTGGTTGTCCAGGCACCATCGAGGGCTACTTTGGCTTCGTAGTCACCAGCGGTAAGGGCGAAGGGACCGCTGACATACAGGCCGTCATCTCCCATGGTCATGGCTGTGACAGCACATTCGGGCTGCCAGTCGCCGGGGCAGCCCGCCTGAGCCTGGTAGGAGCCAGGTACGTTGACCATTCCGGTGAGCGGGTTGGCGATCAGGGCGCGGATTTTTGTGCCGGCATCGGCCATTGCTTCCGCGGCAGTTTGTTTGCCGTCACGGGCCAAAACAACTGCGTCATTCCAGTTGCCCCAAACGGAACCCATGGCCGGGATGGCGGGCATCATGTTGGCGTTTTCGCCAGCGGCCGCCATGGCTATCAGGTCGGCATCGTCAACTTCAGCCAGGGCCGGGAGGTAAGCCGGCGGACGCTGACCAACTTCATATAGAGCCAACTGAGTGTCTACACTGGCGATAAATTCGCCGAGGAAGGCCTGGGCCAGCAAGACGTTTTCGCTTTGAGCATTGATGAAGAAACCCTGGGTGCCAGCAAAGGGGTAGCCACCATCGGGGAAGTTGGCGATGGCGTAAGGTACACCAGACTCGCGGAAACGGCCGAGTGCCCAGGGGCCAGCCATAATGAAGGGGGTTTCACCGGTCTCGAATAGGGCATGATTATTGGCCCAATCCCAATCGGCCGGCAAATCACCTTTGGCTACACCGTCGGCCAGCCACTGAACGCCTTCGATCATGCCTTCGCTGTCTACACCGAGGTCTTCGGGGTTCCAGTTACCAGCATCGTCTTTGCCGAAGATGTAGCCGCCAAAGGAGGTGAAGAGCGGGTAGGCATCATAGGTGGTGCCGGTCACAGCCATGACGTAATTGGTTTTACCTTCGGCCATTAATGCCTCACCCATGCTAAGAACTTCGTCCCAGGTGGTGGGCGCGGTTTCTACGAGGTCAGTGTTGTAGAAGAAGGCCATGTTTTCGGTGGCATAGGGCATGCAGTACAACACGCCGTCAAAGGTACAGGCTTCCAGCGCTTTAGGCGCGAAGTCAGCCTCTTTACCACCAAGGTCTACAGGGGCCAAGAGGCCATTGTCTACTAATGTACCGGCCTGATCGTGGGCAATAACGATGATGTCGGGGCCTTCACCCAAGGGGGCGGCAACCTGGAAATCGTCGCGAATAGCAGATTTCAATTCCACAACGAGTTCGAGGTTGTAGGTAGCGAGTACGTCATCAGCCAAGTCTTGCAAAATCGGAGCGCGGGTATCATCGGCCCAAATACGCAGTGTGCCAGCAGGCGCAGCGGCTGGTTCTTCGGCCGGCGCTTCGGTTGGTTCTTCCATGGGAACTTCAGTTGGTTCTTCCATGGGTTCCTCAGCCGGTTCTTCGGCTGCCGCTTCTTCTTCGACAACTGGCTCTTCAACGGCCGGTTCTTCCATTGCCGGCTCTTCGACTGCCGGTTCTTCGGCTGGTTCAGTGCCGCCACAGGCAGCTAACAATAATGCTCCCATGAGCATCATAACTAACAACAAATACCATTTTTTGTTTTTCATTTCGTTCTCCTCACATTTAAATTTTTCTCGGTTAAATTCGAGCTTTTTTTGTCGCTACTAACGCTTTAGCTGGTCTCCTGACCGAGCCAATCTGGGCACAGTGGGGACACCGGCCACAGCCTAAAGAAGCTTTGTAGTTACCTTTTTTCTTTAAGATTATTTTCTGTACGGTTGTTGATCACCTCCTCAAAAGATCAGACTTGCTGTTATGATTCGGCGTTGATGATTTTGTCTGTAGCCAGTGACTCTTGTAAACGTTGATTAAGACGGGCGAGTCCCTGAACGAGATCGCCTTGTTCAATATCGGTTATGCAGTTGAGGCGGTCTTGATTGTAAGCTTGATGGGCGAGGATGACTTGCTGGCAAATGGCCGTTCCTTGATCTGTAAGAAATAAGCGCAGGGAACGGCCGTCCGTTTCGTGGGGTTGACGGTTAACATATCCTTCGGCTTCCAGCCCTTTGATAATCCGGGTCGCATTACTCTTGTCACAAAACATGCGGTTGCTGAGTTGAGTCAATGAAATGCCCGGCTCTTGAGTAATATGAAAGAGTGCGTAAAAGCGAGGCGCAGTTAAATTATAGCGGGTAAAGAGCTGGCGGTCACCAAAGTCGAGGAGTAAGAAGGCTTCTTTTAATAGATTATACAGTTTTTCCTGGTCGCCCATTCATTCTTCCAGATGTACCACTTATAATATAGTTGACATTGCAACTGTTGACGCCGCAACTATATCATGCACAAGATCCAGTGTCAATATTTTGGGCAGTTTTCACATAGAATCGTTGTAAGGACCACGATTTTCTGGGGGTATGAGGGCTGCAATGTGGCGCATCATCTCATCACCATAAGCATCCAATTGTTGGCGGCGAACTGCACCACGTTGGGTTGTATCGAGAGTAAAAGGGCCAAAAACTGGCCCAATGCGCATGGTAACTTTGGTGCGCTTGAAACGACGTATGTTGTCCAGCACCTGTTCCGCTCCCAAAATGGCAATGGGCAAGATACGAGCCTGGCTGCGGGTCGCCAGGTAGGCGCTGCCGGGGCGGGCGGCAATAAGTTGGGCGCTGAGGCGCGAGTTCATACCTTCGGTAAACGGCCGTTCCTCCCCACTGGCCATCACATCACGCAGTTCCGGATCAATGCCGCCTTCGGGGAAAATGAGCAGCCGCCCGCCGGCTGTCAACACAGCCAACGCCTGGCGCAGCGCGTCTCGGTCGGCCCGGCTGCGATGAACCATAATGGTATCCACCACCGAAATCAGCAGCCGCACCAGCGCATTTTGCTCTAATTCAACGGCCGTAAAAAAGGTCATTTTGAACGGCAAATGGACTTCCAGCAAAGCCGGTTCAAACAGGCTAAAATGATTGCAGATGATGAGTAACGGCCGTTCCTCCACCAAATGCTCCTTGCCCGTAATCTCCAACTTAATAAACAGCCAAAGCACAAAACGAACCAAGTTATGCAGGATGGGGTAAAGGATAGCGCGTCTCATAGATGTGAACGGGTGAAGAGGTGAGCGGGTGAAGGGGTGATCACCTTTTCACCCCTTCACCCCTTCATTCTCGCAGTTTAGCTCCCAACTGCCGCTCCAACTGCTGCAAAATACGCTGCCGCTGCTTCTTGACATCCTTATCCATCAGCGTTTTGCCAGGCGATTGGAAGGTCAAATGATAAGCCAGACTCTTCTTGCCAGCTGAGATTTGGGAACCTTCATAAATGTCAAATAAGGCCACATCTTTAAGCAAGAACCCGCCCGCCTGCCGAATTTGTGCTTCAACCTGGGACGCGGGCAGCAGTTTATCCACAACCAGCGCCAAATCTTCATGTACAGCCGGATAGCTGGAGATGGGTTCGACATGGTGCCAGGGCGGTATCTGTCCGACCAGTACATCCAAATCCAATTCAGCCGCCAGCACCGGCCGGTCGGTACGAATATCAAATCCTTCTACCACCAGTGGATGCAGTTCACCCATCAGCCCCAACTGCTGTTCGCCCAGCAGCAGACGTGCCGTGCGTCCTGGCCGGAACGTGGGATGGGACGCTGCTTCCACCGTCAGGCCATCGACATGCAAATCAGCCAACAACGCTTCAACCATACCTTTTAGATCAAAGAAATCGAGCGCGTCCGATTGGCTGTTGTTTTGCCAGTAGACCTGCTGCTGTGGTCCGGTCAAAACCATTGACAGCCGGGTTAACTCATCCGGCAAATTCCCTTCTTCTGAGGCCAGGTAAATCTGCCCGATTTCGAAGAGGGCAATATATTCATTGAAGCGGCTGTTGGCAGCGGCCGTTTCCAAAGCCGATGCCAACAAACTATGCCGCATCGCTACCCGGTCGACAGTGATGGGATTGGCCAGCGTCACGTAAGGGCGATCATCGGGTGTGATACCTGTTTCCGGCGGCAGCAGCTTTTTTTCCCGATCCGGCGTCGTCAACCGGTAGGTGATGATTTCCTGCATCCCCAACTGCACCAAAATATCCTTGATACGTTCTTCATTTTCCAGTTTCTGATTCGTGCGCTGCGGTGGCAGGGTGTCACTCATCTCAGTTGAGGGCAATCGATCATAGCCATACATCCGGCACACTTCTTCCACCAAATCATTAGTGAATTCGATGTCCAACCGGTGGTCTGGGCTGGTGACCAGCAGATGATCGCCCTTGTTTTCCACCCCAAACTCCAACGATTCCAGCATTTGTTGAATTTCAGCCAGGCTGGGATTGATGCCGCCGATGCGCTGCACCTCGGCTTCTGTCAATTTGAGGGCAGCTGGCTGTGGCGGATTGGGATAATAATCGATAATGCCCTGGGCAATGATGCCGCCAGCCAATTGCCGCAGTAGTTCGGCAGCCCGTTTAGCGCCCAAAATAGATTGGCTGGGATGTACGCCCCGGCTGAAGCGAAAACCGGCTTCGCTGTTCAATTTAAGCAGCGTAGCACTGCGGCGGATGTTAATGAAGTTCCAGGAAGCCGCTTCCAACAGAACATTGGTCGTACTCTCGCTGATTTCGCTCTCTTCACCGCCCATGATGCCGCCGATGCTGAGCGCACCCGCCGGATCAGTGACGAGTATGGTAGTCGATGGTAGATCACGGATAACACCGTCCAGCGTGGTGACTTTTTCGTCTTCATGCGGCAAGCGGGTGACGATGTGGATGGGGCCATCGGGGCCATTGTATTGGTCGGCACGGCGGCGCAAAAAATCGTAGTCAAACGTGTGGTTGGGTTCGCCCATTTCTAACATGACGTAGTTGGAAATATCCACAACCACATTGATGGGACGCTGCCCGGCCAGTTTAAGGCGGTGCTGCATCCACTGCGGGCTTGGTTTTTGTTCCACGCCTTTGATGACGATGGCCACAAAACGAGGGTTTAGTTCCGGGTTTTCCGTTGTAATCTTGACTTTGTCGGTCACAGATGGTCCTTCCTGAACTAAATCGTAGCTGGGATAGCGCACTTTTTGGCCGGTTAGAGCGGCTACTTCACGAGCCACGCCAACAATGGAAGCACAGCGGGCAATGTTGGGGATGATGTCGATGCTGAGAACGGCGTCACCTAAAACGTCTTGGATGGGTGTACCGGGCACCTGGTCGCCGGCGAGGATCATGATGCCTTCGTGTTCGTCGCTGATGCCCAGTTCTTTTTCGGAACATAACATACAGCGATTGTGGATACCGCGTAACGGCCGTCCCTTCAATTTCGTCTTAACCTGACCCTCTTTGTGACCATCATACAATTCAGCCCCTTCCATCGCGAAAGGGGAGTACAGCTTAAGGTCGCTAAGGTCACCCTGTTCCAAGTATTGGAACAAGTTAGGCGCACCAGTCACGGTCACTTCGAATTCGTCGCCGCCGTAATTGACGGTGGCCAACACCAGCCGGTCGGCATCAGGGTGCTGATCCACTTTGAGGATATGGCCAATGATGATCTTTTCGCGGTCCCAAACGAGCCGGTTTTTGTCGTTGCCGCCGGGAATGCCTACATAGTCGATTCCTTCAACCTCTAAGCCGGCAATGGTCAGCATGGTTGCCAGTTCTTCGACTGACATGTCAATATCTACGTAATCTTTGAGCCATGAAATTGGTACAAGCATGAGTTTCTCCGTAATTTAGTCGTTGGTTGCCAGGTGCTAGAATTGTTCCAGAAAACGGAGGTCGTTGCCCCAGAAATAACGAATATCGTCGATACGGTATTTGAGCATGGCAATACGTTCTGGTCCCATGCCAAAGGCAAAGCCGGAGTAAATGTCCGGATCGTAGCCGCCGTTGCGCAAAACGGTGGGATGGACCATGCCGCAGCCCAGGATTTCTACCCAGCCCGTATATTTGCATACATTACAGCCGTCGCCGTTGCAGAGGATGCACTCGACATCCATCTCGGCGCTGGGTTCGGTGAAGGGGAAGTAGTTGGCGCGGAAACGTACCTGTCGGTTTTCGCCGAACATGCGGCGGGCGAAATCGGTCAATGTCCCTTTCAAATCGGCCATTGTGATGTTTTTGCCGACGGCCAATCCTTCAACCTGATGGAATTGCAGTTCAGCGCGGGCTGTTACCTGCTCGTACCGGTAGCACATGCCAGGCAAAATGACGCGGATCGGTTCGGGATAATATTCGTGCATGGCATGAATCTGGCCGGGGCTGGTGTGGGTGCGCAAAATGACACCGGGCGTGGTGGTATGGAAGGTGTCCCACATATCGCGCGCCGGGTGGTCTTGCGGAATGTTGAGCAGTTCAAAGTTGTATTCGTCGGTTTCCACATCGCGGCTGCGGTAAACCTGAAATCCCATGTCTCCCCAAATGCGGTAGATTTCGCGCAAGGTTTGGGTGGCCGGATGCAGCCGGCCGCGCCACTGCTGGCGCCCCGGCAGGGTCACATCAATGGCGGAGGCGGCCATTTGAGCCTGGAGTTCAACCGTTTTCAGTTCAGCCAACCGCTGTTCGTAGGCGGCTTCCAGTTCTTGTTTGACAGCGTTGATGCGTTTACCGAAAATGGGTCGTTCTTCGGCCGTTAACTGACCGACCTGACGAGTCATCAGGTAGATGCTGCCTTTGCGGCCCAGGGTTTCTTTGTACCAGGATTCGAGCACGGCCGTTTCCCCAATCTGCTTCAATTCTGTCAATGATTTTTCATATAGTTCGTCTAATTGTTCCAGCATGTTTCCACTTCCTCAATTTTTTCAACAGCCGGGTAGCATATCATACCCGGCGGGTTCCTGCCAAAATAAAAAGGACGCGGGTTTTAACGCCGCGTCCTTCAGGTTTTTTGGTCAATACGCTTTAGCTTTCACTCAAGCAAAATGAACCTCCCCAGCACACACGGCGTTGGTCGGTTTGGCAAAAAAGAAAAAGCTAAAAAATCGTTTCATGTTCATTAAGGCCGCAATATAGCACTGCTGACAAGCGCTGTCAAGCTGTCTTCAAACGGCGCAATCCCGCTTGCAAAGCCTGATAGCCAAATTGCAGTTGGCTGCGTTCGATTAAATTCGCCGCAATCATTTGTGGTTGGAGATTGGCGTCGATGGTATTCAAGGAAAAGGAGGTGGCTGACGGCCGTTCCAGCCAGTAAAACATTGCCAATATATGCCAGGCACGGCCGTTCCCATCAACCTGGTACAAATCTTCCATAAACAACAGCGACCCCACAATCGGGATAATCCCTGTCAACTGATGATAGGCCCGGCTGACGACGTAATACGGCCGTTTCCCTGCCTGCAATATCGCTCCCGGCCAGGTCATCCAGCCAGTTGTAACATCCTTAAGCAGCAAGATTTCATGATTTTCGATGAAAATACCAAACGCTGCCGGACTAAACGTCAACGTGTTGGCAGCTACCGGGACAGGCTGACCATGAGGATTGTAACAGACAATGGTCGTCATGAGGGTCTAAAAAATAGAGCTACGGCAAAAGCGCTCTCCACTTAACAAATACATTAGTCAGGGACGGGAACAGCCAGGATTTCTTGTTTAATGATAGGTGTTTGGTCAGCAAGTGAACCCAACACCCCATTAATAAAACGGGGCGCACTATCAGAGGCGTATAATTTGGCCAGTTCTACCGCTTCATTAATTGCGACTTTAACCGGCGTCTCGCCCAAAACCAGGAACTCGTAGATAGAAATTCGTAAAATATTACGGTCAATAACCGCCATTTGATCCAGCGGCCATTCCGGCGCATAACGCGCAATGAGTTTGTCAATTTCAGACAGGTAAGAAATGACTCCGGTGACAAGCTGCGACGCAAATTCAACCCCGGCATTATCCATCGGATTGTCTTGCAGCCGGCGCTGCAAAACTTCACCAACCGGATGCCCGGCAATGTCATATTCGTACAGGGTTTCGAGGGTTACACGTCGCGCACGTCTTCTTGTTTTCATGATGTTAAATCATTACCCGGCCTCAGCCTGAACGTAAACAACGTCTTCAACGTGGATATTTACAGCCTCTACAGGCAGGCCAACCATTGTGTCAATCGCTTCGACAACGGCCGTTTGCAACCCCCGGCTCTTTTCCATGATATTGACATTCGGTTCCATTATAACGTAAATGTCGAATTTAATCTTGTCATCCGCCAGATCGAGGATAATGCCATCGTGCCGGGAGTGACGACGGAATAAGCGGGCCGCATCAGGCGGCACCGCCGCCATCTTGGCCACACCTTCCACCTTTAGGGTAGCAAAATAGGCAATCATTGCCAACACATCAGGCGCCACTTCAATTCTACCTTTGCTTTCAGTTTGTTCGTTCATAATACCTTTTCGTTGCTGGTTGCTGGTGGCTGAGCAATGAAATCTAACAGCCAGCAACTAACAACTAGCCACTAACAACTAGCCAATCACATAGCAATACCGCCATCCACACTAATGACCTGACCGGTGATGTAGGAAGCTTTGTCTGAGGCCAGGAAGGTAACCAGGTAGGCCACTTCCGATAACTCGCCCCAACGTCCCAAGGGAATAAATTCCATCATGCTTTGGACTTGATCATCGGGTAACACGGCCGTTAGCGCCGTCGGGAAAAAGCCCGGTGTAATTGCATTGACCGTAATCTGGCGGGAGCCCAACTCCTTCGCCATTGATTTGGTAAACCCAATAATACCCGCCTTAGACGCAGCATAGTTAGCTTGTCCCGCTTGACCGATAAGCGCCACCACTGAGGAAATATTGATGATCCGCCCGCCAGCTTTACGCCGCATCATGGGGCGGGCCACTGCCTTGCAGCAGTTAAATACGCTTTTCAAATTTGTATCCTGTACAACGTCCCAATCTTCCTCTTTCATCATCATGAGGAGTTTGTCACGCGTTGTACCGGCATTATTCACTAAAATATCAATTTGTCCGTAGGTGTCAAGCGCGGTTTTGATGAGATTTTGTGCCTGGTCAAACTGGCTGACGTCGGCCTGCACGGCCGTTGCCTTTCCCCCTTTCTCTTTGATAACCGCCACCACCTCTTCCGCCGCCGCCGCACTGGCGTTATAATTGATGACGACTGCCGCGCCATGATTCGCCAAATCTTCAGCAATGGCCCGGCCAATTCCGCGAGAAGCTCCGGTTACAACAGCAACTTTTCCATCCAGCAACACGTTTATCCCTCCGGTTATTAGATGATTGATGATTAAAGATGCTTAATCATTAATCTTCAATCATCAACGATTCCTCTTCAATCTTGAACTTAATCCGCTGCGCCTGACGATGGATGCGCTTCACCAGACTCAGCAGCACATCACCAGCGCCCACTTCCACGAACGTATCGACACCTTGCGCCACCATATAATTTACTGAATCGGTCCAGGCAACGGGCGATGTCAACTGCGCTTTGGCCTCCGCCCGCACAGCTTCCGCTGTCAGCAAAGGCTGCGCGGTAACATTGCCAATAACCGGCAGTTGGGGTGGTTGGACAGGCGTCTCGTCAACAGCTTGGGCAAATTCAGCCGCCACCGAGGCCATTAACGGCGAATGTGCCGCAATGGTGATGGGTAATTGCACGACTTTTCGCGCCCCAGCTTCCTGGGCCAGCGCCATGGCCCGTGTCAGCGCTTCTTTATCGCCGGAAATAACGCTCTGGCCGGGGCAGTTATCATTGGCTAACTGAACAACCTGACCGGTTTCTTCGCTGGCCTGGGTACAAAGTTGGCGGACAACGGCCGTTTCCAAAGCCAAAATCGCCGCCATTGCCCCCGGTTCCCGTTCGCCAGCCAGTTTCATCAACTCGCCACGCCGCCGCACCAGCTTCAGTCCATCTGTAAAAGAAATGCTTCCCGCCGCTACCAGTGCCGAAAATTCGCCCAGGCTATGCCCGGCCACAAACGCCGGCGGCTCCCAACCTTGCGCCAACATCGTTTGCCAGGCAGCAATACTGGTCACAAACAGCGCTGGCTGCTGATTAATCGTATCAGTTAACGCATCTTCAGGACCATTGAAGCAGAGTGCGGAAAGGGCGAACCCTAACTGAGCATCTGCTTGATCAAAAACAGCACGTGCTTTCGGGGAACACTCATAAAAATCGTGCCCCATACCCACGTGCTGTGATCCTTGTCCGGGAAATAGAAAAGCAGTACTCACTTGTTAATGCCCATAAACTGCGGGTATATCACACAAAAAACAATAAAAACGGACCCTGCTGAAAATGAAAAAGGCCGTAACTAAGACGGCCCTTTCCCCGATTTTACTCTTGATACCCCGTCATAACCTTGTGACCACGGTAAGTGCCGCAGTTAAGGCAGACGTGATGTGCACGCCGCATTTCGCCGCACTCCGGGCAAGCGACCAGGTGGAAGGTTGTAAGGGCGTGATGTGACCGCCGTTTGTTTTTTCGCGATTTTGAAATTCTGCGCTTTGGAACTGCACCCATGACTAAATCCTCTCTTCCAGACCTGACAGGTTTTTGTACAAATATACGTTTGAGAAACGTTTTTGGGCAGGAACCTGTCGGGTCTCCAAATTGTTTACATACAAAAAATAAGCGGCATTTCAGCCGCGAAAAAGTATTATAGCCGCCGCTCCTGCTGTGTCAAGCCAAAAATGACATTTTGGACCGATCTGAGCAGAACTAAATTTCCTTTTGAAGGTTATTTGTAAATGATCCTCAATCGGCGGAGGGGGTAACGGCCGTGTCCCGCTGTTCCGCACTCACTTTATGCAGCCCATTGCGTACAACCGACAACGACCGTAATAGCTCATCTTCAAGCTGGGCTAACACTTCAACCACGTATGCATCCGCATCCTGACGCAGCGCCTCAGCATCACGTCGGGCACGCTCCAAAATATTATCGGCCCGCTGCTGTGCCGACATCGTCACGGTATCCCGGTTTACCAGCTCACTGGCTTCATGTTTGGCCAACCCGCGAATCCGTTCCCCTTCTTCCTGAGCCTGGGCCAAAATCCGATCTTTTTCTGCCTCGATCCGGTTGGCGCGCTTGACTTCTTCGGGAACCGCCACACGCAGTTGATCAATAATATTAAAAATCTGATCTTCATTTACCAAAAGATAAGCACTCAAAGGCAAACGAAAACTGTCATTCAAAATTTGTTCTAACCGGTCTACCAGATTTTGGATATCCATAATGTCACCATTTAAAGAAGCCGTTCATAATTAACTTGGCGGTTTGCAATCATGAAGGCTTCTTAAGCACGTTCAGCAATTCCATTACTTATTTCTGAACGTGCCCAAAGGCAAAAAGGCGGAAGACCTGTCTTGAGCGAAGTTGAAGGGATGAAGGCTCAACTGATCATCGCCCGCCAACTCGCATACCTTCACATTTGCCAATCTATTATAAAGGTTACTGCCCTAATCACGCAACGGCAGTGGGCTGTTAAAATCGTCGCCGTTGTTACCAGCAAAACGGGCACGTAACGCTTTAGCCACATTAGGTGGTACCATGCTCGACACATCACCCCCCAGAGAAGCAATTTCGCGCACAATTGTGCCGCTGAGGAAGGTATGCTGCTCACGAGTCATGAGATTAACATTCTCGATATCTGGCGACAGCCGCTGATTGGCCAGGGCCAGACGGAATTCAAATTCAAAATCAGAAAAAACGCGCAGCCCACGAATGATAATACGTGCCCCCACTTCACGGGCAAAATCAACAGTCAGGCTGCTATAACGCAGAATGCTGATGTTTTCCTGGCCGTTAAGCGCCGTTTCGATCATGGCGATACGCTCTTCAATGGGGAAAAGGATGGATTTGGACGGCCGTGCATGGTCATACACACCCACAATCAATTCGTCAAACAGTTCGCAAGCCCGCTTCATCAAATCCAAATGTCCAAAATGAACAGGATCGAATGTGCCGGGATATAACGCACGTCGGTTCAATGTGTGTCTCCTTGTTTAGCAGTTCAGTTATTTGACTGAAGCGCTGACTAGCTAACGTCTCCGGCCAGATCCCAGAATTGGGCCACCGCATCGCGCAAAAGGCTGTTTTCGGGCCGAGCCAGCATCGGATCGGCAGCAAATAAGGCAACCGCTTCATTTTGGGCCAGTTGGAGCATGTTCATGTCCAACAGGGAGGCCAGTTTCAATTCGGGCAAACCGCTTTGACGCCGGCCAAAGAACTCGCCAGGGCCACGAATTTCTAAATCTTTTTCAGCCAGAATGAAGCCATCGTTGGTTTGTTCCAAAGCTCTGAGACGTTCTTCGGCAACGGCCGTTTCCGCATCACTAATTAAAATGCAATACGATTGGTGTTCACCGCGGCCTACCCGTCCCCGGAATTGATGCAGTTGGGCCAGGCCAAACCGGTTCGCTCCTTCAATGAGCATGACCGTGCTGTTGGGCACATCGACGCCTACTTCGATAACCGAAGTAGCGACCAGAATATCGGTCTCGCCGTTGTAAAAAGCACGCATGGCCGCTTCTTTCTCGTCGGATTTGAGACGGCCGTGTACCAATCCCAGCTTCAAATTGGGGAACACCTCATTTTGCAGCCGCTCAAACTCTTCCACAGCTGCTTTGGCCTCAATTTTGTCCGACTCTTCCACCAGTGGGTAAATGATAAACGCCTGCCGCCCCTGTTCGATCTGGCCGCGAATGAACGCGTAAGCCCGCTCCCGTTCACTGTGCCGCAGCCAGCGCGTTTTGATTTCCTGCCGACCGGGCGGCATCTCATCCAGTACCGATAAGTCCAAATCGCCATACAGCGAGAGGGCCAGTGTGCGCGGGATAGGCGTGGCTGACATCACCAAAAGATGGGGGTTGGGTTTACCGGACGCCGTTTCCGCCCCTTTGTCACGCAGCGCCTGCCGCTGATCTACGCCAAACCGATGCTGTTCATCAATTACCGCCAGCGCCAAATTATCGAATATAACGGCGTCTTGAATCAAAGCGTGTGTGCCAATAGCCACCTGCGCTTTACCGGAGGCCAAATCGGTGTAGATTTGGGCTTTTTCGGCGGCTGATGTGCTGCCGGTAAGCAAAACGGTTTCAATACCCAATGGAGCTAACAATTGGCTAAGACCAGCATAGTGCTGCTCAGCCAGGATTTCGGTGGGGGCCATTAAAGCCGCCTGTTTGCCCGCTTTCGCGGCAATAATCATGGCCGCTGCCGCGACAACGGTCTTGCCGGCGCCGACATCACCTTGCAGCAGCCGGTTCATCGGCGTCCCCTGGCTCATATCGGCGGCAAATTCATCAATGACCCGCTTTTGCGCCCCGGTCAGTTCATAAGGCAATGACGCTTTGAATTGCTCCAACACAGCCCCATCGGTAGGCAGTGGAATGCCGGGGTGGGCCTGCCATTTGTGCCGCTGGCCCTGCATGCCCAATTGCAGCAAGAATAATTCATCAAAGATAATACGTTGGCGGGCATGGTGCAGACTGTTTTGATCGTAGGGGAAGTGGACCTGGGCGATAGCCTGGGACAATGTGTAAAAATCCAGTTTTTGTCGGAGTGATTCAGGTAGGGGGTCGGGGATGTGGCGTGCCCAGCGGGAAACGGCCGTGTTCATCACATCGCGCATTTTTTGGGCCGCCAACCCATCGGTCAGCGGATAAACCGGCACAATCCGCCGCGTACGCAGTGGATCCATCTCCAGCGGTTCCCACTCCGGCGAATTGAAAACCATGCGCCCCAGATATTGGTCCACCTTGCCGCTAAGAACGATTTGCATGCCGGCCTTCAACTTATCCACCAGCCACTTTTGGTTAAACCAGGTCGCTTGAATATTGGCCGTGCCATCACTGATGATGGATTGCACAACCACCTGGTTGGTACGCGTGCGGCGGGCGCGGGTTTCCCAAACGGTGCCGATGATGGTTACCTGCTCACCATAGGCCAGGTCTTTGATGGGTTTCATCAACGTGTAATCGTCATAGCGGCGCGGGAAAACATTCAGCAATTGCCAGACTGTTTCGGCATTTAATCGAGCCAGTTTTTCAGCAACACGCGGTCCAACACCTTTGACAACCGTCACCGGCTGCGCCAATCCTTCAGGATCGGGTTCGGACGGCGGTTCTAGTTTCAGTGGCGGTTTTTCCGGTTCGGCCGCAGCAGCAGGAATCGCTTCAGCCTTTTCTCGCCGGGGCTTTGCTTTGGGTTGTGGCGGTGGCGCCGACGGCTGTTCCTGCTGTGGTTCGCGTTCTGGTTGAGGCTTGGGTTTCTTTTGGCGCGGTGCCTGCTGTTTGGGAGCGGGTTTGGTTGCAGCCGGTTCGCCCACACGTTTACGGCGGGCGGCCAAACTATTATTGAGGGAGTCGATCGCTTTTTGACGAGCTTCTGTACCCGGTAAACGGCCGTAATCCATCAACACATCGGCCACTTGTTCCACCAGTGCCCGATCCGCCTCATCCTGCGCTTCTTCCCGCGCCTGTCCAACCCAAAAAGCAGCAAACTGTCGAATACCACCGACAACTGCTTTGTTCTGGTACCCTTGCTGGGCCTCCAGATTCAATACTCGTTCTAATCGCTTAAATGCTCGTCCCATAATTATTCAGGACTGAGGGATGAGGACTGAGTGGTTAATTATTACTCAGTCCTCATCCCTCAAACCTCATTCCTTTTTCGTTATACAGGCAAAACCCACTGCCCCCAATCCTAAATGCAGCCCTATCGCCGGCGTGATTTCCATCATCGGCAAGGACAATCCTTTGGGAAACAGATGTGCTGCCTGTTCTTTTAATTTTTCAGCCGCTTCTGGCGCATTGACATGCAGCACCGCCAACTGCTCAAACGGAGC
This sequence comes from Promineifilaceae bacterium (SeqCode), assembly GCA_050301775.1. Classification (GTDB taxonomy): domain Bacteria; phylum Chloroflexota; class Anaerolineae; order Promineifilales; family Promineifilaceae; genus JACKCC01. The sequence goes on from JBNKZT010000016.1 coordinate 17,626, forward strand.
CATATCGGCCAATACGTTCAATGTATGTTCAACCGCCCGTTTCTGTGTCCTAATTTTACCGATAATCGATATGACACCTTGATGGATCATCATCACCGGCTTGATGCGCAGCAAAGTACCAACGCCAAATTCAGTCCAGTTGACCCGGCCGCTGCGGCGAAGCGACTCCAGCGTATCAATGACGCCGAAAAGATAAGCCCGCTTTACGCGTTCGGTAAGCATATTAATGATTTCCACCGTATTTTGACCGGCCGTAACTGCCTGCGCCGCCATCATGACCAATAAACCGGCAGCTAATGAAATTTGTTGGGTATCGAACAGCGTTACGGAAACAGATTCCTGGGATGCCGCGCCCAGCCGGGCTGCATTGTATGTGGCACTGAGTGAATGAGCAATATGAATGGAAATGATCTCGGTGGCCCCTTCACGAGCCAATTGTTCGTATACGTCGGCAAATGTGCCGCTGGCCGGTGCGGCCGTTGTCGGGTAGTGGCTGTAACCGGGCAGCTGCTGATAAAATGTCGGGCGCGGCAGTTCAATACCTTCCAGATAGCTTTTTTCGCCAATGTTAATATAAACGGGCACGACGGTAATATCCAGTGCGGCGGCAATAGCTTCGGGCACATCACAAGCGCTGTCAGTTACAATTTTGATGGTCATTGAAGATAGAGACTGGAAACTGGGGGCTGGGGACTGGTATCCGCTAATCTCCAGTCTCTAATCTCCAGTCTCCTGACTGATTATTCTGCCCCTAAAATATAAAAGTAATGCGCCTGGCCGCCGGGTAAAATTTCTACTTCGACATCCGGGTATAACGCCTCGATTTGTTCGGCAACGGCCGTTGCCTCGGCTTCGGTCACAGCCTGGCCATAATAAAGGGAAAGCAGTTCTTGCTCCGCCATCTCCATTGCATCTAACACATTGGTGAGTGTTTCTGTCAATTCGGAGCCGGAGGCACAGAGACGGCCGTTCACCAGCCCGATAACCTCACCCTCATTGACCACCACCCCGTCCAGCTCGACAGACCGAGTCGCACGGGTAATTTCGCCGGTGGTGACATAGCCCAACGCTTCTTGCATGGCAGCGGCCGTTTCCGCCAAATCACCATCGGGGTTCAAAGCCATCATCGCGCTGAACCCCTGCGGCGCTGTCTTGGATGACACCACTGCTACATGTTTAGGGCTTAGATCCCGAGCTGCCTCGGCCGCCAGGATGATATTTTTGTTGTTGGGCAAAATAATGACTTTATCAGTGGGAACATCCTGAATTGCCTGGAAAATCTCCTCAGTGCTGGGATTATTGGTTTGACCGCCGTTAACGATGTGGGCAACGCCCAGGCTCATAAAAATGTTGGCCAATCCTTCTCCGGCCGCGACGGCCACGACGCCAATTTGGCCTGGTTCGACTGTGGCTGGCGCAATTTGCGGTACGGCCGTTGCCCCCGGCGCATGAACAATCTCCTCCATCTGCATCTGCATATTTTCTACAACCACATCCGTAATCTGCCCCAGACTGATACCGTAGCTGATTGGTTCGCCGGGGTCTTTGACGTGGATGTGAACCTTGATCGTCGTCTCATCGCCAACGACAACCGTGGAGTCGCCCATCGCATCAATGCGGTCACGCACCGCTGCCACATTGAAGTTCTGGCCCATGAGAATAAACTGAACATCATATGGGTTTTCCAGTTCGCCGCCTTCCGGCATGGCTAATGCCTGGGCCGGAACATGCGCAGCTTGCTGGGTCTGGGCAATTTCCTCGGCGACACCGGCCATTTGGCCATTGGTGTAACGCAGCATCCCCTCCAAAATATAGACTAGGCCCTTTCCCCCAGAATCAACAACACCCGCCTGCTTGAGGACCGGCAGCAGTTCCGGCGTCCGTTCCAATGCCTGTTCACATCGTTCCAGAACACGCTCTATGACAAAACGTAAATCATTGCTTTTGGCGGCCGCATCACGCGCCTCTTCTGCCCCTTCACGGATAACGGTAAGGATGGTGCCTTCAACCGGCCGCATCACGCCGTTATAAGCGGTATCGGATGCGGCCTGGAACGCCAGGGCCAAATCGTCGGCGGTAAAGGTTTCCTTGTCCTTTAAGCCGCGGGCCAAACCGCGCCAAATCTGGCTGAGGATAACGCCGGAATTGCCGCGCGCGCCCATCAACGCCCCTTGGGAAAGCGCAGCAGCCATTTTGCCGACGTGCATTTCTTCGCTATCTTTGATACGGCCGTATGCCGAGCGCATCGTCAACAGCATATTCGTCCCTGTATCACCATCAGGCACAGGGAACACATTCAAATCATTGACGGTTCGATGATGCTTATCCAACCAGATCATGCTGGCCTGAGCCAGCTTACGCAATTGTTGTCCATTACATTGCAGCCACTTTTGTGATGTTGGCGGCGGTTCCTGTATGTTCTGCCTCGTCACGAAGACTCCTCAATCTAAGACCTGCGTGGTTGGCGACCAAAGGTCACATCGCGCAGGTCTGCTATGTTTTATGATTCTTTTTTTTGTGATTTCGCTTTTGCTTTTTCTTTGTCTTTTTCCAGTCGCAATCCTTGAATATACACGTTAACCGCCCGGACGGGCAACCCTAATGCTTTTTCCACATGAAATTGGACTGTATTCTGTACGCTTTCGGCCACAGTGCGAATGCGTGTGCCATATTCAACGATGACGTATACATCAATCGTGATTTCGCCGTCTTCTATGACCACATCAATCCCACGCTGGGCATCCCGTGACAGCAAGTTGGTAATGCCATTGACCAGATTTTTATTAGCCATACCGACAACACCGTAACATTGATTGACTGCACGGCTGGCAATTGTGGTAACGGCCGTTGGCGAAATATCGATGCTCCCAAAATTATCTTCTATATGCGGCATATTTTCTCCGTATTCAATATCCGGTGGCCGGTAAATAGCTGCCAGTAATCAGATTACTGGTTTCCGGCTACCCCTTACCGATTCAGTTTGCAAAAATAAATTTCCTCGATTATAATCCTAAGTCGTTCATTATGAAACTGAGCGACCGCAAGTGGTCGCTTTTAATTTGTCAGGGCGAGGTGATATTATGGCCAAGTGTGAAATTTGTGGCAAAGGGCCGTTGTTCGGCCAAAACGTCAGCTTCTCACAGAAGAAGACAAAGCGTCAATTTAAACCCAATATTCAACGGGCGACTATTTATGAAGGCAGTCGTAAGGTTCGCAAACATGTTTGTACCCGCTGCTTGAAGACGCTTTCGAAGTAAACTTCGGCGAAGCAAATTTCGTTGTCAAATTTCAATCTAAAGAGCCTGCCCGGTGGCGGGCTTTTTTGTTACCCGTGCCCGCGCAATCATAACACAAAGAAAGACAGAAGGCAGAAAGCAGAAGGTAAAAAGCAGAAGGTAAAAAGGATCGCCTACTTCTGCCTTCGACCCTTTAATTTCTGCTTTCAATAATTGTCGTCAAAACCGATTTGGCGCCGGCCGCGACCAGCGCATCGTACACGGCCGTTTCCCCCGCTTCACCATCCACCAACGCAATCATATTGCCGCCCCGCCCCGCGCCGCTGAGCTTGGCCCCCAACGCCCCGGCTTGCAGTGCTGCCGCCACCAACTGCTCTAATTCCGGCGATGAAACCGTCATCTCCTGCAGCAGTTGTTGATTGGCCGTCATCAAGCGGCCGACATGGGCAATGTCGCCCGCTTCGATGGCGGCACGGGCGGTGACAGCGATGCGGCCACAGCCATCAAACAACGCTTCAAACCGGGCCGGATCGGCCTGCCAGTGGCGGCGTACATCGCCTACAGCAATTTTAGTGGAACTGCGAACACCGGTATCGGCGACGAGGATGGGCAACGGCCGTTTCACTGCAAACGTCTCAATCTTGTTCTGTGGCTGCTGGCGCACAAAATAAACCGGCTTTTCATAAGCCACCACCGTGTTGTCGATGCCGCTGGGTGTGCCGTGATGGATTTTCTCCACTTCGTAGGTCAAATTCGAGACCCACGCATCGGTTGCTAATGCCGCCAATCCCAACTGCCCGGCCACAGCGCGGATAATAGCCGCAGCAATGGCCGCGCCGCTGCCCAATCCGCTGGCGATGGGAATGTCACTTTGTACCGTAACAATGAGGTTGGGTAATTCGATCAGGCCGACGGCCTGTTGAATCTGGCGCATGGTGACAACCAGGGCATCGTCGGGATCGGCTTCGTCCAGGGTAAAATCGGCGGCCAGGTTGGGGGCGATGATGCGGACGCCAGGGTGGGGATTGGATTGGACAACGGCCGTTGCCCTTACCTGGGAAACGGCCGCAGCAATAGCGGGACGGCCGTATACCACCGCATGTTCGCCAAACAAAATAATTTTGCCGGGGGCTGAAGCTTGCATAGGACAGAGGACTGAGTAACGAGGACCGAGTCTCATCCCTCAGTCCTCATCCCTCTTTACTTAAGTATATAAAGTGCGAAAAATACCACTACCCCAAACAACCCCATCGTCACTTGCAGCGGCCGGTCACGCAGCAGAATCTCCTCCGGCGCGCCGCCTTCGTTGCGGATGTGGATCAGGTAGAGGTAGCGAAAAATGGCGTAAAGGACGAAGGGAATTGTCAGCATCATAATGTGATTGTCGGGCAGTCCTTCGGCCAAAAACGTGTACAGACTGTAGGAGACGACGGCGCTGGTCATCACTACGCCCAGCATCCGGTCGATTAAATCCAGGCTGTACTCGTTAAGGATAGCCCGATGACTGTGGGCATTTTCGCCCAGCAGCGACAGCTCGTGGCGGCGTTTGCCCAGCGCCATGAACAGGGCCAAAAAACCGCCGAACACGTACAACCAGGGTGAAAATCGCTGCACATCGATAACCGTCACCCCGGCGGCGATGCGCATAATGAAGCCGGTGGTGATGATGAATACATCGAGCAATACGACGTGTTTGAGCCAAAAAGTGTAGGCGACCTGCATGACGAGGTAACCCAACAGAATAAGACCAAAGTCAACGGCCAGGGCAAACCCGGCAACCAGGCTGCCCAGGGCAAAGATGAGAACGGCCGTTCGGGCTGTGTTGATGCTGAGTTGGCCGGAGGGTAACGGCCGTAACCGTTTCTTTGGGTGCTGCCGGTCGCTCTCAATATCAACCAGGTCGTTCATGATGTAAACAGCGCTGGACATGAGGCACAACAAGACAAAGGCCGCCAGGGTGTGTAAAAAACTAACCGGCTGCAACAACTGCCGGTCAAACAGCAGCGCGATAAAGACAAAGCCATTCTTCGGCCACTGGCGCGGCCGCATCGTTTTTAGTAAGCCAATAAGCACGAAAATCTCCTCGGATAATATTTTACCGCAAAGACGCAAGCAGCCTACGTCATCTGTGGTTTTTTAGGATTGTTGGCGGATATTTAATCACGAACAGGGACGGGAGGCGAATTTGAACGGGACTGAGTCACGGCCGTGTCAAATGGCACCAACAGCGGCCCTAGCAATGGTTTATTCGCCGCCAACGCGAGTAACAATTGGTGCGTTTTATGGATCCGGCTTTCGTTTTGTTATACTTTCTTTGAAGCCTATTGGTCGGATTCTCGGTTGTTTTGACCAATATTGCTTCACTTACGGCAAAGCCACAAATAGAAAGTTTCATAACTGCCGCTTCAAAGAAAGGATTGGGGTAAGCTTGATCGCCCAAACTTGAACTATGATCAACACAAAACCCACTTTCACTTCAAATCGCAGGCAATCCGGTTTGAGTGAATCCAATGCTCTCACTGATCCTGTGCAAGACGTGTTAACCGCAGGCGGACTGCACAAAGTCATGCTCTTTTTCCACATACCTGCCACCTGGCCGATGTGGGCGATGGTTTTGCTCGGCGTCAGCTTTGTTTTCCTGGCCGCTCTACCTTGGTGGTGGTTGGGGGAGTGGCCGGTTGCGCTGGCTGTGGCTGGTATCCACACATTGTTCTTGGGTGATGACACCGCTTTTTTCATCACCTTGCCCCGTAAAAAAATCTCGTTTGGCCCCTGGCAGTCTCAAGCCGTAGTCCTGGCTGTGCCTCGCACCCTGGCCACGATGGCTGCCGCTTTGATTGGCTGGTGGCTGGGCTGGCAGTGGGGGCTGGTTCTGATGGTGCTGCTGCAATTCACCGGCTCAGTGGCTCTGTTCTGGGGAGCGGCCGTCGAGCCTTTCCGGTTGGGATTGAGTGAAATCACTATCGTCACCGACCGCTTGCCCGCGGGAAAATCACCCATCCGCATCCTGCACATTAGCGATTTGCACGTTGAGCGGCTGACACAGCGGGAAGAAGCGGTCCTGCATCTGGCGGAAACAACTAAGCCGGACATCATTTTAATAACCGGCGATTATGTCAACCTATCGTATAATCTTGATCCGGTAACACATACGCAGGTGCGGCAGCTTTTAAGCCAGCTTAAAGCGCCGTATGGCGTATATGCCACGTTGGGTAGCCCGCCGGTTGACTTGCCGGATCAGGTAGTACCGCTTTTCAATGGCCTGCCCATCCGATTAATGCGGCATGATTGGGAGACGGTTGATCTGGGAGACGGCAGTTCCCTCACCCTCGTCGGCATGGACTGCACCCACCATCTACCTACCGACCGGGCCAGATTAGCCGATTTGATGACGACCGTTCCCAATCACGTTCCCCAAGTTTTTCTCTTCCACTCGCCGGAACTAATGCCCGAAGCCAGCCAGCAAGGCCTGGATTTATACCTGTGCGGCCACACACATGGCGGTCAGGTTCGTTTGCCGGTGATTGGCCCTATTTTGACCAGCTCCCAGTTGGGGCGGAAATACGTGATGGGATTGTATCAGAACGGCCGTACCCACCTCTACGTCAGCCGGGGCATTGGTCTGGAAGGACTCAGCGCCCCCCGCGTTCGCTTCCTGGCGCCCCCCGAAATGACATTGATTACATTGACGCCGGAAAGCGAAGATTAAGGGATTTGGGGATTTTTTATCCCTTTGATCTCTAAGTCTCCAAATCCCCGCTTAATCACACCCCTTCAATATCCCGATCCAGCGCCAGGGCCAATCGCTTCATTTCTTGTACCAATTGAGCAAATCGCTTGGGCTTTAGCGATTGCGCACCATCCGACAGCGCCTCGGTGGGGTGGGGGTGGACTTCAATGATGAGGCCATCGGCTCCGGCGGCGACGCTGGCTTTGGCGGCTGCGGCCACATATTCCCACTTGCCCGTCGCATGGCTGGGATCAGCAATCACCGGCAAATGCGACAAATGCTTGGCCACAGCGATGGCGTTAATGTCAAACGTATTGCGCGTGTACGTCTCAAAAGTGCGGATACCCCGTTCACATAACATGACGCGGCTGTTACCGTGGCTCAAAATATATTCGGCCGACATCAACCACTCTTCAATCAGGCTGCTCATCCCCCGCTTTAGCAAAACCGGATGCTGTGACTCGCCGACCGCGTGTAGTAACGCGTAGTTTTGCATGTTGCGCGCCCCAATCTGCAAAATATCGGCGTATTCAGCCACCAATGGCACCATCGCCGGTTCCATCACCTCGGTGATGATCGGCATACCGGTCTGTTCGCGGGCTTCAGCCATATATTTCAATCCCTCCTCGCCCAATCCTTGAAAGGAATAGGGCGAAGATCGCGGCTTAAAAGCGCCGCCGCGCAAGATGTGGGCGCCAGCTTCCTTGACCGCGTGGGCCGTTTCCAAAATCTGGCTGCGGCTCTCAACGGAACAAGGACCAGCCATGATGATCAGTCCTTGGCCGCCGACCTCGTGCTCGCCTAACATAAAGGTGGTCTTTTCCGGCTTGAATTCGCGGCTGGCGATTTTGAACGGTTTGAGAACGGGCACAACTCGCTCCACGCCGGGCAGTCGTTCGGCCTGCTCACGATTCAGGGGACGGCCGTCCCCAATCACGCCAATAATCGTTTGCTCGTCGCCTTCAGAAAGATGCACCTTAAAGCCGGCATCTTCGGCCCAGGCGATAACGGCCGATTTTTCGCGCATGGTAGCCTGCGCCTTCATGATTACTATCATCATTCAATAAACCTCTTGGGTAAGATTTAGGACACTGATTAACACGGATGCACACAGATAAAATTCAGCAAAACGACAAAATCTATGTTCATCTGTGTCCTATCTACTGATTTTTTTCAATCCAACGGACCAGGCCAATCAGGAAGTTACTGGTTAGTTTATCGGTTTTCTCTAGTAAGCGGGGTTCCTTGCTGTTTTTGAACAATTTATCCAGCTCATTGGCATCGCCGCCCAGTTTATGGCTGACATGCTGCACAAACGCCACCGGGCGAGGCGAGATTTGGCCAACCATCCGGCTGAGCATGAAATTATACGGGTTATTGTTTTGAAAAATATGACCCGGATGGAAACCCGATTGGGCCAGACCAATGGCGATGACGCCCCGATTGTTCGCAACATTGGTGGCCCACAATAAGGCCAGTCCGGCAGCCAGCGGCCGGCCGATGATGATTGGCTTATTGGGCAGCATTTGCACCAGGCTGTGTAAATCTCTATGTAAATCATCGGGAGTCAGGCGATTGGTCACGCTGGCGTGCAGCAAATAGCGCAGCGGATCGAGGCCATAAACTTCGTAGCCTTGATCGGCCAGCTTGGTGCAAAGAATGTCATCACGGCGGCTGAAGTTGCCATAGCTGCCCAGATAGAGAATGGACGGCGGGGACAAATTATCACCGGCGGCGTGGTAATAATAACTTTCCATGACCGCCCCTACCCGCAGCGGCCACATGTTGACACGGCCGTATTCCGACTCCGGGAACCCCAAAAAGCCAAAATTTATTCGGCCAAATCGCTCTTTGGCCCATTCTTGAACGGCATGAAGGTCCTGGTCAAAATCCATTTCGCCGGGCACACCATCACTGTCGCCCGTGCCCCGCAAATCAAAAACCAGATGGGCAATCGTGCCATCTGGCCCATACGATTGGACTTCCTGGCGGGCACACGTAATGACGCTGGCTTTCGTCAATGGATATTTGGGAACCCAAGCCCGTACCACACGCAAGTCAGCGTCAGACGCGTTAGCCGGCTTGATCAGGATACAATCCAGATAAAGTTCGTCATCCGTTAAAATGCCAAACGACTCTTCTATGTAGGGTTGGTTACTCATGTCTTTTTGTCAACTGTGTACAAATCATAGGCAAGCGCAGTTTTTACCTTGTGCATTTTGAGCGAAAAAACGGCGCTTGCTTGAGAGGAACCGTTTTCTTTTTGAGAAGTTATTTGTAAACGATTCTTACGATAAAACAGAAGCATGCAACGCATGACTCATCACTCATCACTCGTTATCTCCCTATCATACGCATAATTGGGAATGAAGTCGATGATTTTGGTATAGGCTTCGCGCAATGTTTGGGCCGTATCGAAATAGCCGCTCAACATTTCCTGTAGCGTAACAGAAATGGTCAGGTCTTCATAGAGCGACGTGACCAATCCGCCCTGCCCTTGTGGCAGCCCCCAGCGAACGGTCGGCAGCACCGCATCGCGCAGTTGGTTGACGACGCTGTCACCGTACAGGCCGCGCAGGCTGGGGCCATCGGCGGTGAGCGGCTGGCTGCCCCAGGCGTCGATGAATTGGCGCGGCTGATCGGCCGTTCCCCAGCGCAGGGGCACTTTCCGCTCTGATTCGACGGCCAGCCAGTTGGGGTAGGCTTCATTAAACCAGTAGCGGGCGAAGGTAACGGCCGTTTCCCGGCCCGCCCCATTCACAATCCCTAAATACGTAATCTCGCTCAAATTAGCTGGCCGGGCTTGCGCCCCGCTGCCGGTAATCTGGGTGAGAAAGCCGCTGTTTGGGGCCAGAAACCCCGAATCTGAACATTCCGGGCAGGTGGGCAATGCCGAGGCATCCAGTCCGGCCAGACGCGGCAAAATCGCCGGTGAACTCATGATGAGGCCGGTGCGGCCAGCAAGATAGGCATTGCGGGCACTGGTATCCGTCTGCACGCCGACGGGGCTGTAGTTGTGGACGATGCTGTAATAAAAATCGATTGCTTCCTGGCAGGCCGGCTCCAGAATAAGCACTTCCCCTTTTTCATCAATCAATTGGCAGCCGTTGGCCAGGGCAATCTGCTCAAAAGCCTGGTGGGTCGTCGCTAGATTCGATTCGGTGGGAATGACGAAGCCGGAAATGAGATCAACTGTGCTGGAAATTGTTTCGGCCATCGTCAGCATGGCATTGTAATTGTTGGGCGGGGTTAACCCCAGTTCCTGCGCCCAATCGGTGCGGTAGATGACGATCTGTGAATAACCATCGCTGGGGATGGCCGCGGCCAGCCCGTCTTGCGTAACTAAATCCAAAGCTTCAGGATTGAAGGTATTCCGGCCGATTTCGTCAATGATTTCATTGGTGATGGCCGTATCCAAAATCCCTTGTTCAGCCCAGCCCATCGTATACTCCACCGGATGCAGGACAATGTCGGGCAGGTCAAAGACGTCGGAGACAACGGCCGTTTCCATCAATTTAGGCAAAAGCTGTGGCCGAACCAGCATCAGCTCCACATCGATCTGGTAAGTCTGGCTGAAATCGGCCACCATCTGGTTGAGCATCGCCTCGTGTGCCGCTGAAGTCTCATTCACCCAAACAGTTAACGATGGATTGGGACCGCTTCTGGAAGTAATTGGTTCGGTATCGGCCAGCGGCGCTTCACCTGCCGGAGCAGCCAAAATGAGCGGTTCCGGCGTCGCCGTTGGTGGCAGCAGAGCCAGTGCTGTGGCCGTCGCTAATCGCGGTGGTGTCGTCAATGATTGGCAGCCGGCAGCGATGAAGGCGAACAGCAAGAAGATGAAGAGCAGGGGAGCGGGGGGGAGAGAGAGCAGGTATGTTTGTTTTGGCAATATTTTTTTCACTTTGTCACCCCATCACCCGTTCATGAATAACGCGCAGGCCGGTCAGTGTCAACCAGGGGTCTACGTGGTCAATGATATTTGTGTGGTCGGCAATCAGATGAATCAAGCCACCGGTTCCCAGGATGCGAATGGGTTGGTTTTGGTCAGGATGTTCGGTGCGCAGACGGGCCACCAATCCCTCGCACAGGCTTACGTACCCATAAACCAATCCCGACTGTATGGCGTGGATGGTGTTGCGGCCAATGGTCTGTGGCGGCGCTGCCAGAGCCACCTGCCCCAGTTTGGCGGCCCGGCTGGCCAGGGCATCGGCCGTTAACTGCAGACCGGGCGTAATAACGCCGCCAATCAATTCTCCAGCCGCCGTTACCACATCAAATTTGGTCGCCGTGCCCATATCAACAACAATGCTGGGGCCAGGATGCAAATAATAGGCAGCAGCCGCATTAACAATGCGATCCATTCCGACCTGGGATGGGACATCCGTTGCCACGCGGATGCCCAAATCGAGGTGCAGCCCTACTTCCAGCGGAGCGTGGCCCAAATAGTGGCGGCAGGCGGCGTCCAGTGTGGCCGTAAGCCGGGGGACGACGCTGGAGAAGATGATGTGGGTAACGGCCGTACCCAATCCCGCATCGCTTAACAGCCCCTTCAACACAATACCATACTCGTCGGCCGTCTTTTCTTGAACCGTCAAAAGCCGCCACTGCCGCTGCCAGACCCGGCCATCGCAAACGCCCAAAGTCAGGTTGCTGTTGCCAATATCAATCGCTAGTAGCATTTTACCTTTAGAGACCTGACCGTCGGAGGACAGGCAATCGTAAATCCAAAATCGTTAATCGTAAATCTTATCGAATAATGGATTGTATAAGGCGCAGGGATTGGTGACAAGGAAACGTTTCATGAAAATCTCTCGATTGCTCATCCGCCTTGTGTTACACTGGCTGTGGCCAATTTAAGAGAGGTTTTTGACACGAATTACACAAAATACACGAATTAGAGGCGTCTTTTATTCGTGTCGAAGAGTTCCCAAAGAAACTTCAAGAGATGCGTATAAATGACTCGGAGTGAACCAAATGACAACACAAAAAGCACCCATCCTGACCGATGAACAACAAGCCATGCTGGCGGGGCAGCGTGGTCTGGCCAAACAAATGGGGATGCGTCTCGTCCTCGATTTGGCCGCCACCGCCGGGGCCGACGAGTTGGTTCCCATTCAAGGCGCCCACCTTTCCGGCGTTTCACCACTGACCGGCGGGCTGGGTCTGCGCCAGTTCCTGGCTAAACTGGCCAGCGATCCCACAGCTCAGGTGGTTGTGCCTACCACGCTCAACTCGGCCGGCTGTGACGAGAATCAATTCGAGTTGATGCGCATCGTCGCCCCTGATTTTAAGGCACACAATCACGAAATCGTCGAACTGTACACCCGGTTAGGCGTGCGCCCCACGCAGTCCTGCACGCCGTACGAATGGGAAGGCGTAGCCTGTGAAGGTACGGCAGCCTGGGCGGAGTCGAATGCCATCGCTTTTGGCAATTCCTACTGCGGCCTGGTCACCAATCGCGAATCAGGGTTGTCGGCGCTGGCTTCGGCACTCACTGGCTTTACGCCCCGCTATGGTTTGTTGGATGATGCGGCTCGCCGTCCTAATTTATTGGTGAGGGTAACGGCCGTACTCTCCGATCCCACCGACTTCTCTATCCTGGGTGACTGGATTGGCAAACAGCGCCAGCCGGGTTGGAAATTGCCGTTCGGCCCGATTCCACTTATCAAAGGACTGCCCGATGAGTTAACCCACGAGCAGAAAAAGGCGTTAACGGCTGCTGCCGCCAACTACGGCTGCCCCCTGCTCTACATCGAAGGGCTGGGCGACGTGCCCGATGGCGATTTTCAAGGAGAACTGGTGTTTGATGCGGCGGCTTTGGCTGAACGATATGGGGAATTGAGGCCGGGAACGGCCGTGTCCCTCATCACCATTGGCTGCCCCCAGGCTTCGGTGGGCGAACTGCGGGCCACAGCCCAACTGCTCAAAGGCAAAACGCTGCCTGAAGACGCCCCGCCGTTGTGGGTTTTCACCTCGTCCCAAAACAAAGCCATCGCCGAAAAAACCGGCGTCGCCGCCGTCATCCACCAGAGCGGCGCGCTGCTGCTAGAAAACACCTGCCCCGAAGTGGTCCCCTACGATCCCGCCTGGGTCAGCCACGTCCTCACCAACTCCATGAAAGCCGAACATTACATCAAATCCGGCCTTAACGGCATCCCCACCTCGGTGATGAGGCTGGCCGACTGTGTGGCAGTGGCGATGGGGGAATTGAAAATCGCAGGGGAGCGGCGACCAAAGGTCGCATGGAGCAGGGGAGCAGAGGAGAAAAGGACCATCCCTGCCCCCCTGCCTCCCCGCACCCCTGCACCCCCGCACCCCTGCACCCCTGCATTCTCCGCCACCGGCCACGGCCTGCCCAGCCAAACCGATTTCACCGTCACCGGGGAAGCGTTTGTAACCGGTACGCCCATCACGCTGCTGGGCTTTGTCAATCGGGAAACCGGCGTCATCGAAGAGCCGGGCCATCCGGCCAACGGGCAAAGCTTGGCCGGTAAAATCGCTATTTTCCCTAAAGGCAGCGGCTCCAGCGTGGCCCCTTACGTCTTGCTAGAACTGTTTTACCGGGGAAAAGCGCCACTGGCCATCGTCAACACGGAAATCGATCAGCAAAGCGCCCCGGCCTGTTCACTGGAAGGCATTCCCTACGCCTACGATTTCGACGCCGACGTCATCGGCGGCGTGAATCATGGCGATACGGTAGAATTAAAGCGAATCGGCAGCGAAGTAACTCTGCGGATTATTGAGAGAAGAAGTTAACCTATATGGCTAGCGAATTTTTAAACTTTATTTTAGCCCTCGTTGTCATTGTTGTGGCCGCTAAAGCCAGCGGCTACCTCAGCACCCGTCTGCACCAACCATCAGTCTTGGGCGAACTGTTGGCGGGTTTGATTCTAGGGCCAACGGTGCTGGATATGTTCCATGTCTGGCCCATTTTCAGTCACGATACCCATTTGCCGGAGACAATTACACTGCTGGCGGAGATGGGCGTTTTGCTATTGATGATGTTGGCCGGTCTGGAACTGCACTTGCCGGAACTGATCAAGTCGGGCAAGGTGTCGGCGCTGGCCGGGACGTTGGGGGTGGTGGTTCCGCTGGGATTGGGGTGGGGAACGGCCGTGCTATTCAATGCGCCCACATCCGGCGCCATCTTCATCGGCCTGGCCCTGGCCGCTACCAGCGTCAGCATCTCCGCCCAAACCTTGCTGGAACTGCGCGTTTTGCGCAGCCGGGTCGGGCTGGCCTTGTTGGGTGCGGCCGTTTTTGACGACATCCTCGTCATCCTGGCCCTGTCCATTTCTCTACTGCTTGTCGGCGATGGGGATGGTGGTACGGCCGTGATCGTCATCACCATCCTCAAAATGTTGGGCTACCTGGTCGGGGCATCCGTCATTGGTTTCTGGCTCATCCCTCGCATCGTTAAATGGGTAGATAATTTACCAATCAGTCAAGGGACAGTCGCCACCGTGTTGGTCATCTGCCTGCTGTACGCCTGGGTGGCTGAGGCGTTGGGCGGAATGGCTTCGATTACGGGGGCGTTTCTGGTCGGGTTATTCCTGGCCCAGGTATCATTTAAGGATCGGATTGAAACGGCCGTTGCCACCCTTGCCTATGGTTTTTTCGTCCCCATCTTCTTCGTCAACATCGGCCTGGAAGTCAACCTGCGCGCCATCAGCGGCAGCGCCTGGTGGTTTGCCCTCGTTCTCACCGTCGTCGCCGTCATCAGTAAAATTATCGGCAGCGGCGTCGGCGCTCGTTTAAGCGGATTCAGTAACCGCGAAAGCCTTCAGCTAGGTATCGGCATGGTCTCGCGCGGCGAAGTCGGCTTGATTGTCGCTTCCTTTGCCCTCATCGAAGGTTTGATTTCATCAGAAAACTTTT
>JBNKZT010000017.1:0-32327 GCA_050301775.1 Promineifilaceae bacterium (SeqCode)
CGGGACAAGTTGATGACGGCCACAAACGAAACTGCGAACAAGAAAAAACACAGTGCCGCAAGGCACAGCGAGGTGGAAAATGTTACGCAAATTCTTGTTCATCAGTTTAGTCGGTCTTTTTCTAACAGTTTCTTTGGGATTCACCAACTTCAACAAAACAGTTTTGGCTTCCTCTCACACAATTGACGCTGACGCCCAACAGCAAATCCTGGCGGCGACGGTACGTATCACTTTGTTTGCCCCGCTAACCGATGAGCAGGGCAATCCGCAGGTCGTGATGGTAGACGGGCAAAAGGCTATCCAATACACAGTTGGCGAAGGGTTGGGGACATTAACCCGCTCCGGCGCGGATGTTTTCATCGTCACCCACGACCACTGGACGCTGTTGACGCCGAATCTGAAAAAAGTGCAGTTCCATAACGTGACCGGTAGGTTACTTTTGGAAGTGAGCGGCGAGGCATTTCAAAAGATGATTCGCTACCGGGATGGTGGCACGATGGTTTTGGATGCAGCGAATGAATTGGTGGATGGGTTGACGGCCGTTCCCGCAGGTAGCAGCCAATCTGTCAACAAAAACGACATCGTTCACCTGGCCTACCGCCAGCCACACACCGGAGCCATCAGCGTGGCGGCGATGCTGGTGCAGGAGTTGAGCGATTTCCAGGGGCAACCGGTTTTCCGCCTGGTCAGCCTGGATGGAGCCAGCGTCATCGGCGGCAACTCCGGCGGCGGCGCGCACGTGGATGGCCAACTGGTCGGCAATATGTGGACGACGACGATGGAACGGCAGGTGTCACGGACGACGGGTGAAGTGATCGGCGACCGGACGCAAACCGATCTCAGCCTGGCAGCCCAGTTGCCCGTAACTATTTTAGTGCAGTAACGGTTTCTCTCACGGCATGACGCTAACTCCTCCAAAGCGGCGTTATGCGCCTCAAGTCAGCGCCGCCGCGTGTTGCATCGGGTAGCTTTTCATTGGCAAGACAGGTTCCACCTCGCAAAAGGCTGTGTGTCAAAAGGAAAGGCTACCGGCCAATACCGGCGGCGCTATTTATTGAGAATGGGGTAACGGCCGTTTCCAACAATATCTGTCTGACTTTTATGCTAAAATGAGGGCAGTTTTTTTCACTTAATGGACTGTACACCAAAGGGGGAAACCATGTCTGTTACCGATTTAGTGGCCGCCAACAACCAGTTCGGCTTTGATTTACTAGCCAGACTCACCGCCGGCGAGCCGGAGAAAAATGTGTTCATTTCGCCGGCCAGTATGGCATTGGCCCTATCTATGACTGCCAACGGAGCCGATGACCCGACTTCCCAGGCGATGCTCAATTTACTGCGGCTAACGGGGTTGGATTGGACGGCCGTTAACCAATCCCACGCCGCGTTATGGCAGGCGCTCGACGGGGTTGATCCCCAGGTTACGCTGTCTATGGCCAATTCGCTGTGGGCTGAGATGGGATTCCCGTTTAAGACCGCATTTCGGGATGCCGTCCGCAATTATTACGAAGCCGAAATCACGAACCTGGATTTTGGTGATACAGAAACTGCGGCGCAAACCATCAACCGATGGGTCGAAGACAAGACCCGAAACAAAATCAAAAATCTACTCAATCCTGGCGATTTGGTAACGGCCGTTCTCGTCCTGGTCAATGCCATTTATTTCAAGGGGGCATGGGCGGCTACGTTCGACAAAGGCCAGACCAAAGACGGTGACTTTTATTTGGCCGACAACACGACCAAATCGCTGCCACTGATGTCCCGCAAAGGTGATTATCATTACCGGGAAACGGCCGATTACCAACTGATCAGCCTCCCCTTTGGCCAGGGGCAGTTAAGTTTTGTCGTTTTTTTGCCGGCAGCGGATAAAACCCTGGCCCAGGTACAGCCAACTCTGACTGCGTCAAACTGGACCGAGACTGTCGGCCGTTTAATACCGCACCCATCGCGGCCGGAACAAGGCTGGCAGCCGGGTCTGGCTGAATTCGGCCGGCAAAAGGGAACCATCATCCTGCCCCGCTTCAAGATCGAGTATGAGAAAAGCTTGCTGGGTCACCTGGTGGGCATGGGCTTAACGGCCAACAATTTCAACCGCATGGCCGAGGCGGAAAGCTTCTTTATCAGCAAAGTGATTCACAAGACGTTTTTGGAAGTGAATGAGGAAGGGGCTGAAGCGGCGGCGGCAACGGCCGTTATCATGGCCCGTTCCATCCCGCCGCCACCTTTCCGCATGGTCGTGGATCGGCCATTTTTCTGCGCCATTCAGGACAATCTAACCGGCGCTATCCTGTTCATGGGCACGATTTACGAACCAGGGGAAACGGGTGATTCGTAAGATGTAATTACCACTTTATCGTCGGACGGCGTTCCTGGCAAATGGCGAGGAGTTCGTCGAAACGGCCGTTCTGCACCACATACATAATCAATTCCCGCACCAGCGAACTGAGCCGCTCGTCAAAATCATCTTCGCGCAAGCCTAACTGGAACAACACATCCACCATTTCACCCTTGTTGAATGCCTGGACGATCTGATTACGCAGGGCAAACAGGTCACGGCCGTCGGGCGCTTCGATGGTCGATAAAATTTCCAGGCTGCCGGTACCGGTGGCAATGGAAGAGGGTGTCAAAGGAGCTGTTGCCGGCAGTTCATCATCGACTACTGCCAGGTAAAAAGTGCGTTCCAATTTGTGAAAACAATTGCTCTTGTCTACGTATTCCACCAGAAGCTGCATGGGCACGCTGGAGCCATGAGCTTTAGGTGATACATCCAACCAGTGAGTATACTCCCGGCCCGGCTGTAGGGTGATGATTGTTTGAGTGCGGGCTGATTGGCCTTCAAAGCGATCGTCTTTGATAGAAACATTCAAACCACGAGCTACGCCAAAGCCTTCGTTGCGAACGGTGTAGTT
Organism: Promineifilaceae bacterium (SeqCode); assembly: GCA_050301775.1. GTDB lineage: Bacteria > Chloroflexota > Anaerolineae > Promineifilales > Promineifilaceae > JACKCC01. The sequence goes on from JBNKZT010000017.1 coordinate 2,910, forward strand.
CACTCTGGCCCAGGCATCTACTTCCATCATGCCTTCTGGCTTAATTTTGATGGTCAGGACAGGTTGGCGGCGGAAACGGGCGGCCTCCCGGGCGCAGCGCTGGCGGGCTTCCTTTTGCCCGGTTTCGGCGTAAGCGCTGGCAGCTTGTTCCCAGGCCAGTGCTTTTTCTTCATCACCGATTTGGCCGTTTCCCAAAAGCTGTCGGGCGTGCTGCTCAAATGCTTCGGCCCGTTTGCCGTAGCGATCAAGCTGCTGCCATAGTTGGGCAGCTTCCAGCCAATCGCCGCCTATTTCGTACTGCTGGGCAGCGCGTTCTAGTTGGCCCAGTTCATGCCAGATGGCAGCGGCGGCCAGCGGTTCATTCGCTTCTTCGTGGGCTTTGGCTCGCTGCTCAACAGCCATCGGATTGGTGTCGGGTTCGGCGGCTGTGCTTACGGCCGTTTCCGACACATACGGCCGTTCCAAAGCGACCACATTCCCACCTCGGTCTACCACCAGCAGCGCCGACTTAGCCAAAATCGGCGGCGTTTCAATCCGACGATTCAATTCCTGTCGCCACCGTTCCTCGCCAGTTACCAGATCAAGGGCGTACAAATGATGGTCTTCGCTGGTACAGTAAACCGTATCATGAATGATGAGCGGCTGGGCTGAAATGGGCCGGGATGTGGCAAATGTCCATTGAGTACGGCCGTTGCGTCTGTCCAATGCTGCCAGCCCTGCGGCAAAACCCACAAACAGGGTATCATCGTGGATGGCGGGGGCGCTTAACGGCCGTTGCTCACCTATCTTCACCTGCCAGACCATCTTGCCACTTTCACGCTCCAGAGCAAATATATTACCCAGGCTGCTGACAGCATACACAAAAGCCCCTGCCACCAGCGGTGTCTGGTCCAACCAATCCCGTTTACTACCCTCGAATTGAAAATGCCACTGCTCCTCGCCGTCTAGCGCCACTGCCAACAAATCCGGACTGCGGCAGGGAATGTAGGCCACCCCTTCAACAACAGCCGGGGCTGATTGTGAAGCAGCAGCGGCTAAAGTAATGCTGCGCTGCTTGCCGCCATCCGCCTCCGGGCTGATGATGAGTAATTTTTTACCGCCGGCCACGACAAACACCTGACGATCCTTCACAACTGGTGCGGAGTAATGCTGCTCCTCGTTATTGCCCCGCCAAATAACCGCACCCGCCTCATCAAAGGCCAGCAAACCGCCTTCCCCCTGAAATAAATCGCTGCTGCTGGTAGCCACGACAGCAATTTCCTGCCCCTCGGCCACCAGCCGATAGGCCTGCATTCCGCTGACCAATGCATACTCAAAGCTGTGCTGCCAGCGCAGTTCGCCGGTCGCCAAATCGAGCGCTTGCAAGCCGCTGTGCAGCACCACCTGGCCCGATGGCTGGGTGGCCATGAGGAGTGTGTTGCCAAAAACCAGCGGCGGCTGGCTGATAGTCTGGTCTAATTCAGTTGTCCAAATTTTGTCAGGTGTTGTCATTTGAGTCAGAATCGTCAGCTCTGGCTATGACAGTCACTTCCAATGTGACTGTCACATTTGTGGTTCTTTGAGGAATTGTGTGGGCGGGGTGTTCGTATCGGGAATTGGAATTCCCGAATCCTTATCCCATAAAAACTCAAAGAGCCATATTTGTTAAGGCGCCGGCGTGTAGGTGAAATTATCGAACACGACCTCTAAACTCTGCTCAACATCGTTGTACAATATGAGGCCAATGTTTCCGCTCGTTCTTCTGTCATCAAAAATTGTTCCAAATTCTTGATCGTTCACAAAGAATGTCACCTGGCCTTGATTGGCTTCAACGCGAATTGTATTGGTAGCGCCCGCGCCAGCATTTATGGCGTCAAAGGATGTCCATCCACCGAAAAACGGCTCGTCCACTTTGTCACAACCGTCTTCGCAATAAAAAACGGCCGCTGAACCATCGGTGTCAAGTGTAAATTCATACCAGGACCAACTGGCTTCGTCGTACATAAACAGCATACCAAAGCCAACAGCCCCCGCTTGAGCTGCTGTAGCCGTGACTTCGACCTCATAGGTTCCGTCATCAAATGTATCCAGATAGTTCGCCCAGGCCGAACCCTGAAGTTGTGTTGAAAATGTGGCCTGTCCATTTTCGAAATACAGATCGATGCCATCATCAAAGAAATAATCCCACTGGTCAGGATCGTCGAGGTAATTGAAGTCCGGGTCAAACTGACTGCTCAAGCTGACCTCTGCCGGATCTTCGTTTTCTTCGGGAACGGCCGTTGGCTTCAACCCCGGTTCATCTGCCGGCGCCTCTGTGGGGAGCACCTCAACCGCCAATACTTCAGTGCGAACGTCGGCCGCTTGTACGTCGCCCGCTGCCGGTCCATCCAAAGGAGTACTCGAATCATCACCGCCAGAAAAAAGGAAAATGCCAAGGCAGGCGACGATAACGACGCCAACGACGGCGAAGACCCACCAGGGAATACGACGACCGCTCTTGGCAGCAGCCGGCGCTGGCGATGGGGTTGGCTGGGCCGCCTGTGGCGTTGTTTCTGGTTGGGGTGGTGGCGCAAGTGATGGCTTGGGTACGGCCGTTACCACTGCCGGTTCTGGTTTGGGTTCTGGCTTGATGTCTACAACTGGAGCGGCCTTGGTGGGAACGGCCGTTACTGTCTTTCCATTAAGAACCGCCTGCACCGCTTCCGCCATTTCCCCCGCCGTTGCGTACCGGTCGGCCCGATCCTTGGCCATTGCCTTTTCGATGACGGCCTGGACGCCGGCCGGCAGATCAGACCGGGCTGCCAGCGCATTGGGAATGGGAGCCGTCAGGTGCATGATGAGCAGGCGAGGCATGCTCTCGTGCGTGAAGGGGGCCGTGCCGGTCAGCATTTCGTAGAGGATGATGCCTAATGAGTAGATGTCGGAACGGCCGTCGATATTTGGATTGCCATCGGCCTGTTCAGGACTCATGTAAGCCGGGGTACCTAGCGTATTGCCCGTCCGCGTGTAGCTTTCCGAGCTTTCCGCCAGCTTGACAATGCCAAAATCGCCCAGGTAGGCCATTCCGTCTTCATCAAACATGATATTGCCCGGCTTCAAATCCCGGTGAACAATATCCTTGCTGTGTGCTTTGTCCAACGCCCCGGCTACCCGGCTAACAATACGCGCCGCTTCCTCCAAATTCATCGGGCCATCCTCAATGCGATCCTTCAGTGAACCACCCTTCATTAGCCGCATGACAAAGTAAGGCCACTGGCCATCTTCGCCATAATCGTACATGGAAACGATACTGCCATGTTCCAGCGCCGCCACTGTTTTGGCTTCGCGCTCAAAACGGGCCGAAAATTCGGGATCGTGGGCAAAGTAATTGGGCAGCAGCTTCAGGGCGACATCCCGTTCCAACACCGGATCGTAGGCCAAATAGACGGTAGCCATACCACCGCGTCCTAGCTCACTTTTGATCTCGTAGCGGCCAATTTTTTTCTCACTCATTGTGGAAACCTCCAGCATGATTTATCTGCTTTTGTGTGATTGTCAGTCTCAAAGTGGGGAAAGCCCTTATATTATAGGAGGTAATGAACAAACCAGGCAAACTTTTTCTTATTTTTATCTGTTTTTGCTATTAAATAGACCGTTTTCTACAAATAAGATGTGAATTTCCTGAAAAATCCGTAAAGAACACGCTGAACGCAAAGAATTTCAGGAGAATAATCGGGGTAATCCTGCGGCGGACTCAGGACAGGGTTGTGAAATCTGCAGCTAAATTCCCTTTTCCGACAAGCTCTCAGGTACGGTATAATTCTGTTCACAACCAGATGCTTGAAAGGGTGAGGCATTTTCGGAAATATAAAATAGCATTTAATATGAAAATGCCTCTAGCGACTTCCGAAAAATGGTTGAGGAAAATTTATCATTTTTCGGAAGTCGCCTAGACCAGAATGAAACCTTTATTTCGCTGGCAAACGGAAGAGCAATTATGGGAAGAAGATTTACCGGCCGACGGCAAGGCCCGGTCGTGGCGTCTGGTGTTGGTTGTTGCTGCGTTGTTGGCGGCCGGCGCGTTTCTGGTTTACTGGCGGCAGATGCGGCAGGTTGAGCGCGAAGAACAGCTTATTCAAACCGACGTAGCGGCCGCCTTTCATACCTGGCAGCAAGCTGTGACAAATGATGATTTTGACCTGTTTGTTCATTTGCTGGCGGCGGATGATACGGCGTGGCAGCAAGGACAGCGCGCGTTATTTGGGCAAGGATTGATGCTGGACCGCCAACCTCTGGGGCTGGCCGCCCAAACTGCGCCGGAGGCTGTGGCGGTGGAACTGGCCCCGGATTGGCAGGAAGCGGTTGTGACGTATGATCAAATGTACACGGCCGTTACCCCCTCCGAAACCATCGCCCCCATTCGTCTCCAACAGACGCAGTTGTACCAGTTTGATGGTTCACGCTGGCAGCAAACATCGCCCAACGCTGACTTTTGGGGTGAAACGATGCGCTATGATGGCCAATGGCTGACGCTGCTTTATCCGGCACGGGATAATACCTGGGCACAGCGGCTGGCCGCCGATTTGGACGCGGAACTGGCCGCCATTTGCGCCGAAAAGCCTTGCACCACAGATGTCATGGTGCGCCTGGGCACGGATCCGGCCGCACTGGCCGATTTGTCTGATTTGCTGACACCGGTGTTTAACGGCCGTTACCACATCCTGCCCACCTTCACCCTGGCTGGCCTGCCGCTTGACGAAGACAGCTACCAGGCGCTGTACCAGGGCTACACCCGCCGCATCATCACCGCCTTCCAAAACAGCCTGGAACTACCCTTGCCGCTGCCCGACCAGGATATTCAGGCCCTTTGTTTCCCTGGTGGTGGCAGTACGCCGCATTTGTTCCGCTACGATTTGATTGATGATGCCTGGACGGTTGAACTATCGGATCGCGCCTTTCGTTTCCTCACGCCCCTGCCCGACGACAGCGGCCTTATCCTCAACGAACTGCCGGCCAGTAACGATCCCAGCCGTTTGACTCTGCACTTGTGGCGCGATGGTCAGGAGCGCCTGCTTTTTGATGACGCGGACCCGGCTCGTCAGTGGCGCTTCCCCCAGGTTGGCTGGGGTGGTCAGGCTCAGCCGCCGCATCTCTTGCTGAATGAGTTTGACACAGTTTCGCAAACACAGACGCTGTACCATTGGCTTGATCTTAATCGATGCAACTCATCCGGCTGTACGGTACTCGATTTGCCTGGTTACACCCTCTGGTCGCCGGACGGCCGCGCGACGCTCATTGTCATCGAGTCGGAATTGTGGCTGGGGGATGAGAATGGCGGGCCAGTGCAAGCGCTGGGTCGCGGATTCACGCCCTTTTGGCTAGATGCGGCGACTTACGGCTACACGCGCTACCAGCCGGGGCTGGAGCTGGTGATGGCCACGTTGAATGATAGCGTACCGCAGGTTGTGTTGGATGGGGAGGGGGTAACGGCCGTACTCACCGATCCTGCCACCGGCACACCCTCCATCAGCTACATAGCGGCTCACCCAACCAGTCCCGGCCTGCTTATTCTAGCCGGGCCGGAGATTCGTGGCGCCGGCGGCAAATACAACATCTTCACTTTTCAATTTGATGATTGGCAAAAATACACGGCGGGCACGCTGCTATTACGTTTGCAATTAGACGATCCGCCGTTAGGCTACCCGTCGTTGATCACGCCCGGGGGCATTCCCCCCGTTTCGTTTTCACCCGATGGCCATTGGCTGGTAGCGGCCCAACTCGCCGCACCGCCCGACGACACCTGGCAAATTCTCCTGCACGACATCCCGGCCAATCGAACGCAAACCATCATAACCAGTTCGCCGCGCTATCCGGCCAATTCGCCCTTCTTCGATTGGTCTGGCGATGGCCAATGGTTGGTACTGGTTGACGACGGTTATTTCAAACTCATTGCCCCCGCCGCCGGCTACGAACGCATTATTCTGCACGATTTCGACGCCTGCTATTTTACAGCCTGGGTCAATCGGTAAACGGTCAATCATCAGTCACCAATCACCAATCTTCACCGCTGCCAGGGTTCAAAATCAGTCAAAATTGAACCGCCGATGAACTCGCGTAGGATCGAATCGCTGGCGATGTATTCCATGCTGCCGTTGGGTAGCGGGTCAAACCATTGCAAAAAGGCCAACAGCCGGTTGGCTTCTACCCGTTCCGGCGTACCCGGCTCTACTTGCAGCAGCAGCGGTTGGGCCAGTTTCTTCAGCACCGACGATTCATACACCAGCGCTGAATTGAAAAAAACGTTGGCGTTGTTTTGATTGGGGAAAATGTACCGTTTTTCACCGCGCCGTACACTGGGCCAGCGGCGGATGGTATCGGCGGCGGTGTAGCCGCGATGGGCCGCGTCGCGCACAATGCGGCGCAGCAGCCGCGTGTCGGTCGTGGGCACACGGTTGTGCTTATCCAGGTTAAGCTGGGTGAAGGCCGAAATAAAAATACGGTAAATGGAATCGGGCGGCAGTCCTTCGACCAATCGTGGATTTAATCCATGAATGCCTTCCACCAAAATGACATGATCGGAGCCGATACTCAATTTGTCGCCCCAGGATCGGGTGCCGGTGTGAAAGTTATAGATGGGCTGCACAATGGTTTCGTCGGCCATGAGCTGGCTCAAATGCTGTCGGAATAAGGGGACATCAACGGCTTCCAATGCTTCGAAGTCATAGTCGCCATTTTCATCGCGCGGCGTTTCCTCCCGATTGACGAAGTAGTTGTCCATGCCAATGGCGACCGGGTAGATGCCCTGGGCCATGAGTTGAATGGCCAATCGTTTGCTGAAAGTGGTTTTGCCGGCTGAGGTGGGGCCGGAAATCATGACAATTTTGACCTGGGGGCGGCGGCGGGCGATTTCGCTGGCGATGGTGGTGAGCTGGCGTTGGTGCAATGCTTCGGCGACGAGGATGATTTCCTGGGTACGGCCGTTTCTTATCGCCCGGTTTAAGGCGGCTATGTTGGGTACGCCAATGATATGCAGCCATTCTTCATACTCCTGGAAGACGCGGGCTAGAATTGGCTCGTCTTCAAATGGTTGGAGACCTTTGGGCTGTTGGCGGCGCGGGAATTGCAGGATGAAACCATCATTGTAATGGCGCAAATCGAACGTATCCAGATAGCTGGTGTTGGGTACCATGAAGCCGTGGAAATAGTCGCGTACGTCGTTGAGTTCGTACAGCGTGAGATAATCTTTGCGCCGTTTGCTGAACAGTTCGGCCTTTTCAAAATCGCCGCTGTCCCGGAAAAGTTGCAGCGCATCTTCCAAGGGGACTTTGACCTGGGTGATGGGGAGTTTGGCGGCAACCAGTTCCCTCATGCGCTGTCGCAGCCGATTCAGGTTTTCATCGGATAATTGTTTTTGATCATCCATTTCGCAGTAGTAGCCGCCGAAAGGCATTGAATGCTGAATCGTGATGATACGCCCCGGAAATAGTTGGGCAGCGGCAGCGATCATCAGGAAGCTGAGGGAGCGACGGTAAATGCGTGTGCCGTCGGAATTGGCTGTGGTTTCCACTTCCAGGTCAGCATCGGCCATCATGGGGGTGGACAGTTCCCGGAGTCTACCGTTCATGATGGCGGCAACGATACGGCCGTTTACTTTCAAATCAGCCGCATCCACAAATGCTTCAATGGGCGTGCCAATCGGCCCCTCAAATGTCTGGCCATTGGTAAACCGCGCTTGGACAGTCTGGCGGATAGTTGTGGGATGGATTGTAGTCATGGGTACTTCCTCAAATTAGAGATTAGAGATTGGAGACGAGAGACTATGCAATCTACAGCCTCTAATCGCCAATCCCCTGTTTTCTATTTTAGCGATGCCACGATGGGCAGTAGGATGGGGCAAACCAGCGCGTACTGGCGCGGCCACGCAGCCGGCTCAAACTGGGTAAACAGGCTTCAATGATACCGGGATTGCTTTCAGAAATTTTAACGGCCGTTTGGTTCAACCGCGCTTGCAGCTGCATTTCCAGGCTGTCGGCCGCGGCCGATGCCGTGCCATTGTCGCCCACCGGCATAACCAGGGCTACCGGCACAGCATACGCTTTCACATAATAGGCCCGCCCCGATTGGTCAATGTAATTGTAGACAATGTGTTCACCATAAGTCAGCAAACCCGAGATGGGTTGATCCCCCAATACCAGCAGGGCATCGTTGGGGACATCCCCCTGCCGTATTTCCACCGCCAGCGTCCATTGGGAAGCAATGTCGGGCGAGATACCGCTGCGTTGGGCCACGGCACGGCCGTAATTGTTCAAAACCCGGGCCGCATACTCGCGAGGGACGCCCCGTTCGGCCTGGCTCCAGCCGCCGCTGTAGGCGGCTAGAGCCGCGTACAAATCGCCGCCCGACTGCCGCACAATCTCGGCTAAAATGGCTACTCCCCAGCGCAAGTTTGTTGAGGGATTTTCTAGCGCATCGGCCGGCGGCCGCCATTCAAGACCCGGCCCGGCCGGCATGATGCCCATGAGTCCCACCGCGCCGACACGGCTAACTGCCAACGGGTCGCCGTTTGATTCTTCATCGATGACGGCGGCGATGAAATCGGGATCGAGACCATAAAAATCGGATAGTGCGGCAATGTATGACGACCAGCGTCGGATGGATGATCCCCAAATGGGGGATAATGCCGTGGGCGTTCCGACTTGATGGGCTGGGGCGGCCGCAGGGACAGCCTGCACTGTTTTTAGTGGTGTGGCCAGTATTGCTGCCGTCCAAAGAGCCAGCAAAAGGGTGATACGTCCAATCGTTGTTTTCATGATTTCGGTAGAGACATTCTAGCACAAGCCAAGTCGGACGGCTATAGATTTTATGTCAATATGCCATCGAGGGATTGAATGGTTGGCGGTACCTGCCACCACTGAACCTGGGCACGGCGCAACGGCCGTTCCACCCAGGACGGCCGTTTAATCTGAACCGGCTCGTTGACTGTTTCATCCGGTAATAAAATAGCCGTGATGAGAACCCCTTCGTTGATTGGTGTGTCCACTGCGGCATAGGCGTAACAAGGCCATTTGCTGTACTGTTCCAGTTCCCGCAAAAACAACTGCGTTTCCTGCCCGGACTCATCAACGCCAAATAATTCCGCCCGGGGGAACTGCGGCGCGAATTCATCCACCCAGTTATATAGTTCCAACGATTTGATCTCGTTGCCCCAATCGTCAAGCAAAAATCCGGGGAAGATGTGTTCTTCGGCGCCCATCGTGATGAAGGCATGGCGCAAGTAAACAAGCTGTTTGGCTTCCAGTTCTGGGTGGACGTGTTGGAGCAGGAGGGCGTAACTGCCGTTAGCCTCGAAAATCCTTCCTGCCACGCATTGTTTAATCGCTTTCATCGTACGCTGCTTCCTGACTGCAAAATGAGGGGCCGTACTGCGCCCCGACCAGACAATACCAAAACGATCCGGGCATGACAAGACAACTATTGCCATTTACTCCTGTGGTGACTATCATTCACGTATAAATTAAAGTTTAAGAGCAAGCGTTCAGCCGGTCAGCTAATCAGCCGGTCAGCTTGATTGTTTTCAGTAAAAAGCTGGTGATGAGGCTGAAACAAGACAATTATTCGTTTACTTTGTTAACGCAAAAGCTGTTTTTCAAGGATAAACTATTGGCTGACTAGCTGAACTGCTGATAGCTGAAAGCTTATGCTTAAGAGAAGGGGGTTTTTATGCATGCCCTGGTTTTTCATCAACATGGCGACCTTGATCAGGTTAAATATGAATCGGTACCACGCCCGGAAATCGGGCCGGATGAAGTGCTGCTGCAAGTGAAGGCAGCGGCCTATAACCGGCTGGATTTGTGGGTACTGGGCGGATGGCCGGGCTTGAATTTGAAGCTGCCGCATGTGATGGGCAGTGATGGGGCTGGTATTGTGGCCGAGGTAGGCGCGAATGTGACCGGGTTTGCCGTTGGCGACCGTGTGGCTGTGAATCCAACCCTGAGCTGCGGGCATTGTGCTTACTGTTTGTCGGGGCGGGACAATATGTGTGACCAGTTTGCCATTATGGGTGAACATGTGGATGGGTTTGCGGCGGAGGTTACGGCCATGCCCGCGCGTAATCTGCTCAAACTGCCTGACTCTGTCTCATTTGAAGCGGCCGCAGCGGCTTCATTGGCCTTCGTCACTGCCTGGCATTCGCTCATCACTCGTGGCCAGTTACAAGCCGGAGAATCGATCTTGATTGTCGGCGCCGGTGGCGGCGTTAACACAGCCGCCATCCAAATCGCCAGGCTGGCCGGTGCCGGCCCAATTTATGTCGTGGGTTCCAGCGCCGCCAAGCTGGCCCTGGCACATGAACTGGGGGCCGATGTCACTATCAATCGCCATGAAGAAGTTTGGGGCAAAGCGGTGTTCAAAGCGACGAACCGGCAGGGTGTTGATGTGGTTGTCGATAATGTCGGCGCGGCCACTTATGCCCAATCGCTGCGGTCACTCAAAAAGGGTGGGCGGCTGTTGACAGTGGGCAATACCAGCGGTCCCAAATTTGAGATCGACAACCGGCTGCTATTTGCTAAGCATCTCAGCATTATTGGCAGCACGATGGGGTCCATACGTGATTATGAGCAGGTGATGGGGTTGTTGTTTAACGGCCGTCTCCGAGCCGTCATTGATGAAATATTTCCGCTGCGTGATGGCGTCCGCGCTTTGCAAAAACTGCAAACCGGTGATGTCACTGGCAAGGTGGTGCTTTTACCATGAATAAGAGTCGTCGTTATTTTGGTGGTTTGTTTTTATTATTAGGATTGATTGGTTTTTCTATTGCCTCGGCCTGCAAGACGGTCCAGCCGGAAATTAAAATTGGGCTGATTGTGCCTTTAAGTGGTGAAGATGCGGCGACAAGCGGCCAACCGGCACTGAATGTGGCGCAGATGGCAGTGGATGAAATGAATGAGGCCGGCGGATTGTTGGTTGGGAAAACGCGGTATCTGATCCGGTTGGTTGTGGCTGATGATAAAGGACGGCCGGAAACGGCCGTGTCCGCAGCGCATAAACTTATTAATCAGGAAGGGGTCGTGACTATCGTCGGCCCTTTGTTTAGCAGCAGCGCCATCCCGGTTGGCGAAGTAGCCGAATCGGCCCGCATCCCCATGCTCAGCCCGACATCCACCAACCCGCAGACAACATTGGGCAAACAATACGTTTTTCGGGCCAGCTTTGTCGATGATTTTCAAGGGCTGGCCATGGCCCATTTTGCTTACGAGGTGCTGGGGGGTCATAAAAGTGCCATTTTGTACGATGTTGCCAGTACGTACAACCGCGATTTAGCAGCTGCCTATCAAACTGCTTTTGAGGAATTAGGCGGGCAGACTGTTGCCCTCGAAACGTATACCACTGACTATGGTGAAGATTTTAATGAACAGTTGGCCCGCATTAAAGTAAGAAACCCGGATGTCTTGTTTTTACCCAACTACACCGATGATGTGCTGCTCCAGGGGCAGCAGGCACGAGAAATGGGTATTGAGGCCATTATTTTAGGTGGCGATAGTTGGGAAGGATCTCGTCTGGCCGGCCAACCGGCGTTTGAAGAATCTTTTTTTAGTGGTCATTACTGCCGCGATAAATCGATTCCGGTTGTTCGTGATTTTTCGGATCGTGTTGAGGCGTTATACGGCCGTGAACCCAATGGCCTCATGGCGTTAACCTACGATTCGATGCATTTGCTTTTCGCGGCCATGCAAGATCAGGCTTCGGTCACACCGGAAGCAATCCGGGATGGTTTGTATCAAATCGATTATCAGGGTATTACCGGTACGATATCCTTTGAAGAAACAGGTGATCCTGTAAAAAGCGTGGCTGTCTGGCGCATTTCTGATGGGGACCGGTACTGCTACCAAATGATTGATCCATGAGTCGTTTTCTGATTGAAAGAAAAACAGCACGCCAACTGATTATATGGAGTTTGATCACAGGCTTCCTGATTGCGTTGACTACCTATGGCTTGCGTAACCGTACGGCCGGCGAAATCCGCATCGGTGTGATAGCTCCGTTGACAGGTAGACCGTCTGATATGGAGGCTTCGACGGTAAAAGCAGCGGAACTTGCCACAAATCAGGTCAATGAAGCTGGCGGGTTAGAGGTGGGCGGGCAAAGATACCAATTGGTTTTGCTGGTAGAAGACAGCGCCAATTTACCCGACACGGCCGTTGCCGCAGCCCGCAAACTCATCAATCAGGATCACGTCGCCGCCATCATCGGCCCCCAAATTAGCCGGAACGCCATACCGGTAGCGACTGTAGCCGAAAATGCCCATATTCCCATGATTAGCCCTTACTCCACCAATCCGGCGACGACAGCCGGCAAACAATACGTATTTCGCATCGCTTATGTCGATTCCTTCCAGGGTAAAGTTATGGCCCGGTTTGCCCTGGAACAACTCAACGCCCAAACGGCCGCTGTTCTCTATGATGTGGCGAATGAATACAATCGGGACATTGCCGAGTTTTTTCGCCAATCCTTTACGGCCGGCGGCGGCCAAATTGTGGCTTTTGAATCGTATACCACCGGGGAAACTGATTTTAGCCGCCAGTTAGCTGTCATTCTTGCCGGCCAACCGCAAGTCTTATTCCTGCCTAATTTTAACAATGATATTGTTCCCCAGATTCACCAGGCGCAGGCCGCGGGCATTACAGCAACATTGTTGGGCAGCGATTCCTGGGATTGGGAACAATCGGCCGATTTAGCGGCGGTGGATGGGGCATTTTTTAGCGCACATTACGCCAATGATGCCGCCAATGCCACTGGGCAAAGATTCGTTGAACTCTTCCGGCAGCAGTATAATGAAATGCCGGATGATGAAGCCGCTTTAACATACGATGCGTTTAATTTGCTGTTTCAGGCGATACAAAACGCAGGACAAGTTGATCCTGAGTCTATCCAAATGGGGCTGCAGCAAATTGAACAATTTCAGGGAGTGACGGGTTTGATGCTGTATTCGGGGACGGGCGATCCTGAAAAGAGTGCCGTTATTTTTCAAATAAAAGATGGCAAGGCTCAATATTATGAAACAATTGAGCCGTAAATTTAGGCAAAAGATGGTCAGTTTTTTAATTAGGCCAATCCCCCAAAATAATTACCCGGAATCAGATTTACTTCAGAGATTGGCTCGTGGTTGCTTTCCGCAATACCAGGTATTTTATTTATTGGAGCAACCTTAGCGTATGAGATTCTGGAAAGAAAATTTGATGGTCAGATTGGTCGGCTACTTTCTGATCCTTTCCTTGGCCACGACTGGTATTGTGGCTTACGTTACTTATATTCAAGCCCGGCGTACGTTGACACAATCGGTTTTTGATCAGTTAACGGCCGTTGCCCGACTCAAAGAAAGAAATCTCATTCGGTGGACCGACACGCAGCGCCAGGACACACTCCTCATTGCCCGACTGCTGGAAGAAAAGTCACCTGTATTCCATCTTTTGCAACTGGAAAAACAACAGACCCCCAATACAACAGATGCCTATCAGACCCCTTACCAAGAATTGACTGCATTCCTGAAAATTCTCCACGAAGACAAATCAACTTTTGCTGAAATTCTCGTCTTGACCGAAACCGGCGGAAAAATTATTGCCTCCACCCAGCCGACACACGAAGGGGAATATCGTGTTCTGGACACTTATTTTGTCCAAGGGAAATCAGGCACTTTCGTACAAGAGGTTTACCCCTCGCCGGTGACCGGTAAACCAACGCTTACCATCGCCACACCGCTGCGGGATGAAGCCGGAACCGTTTGGGGTGTGTTGGCCGTCCATCTGAATTTGGATGAAATGGATGCGTTGGTGATGGAGCATATGGGGACAGAGGAAACGGGCGAAACGTATTTGGTTGATGCCTACAACGTATTCGTTTCTGGAGAACGGTTTGGTCGCGATGAGTATCCGCATGGTGTACACACGGCCGGGATTGACACGGCCGTTCAGGGCCAATCCGGGGCCAGTTTATACACCAACTATGCCGGCATCCCGGTCATCGGCGCTTATCGCTGGATTGACGCATTGGGAGTGGCCCTGGTGACAGAGATTCATCAGACAGAAGCATTTGCCGCCGCCGACCGGCTGACCACAACAATTGCCCTCATCAGCATCATCTCTGCGGTGGTTTTGACGGTGGGGGTTTATTTGTTAGCCACCCAAATTGCCCAACCGATTTTGGCGATCACGGAAACGGCCGTGCAAATTGCCCAAGGCGATCTAACCCAATCTGCCCCCGTCACGACGGAAGACGAAATTGGACTGCTCGCCCGCACCTTTAACCAGATGACCGCTCAATTGCGTGACCTGTACGCCGGTCAAGAAGAAAAAGTGGCCGAGCTGCAGCAAGCCGAAACCGCCTTGCGCCAGGCCCATGATAAATTGGAAGAACGGGTTGAAGAACGGACAGCCGAACTGACCCTGCTCAATCGGGCCAGCAATGCCCTCCTTTCCACACTAGATCAGGATCGGGTACTCATTACTGTGCTGGAAGAACTGCGTCATTTGATGGATGTTGTAGCCTGCTCGGTTTGGTTGGTGGACGAGCAAACCGGCGATATTGTTTGCCACCAGAATTCCGGCCCACAAGACGAAGATGTGCGCGGCTGGCGGCTGGCCAAGGGTGAAGGTATTATTGGCTGGGTGGTGGAAAACGGCCGTAGCCAACTCATGTCCGATGCACTCTCCGATTCCCGTCATTACAAAAAATTAGACCGGGCGCTTGACTTAACCACCCGTTCACTCATCACAATTCCATTGGTGGTACAAGGGCGGGTCATTGGCGCTCTGCAAGCGCTGGATTCAGAACCAGATCGTTTCGACGCTTCCGATTTAGCCTTGATGGAGTCTCTAGCGGCAACGGCCGCATTTGCCGTCGAAAACGCCCGCCTCTACAGTCAGGCCCGCCACGATGCCGAACTCCGGGCTATCTTACTGCGCGAAGTAAATCACCGCGTTAAAAATAACCTGTCGGCCATTATCGGTATCCTCTATGCCGAGCGCCGCCATACCGATTTACAGGACAAAACCGTCTACCAGTCCATTATGCAAGACTTGATCAGCCGGGTTCAGGGGTTATCAACCGTCCACAATTTGCTTTCCCAGGCCGAATGGACTCCGGTTTCATTGGAGAATCTAATCAATCAGGTTATCCAGGCCGCTATGCGGGCTTTGCCGCCCGACAAACACCTGCGCATCGAAATTACCCCATCAACCATACGCGTCACCCCCGATCAGGCCAATTACCTGGCGCTGGTTATCAACGAACTGACCACCAATACCATGAAATATGCCTTATCGCAACGTGATGAGGGGCTTCTCAAAGTTCAGATAAACACCAAAGAAAATACATTGATTGTCTTGAGATTTTGCGACGATGGTCCCGGTTATCCCCTAGATGTTTTAAACCTGGAGGACCCGCGTTACAATGTAGGCTTGTATTTGTTGCAAAATATTGTCCAGCACAGTTTAAATGGCAAATTAATATTACAAAACGGCCCTGATGGTAATGGTGCAACAGTTACTATTCAATTTGAAACCAGCATGCAAATGAGAACGGTATAATTGGGACAGTCACAAAAAGGCCAAATCATGCATAATCACGAAGATGTTCAAATACTGATTGCTGAAGATGATTACCTGGTAGGCGAGATGGTTCAGGGAATGCTGTCTGAATTGGGCTACACCGTTGTTGGATTAGCCACGTCGGGGGCGCAAGCAATTGAGTTATCCACAGCACTTAACCCTAATTTAGTCATTATGGACATTCAAATGCCGGGTATGGATGGGGTCACGGCTGCCCGGCAAATACAGGAATGTTGTCGCATTCCGGTGGTCATTCTTTCGGCGTATGAGACGCATGAACTGGTGCAAAAAGCCAGTGAAGCCGGTGTAAACGCGTATTTGCTCAAGCCAACGGACAGCCGGGAGTTAGAGCGGGCGATCACGATTGCCCTGGCCCGGTTTGAAGATATGGTGGCGCTGCGCCAACTGAATGATGAATTACAGGCCTCCAATGCTGAACTGGATGCTTTTGCGCACACAGTTGCCCATGATTTGCAAAGTCCACTGGGACTGGTTTCCGGTTTTAGTGAAATGCTGCTGCTCAATTATGATGAATATACGCCGGAACAACATCAAACTATCTTGTCTAGAATAACACGAACGGCTCACAAAATGAGCAATATTGTAAATGAACTGCTGGTTTTATCCAGTGTGCGCCAGATGGATGTTGAGTTTGAAACGCTGGATATGGTGCAGATTCTTGATGAAGCGCAGCAGCGGTTGGCTGAAGAAATCAAGACGTGTCATGCAGAAATTATTTTGCCGCCTTCCTGGCCGCAAGCCAGAGGATATGCGCCCTGGATCGAAGAGGTTTGGTTTAATTATCTCAGTAATGGCCTTAAATATGGCGGTACGCCGCCCCGATTAGAATTGGGCGTTGTAGAACAGCCGGAGGGGACACTTTGTTTCTGGGTACGGGATAATGGCAGTGGGTTAACGGCCGTTGAACAAACCGAATTATTCACCCCTTTCACCCAACTCAGCCAGGTGCGCGCTAAAGGGCATGGGCTAGGGTTGTCCATCGTGCGCCGCATCATGGAACGGCTAGGGGGGACGGTCGGCATCGACAGTGAGGTTGGCGCGGGCAGTACATTCTGGTTTACGCTTTCCCCGGCGACAAATGAGACTGATTGAAGTCCTAATCCTGGCCTGCTGTTTGCTGCTGTTGGTGTGGCCCTTGCTGCGCCGGACTCGGCCGCGTTGGCTGAATTGGCTGTCCGTAACGGCCGTACTCCTCGTCATACTTCACCTCATCTTGGAAGGCTACCGCTGGCAAATGGTTCCGGCTTACCTGCTGGTGGCCGGGCTGACGGTTTGGACGTTGTCCGGTCGGAAAATGCCGCTCATTATCAGCATAGGCAGTTTGATTGGGTTGGTTGTGGCTGTGGCTCTGCCCGTTTTGCTGCCGGTTCCCCGTCCGTTAGCGCCGACTGGCCCATATGCGGTGGGCACGGCCGTTTACCACCTTACCGACCCCGCCCGTGACGAAATCTACACCGACGACCCCGCCGATAAGCGGGAATTGATGGTTCAGGTCTGGTATCCGGCCCAGCCGCCGCAATCGGGAACCAACCCAGTCCGTTACCTGGAAGATATTGCAGTGGCTGGTCCGGTCATCGCCCGCCGGTTGCAACTGCCTGCCTTTCTGCTAGATCATCTCAATCTCGCCTATTCCCAATCCTTCCCCGAAGCGATCATTGCGGCTGATGGCGGGGCCTTCCCGGTCATTATTTTTTCGCATGGCCTTAACGGTTTTCGTAACCAGAATACGACACTGGTGCAGGAACTGGCCAGTTATGGCTATGTCGTCGCCGCCATTGACCACACGTACGCCAATATTTTTACGGTGTTCCCGAACGGCCGTGTCACCTTTTATGAACCGGCCATTTTCTCCGACAAACCGGTCGATCCGCCGCGCAACTCAAATACCCTGGTGGGGGTCTGGGCGCAGGATATGGCTTTTGTGCTGGATCAGATGGCTGGTTGGCAGGGTGAAGCCGGGAATCGATTTAACGGCCGTCTCGATCTCACTCATATCGGCGTTTTTGGCCACTCCACCGGCGGTGGGGCGGCGGCCGAATTTTGCCTGACCGACCCGCGCTGCACAGCTGGGTTAGGTCTCGATGCCTGGGTCGAGCCTGTTTCCAATTATGCCCTGGATGGACTGCCGGCTCCGTTCATGCTCATCCAGGCCGATCTCTGGCAGTCGGTCCCCGGCCATGCCAATTCTGCCCGCGCCCGGGCCATTTATGAAGCGGGACTCACCGACAGTTACCTGCTCATCGTTACCGGCGCCGCCCATTATGATTTCACCGACCTGCCCCTGTTTTCGCCGCTGACGCCCCAGTTGGGGCTGTCCAGCGACATCCCCAGCCGCCATATGGCCACTATGCTCAACGCCTATGCGTTGTCTTTTTTCGATCTGTACTTGAAAGGGGAAAGCAGCGAATTGTTGGGGGAAACGGCCGTTTATCCCGAAATCACCTTCAACCACCACCCATAAAACCGCCCATCATTTTTTGCGGGGGCGCAGCTGCGGCCAGATTGAAAAACGGCGCATGATTTGGCGGATTTCGCGCAGCAGACCCGTCTCCACACTTAGCCAGGGATGCTGGTAATCGGCCAGATAGGTCTCGGTTGTTTCATAACCTGTTGTGAATAACTCATCATACTTGGCATTGCCCGGAATCGGCCGAACGGTCAGATCGAGTGTGGAAACGCAGCAGTTGCTGATGTTGATAGTACGCAGTTGGTCAATGCGGTTGCTGTAAAAGGCCACTTCCTGGGCATCGAATAACGCTTCAAACATATGCCCTACATAAGTGATGATGTTGTTGATTCCTGGTCGCGGGTCCGGGCAATCTTCCGGCGTGTAGAGGCGCAGTCCCAAGGTTTCCCAGTTTGTGCCCTGAATGAACCAACGATTGCCTTGAGCGAAGTCCGGATCGTCGAAAATATGGATGGGGTAGTTGTTGACAATGCCGCCATCCGCATAATAGTCGCCGCTGCCGAATTCACGGCCGTTAAATTGCAGCGCCTCAAAATAAAGCGGTACGGTTTGTGACATAAGCAGCGCATCGACGACGGCCACATCGGGCGTCTTGGCGGCACAAAAGACAGTCATTTCATGGGTAGTGATATTGGCCGCTACAACGTGTAAATCGCGGAAGCCCCGTTCCCGGAAATCGGCAAAAGTCGCCCGGCCGTTCCCGCCACAATTGTCGGCAATGACTCCGGCCATCCATTCATAGGCGTAGCTGTTATCGTACCAGCCAAACTTGCGAATAAGCCGGTTGATGGCGTCTACATTGCTTACAGCCCGGTTCCAGCCCGGCTCTACCAGCCGCCGCACCAGGCTGAGCTGCTCTTCATTGCGGGGAACGGCCGTGCCTGGCATCCGCGAAAAGTCCATATCGGCATAAATTGCCATTGTTTCAGCGACACCCAGCCGGAAACTGACGACCGCCGCCAGCATCGCCCCGGCCGATGTGCCTACGACACGTTCAATCTGGTCCAAAACGCCATGCTTCTCCAGCGCCATCAATGCGCCGTGATAGGCGTAGGTTTTGGTGCCGCCACCCTGGAAGGCTAAATTTTTGAAAGGGTATTTTTTACTCATGTTTTTTATTTATCAGCCAGATCGGTTGTTTCATCGCCAACGACTTGACGGAGAACGGCCGTTTCCACTTTCATTAACGCATCAATCTCGCCGCCGCCGCCATAAACATCCGCCTGATCATACACCGACTGCTCCACAATCGTGCGCAGCTTTTCCTTGTGGCCAAACGGCGGCACCGAGCCAACAACGTAGCCGGTGATGGCCTGCACCTGTTCGGCATTGCCCGTTTTTAACCGCCGCCGCGAGATACCCAGATAATCGGCCAGCCGCTTCCAGGCAATGCGGGCCAGCCCGCTGGCGATAACCAATACCGGCTGGCCATCGGCCAGGAACAGCACCGTTTTGATGATTTGCTCCGGCTGGACACCCATCACCGCAGCTGCATCAGCCACCGTCAGCGTGGCTTCTTCCAGATGGAAAATTTCGGCCTTAATCTCATTGTTGGTAATAAACTGCCTCAGATCGGTTGAGTTCACGATGCCAAATCCTCTTTATTTATGCCTGGGACAATTGGGAATTGGGCTAATGTTCCGGCTGAATACTGTTGAATGATGGCTACATCTGGCGCAAAGGCCATTTCTGGCAGCGGGCCGGTCAGGGGGAACCAGTCAACGGCCGTTGCGTCATCCCCGGCTCGCATTTCCCCACCCACCACATGGGCCAGCATATACACCGTCAAAAAATGGAAGCGCGGCGAAACAAATCCCGATTCCACATTGATGATCGACTCGATGGCCACATCCAGGCCCGTCTCCTCTTTCACTTCGCGGATAGCCGCTGTTATAAAATCTTCGTCGTATTCGATGTAGCCGCTGGGCAGCGCCCAATCGGTTCCGCCCAGGTCACTGTTTCGTTTGGTTAGGAGGACACAGCCATTGGCGGACGGCAGCCGTCCGCCAACCACAAACACACTGACACCGGGAGCCGGGTTTTTGAAGTGGATGAAGCCGCATGAAGGGCAGTACGGCCGTTGCCGTTGACCGACCTCCCGTGTGCCCAGCGGAATCCCGCACAGCGGACAAAAGCGATAGTCGTCTTCGATAACTACCTGCTGCCAGTCATAAGTCGCCCAAATCTGTTTCAAGGTCATTGGTACACTCCGGATCAAACAATTTTCGTGCTTATTCTACGATCCGAAGCTGTAAATGAAAACCTGCCACCGCATAGTGCCAGACACCCCGTGAACGGATTTGGTCACTGAGACTCCTTACACGGGGTGCCTGGCACTGCTCAGAATGGGCGAACTTTTCTCTAATATTTGACCTGGCGCAGAATTTTGATGAGGGAAAGGGTGAGGGTTTGGCCGACTTGGGCCAGTTTGTCGGCGTTGAGTGAGGCGGAGCTGTTTTCTTCATGTACGGCCAGTGAGGGAATCGATTCTGTTACCGGCCCCGGATTTGAACTACTGCCGATCACGACCGGCAAATCGGTTACGGCCGTTGCCTCCTGCCACAAACCTAGCAAGCCCGCATCCGAAGCCGGGTCCAGCACCACGACTCTATCCTTCTCACCCAGCGGGCCAAGCTGGAACAACAGCACCGGCTGCAATGGCGGCGTGTTGACCCTTGCTGACAGCTTGCGAAAATGGTCGTTGTCGTCCAAAAATGCCGCCGCACCCGATTCATCTAACTGGCCGCCGCCCCAGGCGATGAACAATACCGAGCGGCGGGGATCGAGGTTTTGCGCTTCCCACAGGCAGGCCATCTCCATCATCACCCCCAGGCTGGCGCTGCCGTCGTTGGCTGTGGGTACGGCCGTGCCATCCGGCTCCTGCCCCAGGCTGTCGTAAGCAGCAAACACGATGACTAACTGGTCGGCCAGATCGTCGTCGTAGCCGGGCAGGAATCCCATGACGTGCGGGATTTCCGCCTCTTGCGGCGCGCCTAACTGTAACGACAGGCTGACTTGTGTGGCCAAATTGTGGGCAAACCAACCTGTTCCAGTCTGGTCGGCCGCCGCCGAATCGACGATTATTTGGTTGATGGTTTCGTTTTCGGAGGCAAGCAGGGTGTTGGCAACGGCCGTACTCACTCTAAAAACAGGCAGTGTCGGGTTGCGCAGGTAACTTTTCGCCGGGCCGGCCAGTTGGATTTGGGAGCGGATTGAGTCAGGATCGGCCGTGACCCACAAAATGCCCTGAACGCCGCGCCGCAGCAGTTCCGTCGCCGCATAATCGGGTGCGTTGTTTTCGACCAGCAGCACAATCCGGCCGCGCACGTCCAGCCCGGAAAATTGGGCCGGATCATAGCCGTCGGCGGCCAGCGAAAACTGCCCGGGCTGGAAAGCAAGGAAAGTCAGCGGCGCGCTGGCCTGTCCGCTGCCGCCATGCCCGTCGATACTATAGCTAAAGTCAATTTGGTACTGGAAAGCGTGTTGAATTGAGCCATCTTCATTGATGAGAGCAAGTTGAGGTGGGGTAGACGGCCGTACCACCGTTTCCGTTGTCCGGTAAATATAGTTGGAATTAATGCCTACCTTCCAGCCCGGCTGTAACCCAATTTGTTTGAACTGTTCCTCAATATACGCGGCCGCCACTTCACTGCCTGGCTGTCCTGCGCCCCGGTCATCTATCTCGCGCAACGCTGCCGCATAATCATACGCTGCTTGCCCATCAAACGCCTCGGCCACTCGATTGTATGAAAGTGATGGCCCCGTGTACTTTACCACCAGTGCTGTGACCGCCACAAAAGCGGCGGCAACCAAAACCATTTCCCGGCGCAGCAAAAAATTGGTGCTGACCGCCGACCGTTCGACCGCCTGGCGCAGTCCTTCGCCCAATGCGTTTAGTCCGGCCACCGCAATAAAAAAGGCCAAAGCCGGGGCCAGGACCATGTACGGGTAAGAGCGCAAATAGGGTGCGCCAATGCTGACCAGAGCGCCCCATTCCGGCACTTCGTTCAGCAACTGCGGGCCGCTGCCAAAAATATCGGCCGTAAAATTGGTGCCGCCGCCGATGTAGACGCCCAAGAAACCTAGTTCGGCTAACAAAATCAGCACAGCTCCCATTTCCAGGAAAGTCATAATCAATATTTGGGCCAGGACGTTGGGCAGGGCGTGGCGCACAATGGTTTGCAGATTATTCAAGCCGACGGCCCGCGCTCCTTCGATGTAGGGCATCTCACGGATGACAAGTATTTCGCTGCGGATGTATTGGGCTACTTCGGTCCAGCCAAAGACAGACAGGGCGACGATGAACACCCACAAGCCATTTTGAATGTCCAGGGCGAAAACCAAAATCATGGCGCTGAGCAGTGCCGGTACAGAGGCCACGGCCGAAATCAGGCTCATGGCCAGACGGTCGAAACGGCTTTGGGCAAACCAACCGGCCAAACTGCCCATAAAGGCGCCGATGATGACGCGAACGGCCGTTACATACGCGCCGGCAATCAATGTTATCCGCGCCCCGTGCAAAATCATGCTCAACAAATCGTTGCCCCAGGTATCCGTACCAAAAGGATATTCCCACGATGGCGGGAAGGGTGGTTTGATCAGGTCGCGCAGTTCGGCGTCGTAGTAGGGGATGAAGGCCTGGGTGGTAATGTGGGGATCGTGCTTAGCCCACAACGGTCCAAACAGGATAATGAGAATCAGGCCTAGCAGAACGATCAGCCCTAAGATGAGCGGCAAATTGAGAACAGATGAACCATAGCTCATTAACTGCGGTCGTGACCATTCGTTGTCGTCTTCAAAAGCAGCCACGCTGCTGCTTGTTGTTTGAGCGACTCGAGTCCGGGGATTGAGCAGGTAGGTGAGGAGATTTTTGACGTTCATGCGCGTTCCCTCACCCGAGGATCGATGAAGGTGTAGGTAACATCAAGCAAAAAACTGATGAGTTGGATGGTCAGGCCGATGGTCAAGGCGATGGTCACGACCAGCAGCGGCGCCCGTTCGTTGATTGCTTCCAGAATGCGCTGGCCGATGCCCGGCCAGGCGAAGATAAATTCCACCAGCGGCAGGGCACTCAAGGAAAAACGGATGGAAACGCCAACTGCCGTTAACAATGGAATCGCCAGATTGCCAAACGCATGGACCCACACCATGCGCGACTGCGTCAGCCCTTTAGCCAACGCGGTACGAATGTAATCTTCCTCCAGAATCCGGCTGAGTGAAATGTAGGAAGAGCGGGTCAAATAAGCGATAGGCCGGGCTGCCAATACCACAAGCGGCATAGCCATGTGCTGAAAATCCCAGGCATAGCCGCCCATGCTTACCAAACGGCGGCCAAAATTGACCGTGTACAAAATGCCCGCTTGCTGCAAGAGAAGCGCAATCAGGTAAGATGGGGCTGACACCCCGACAATCGTTACCAGCAGCAGCGTGTAAGTACGCCATTTGCGCTTGCCCATCGCGGCCAATGTGCCGACCAATAAACCGATTATTGTGGCTGTCAATAAGGCAATGAGCAGCAGTCCCAGGCTGTTTTTATAGGAAAACCAGAGGATTTCGCTGATGGGACGAGGGCCGGAAATTGTTTCGGTTATGCCCAACGTGCCCTGGCGCAAATTGTTAGCAAATTGGAGCGAATCTTCACCCGCTAAACTGAAGGCGCCGGCCACCGTAAACTCAGGGTCTTCGGCATCGGTTCGTTCGATGAGGCGCATGCCCAGGAAGCCAAAGTAGATGATGGCGATGGACATGAGGATGGTGGATAAAATGCGGCGGCTGATGAATTGAAGCATGGTGTTTCGTGAAACGTGATGCGTAATACGTGAAAACTATGGTTTAATGGCTAATTCTCGTGCCCGGATATCGATGGGGACGACGATGCTGCTGCCGAGTACGGCCGTTTCCGGCGCAGTCAATTCAACGTAGCTGGCCCACACCGATCCACCACCCACATTGGCTGTGATACATGGCTCACCGGCTGTCACGATGGCCCGCCGGCAAATGCCCTGAACAAAGGGTCGATTCAAATCGGTTATGGATTGGGGCATCAGGCTGAGTTCGATTTCGTTTTCATTACTGCTGCGGTAAACGAGCAGCACCTGGCGTGATTCACCCGGTTTTAAGAGCAATGTGCTGCTGGTGATGAGTTCACAGTAGGACGTCTCGCCGCTGGTTGCTACCTGGGCCAATGCGTCAGGTTGCGGCATGACAGCCATGCCGTCACAGGCAGGGTGAACCAGTTCCAGCCCGTCGCTGCCGCCAAAATCGAAATGGACGACGACGTAATCGGAGGTCAGGGAAGCGATGGTATAGGTGACGGCCGTTTCTGCAATTTGGGGAGTGATGGTGGGGGTGTCAACGGCCGTTTCCGGCGGGCGTAAAAACCAAAATGCAGCCACGACCAGCGCCAGAATCATCACACCATTCAGGAGAACACGGCCGCTTACTTGAAAGGGCTGCCAAAAGCGCCACCGCTGCCGCCGTGCCGCAACCACTGAAAGCGTTTCGACTATCTTCTGCGGCGAAGCCGGCAGCGCAGCGCCCAAACCGGATAGTGATTGAGCCAACACATCATCAAACGCCATCCATTCCTGGGCATAGGCCCGGCAGTCGGCACAGCCCATTAGATGTTCATCCAGGCGCGTTCGCACGGCTTCGGGCAATGTGCCGTCCAGGGTCATCTCAATATACAGTTTGGCCTGACGATGCGAAAGAGCCATATCAACTTTGTGGAGACTAGAGATTGGAGGCTGGAGATTTATATATCAGTCTCCAATCTCTAGTCTCCAGTCTCTAACTTATGCCGTAATTCCCGCCGCGCATAATGCAACCGGGAATGAACGGTGCCTTCACTAATTTGTAAAACCTGCGCGATTTCCGGGGCGGTCATGTCATGGGCGTAGCGCAGAATAATGGGTAAGCGATGTTTTTCTTTCAACTCGGATACGATCTGGCGCAGCAAATCTTCTGTTTCGGTGTGCGCCATGGTTTCTTCGGGCAGCGATGGCCGGGGCAGCAATGAGCGGGCTGTTTGCCAGGTGTCGGTTAGTATTTGCCGCCGTTTTCGCTGGCGCAGCATTTGCCGGCATTGGTTGATGGCAATGGCAAACAGCCAGGTTTTCAGGCTGGATTGACCGCGAAATTGATCCAGCGCCCGGTCGGCAGCGATGAACGTTTCCTGTACGGCATCTTCTGCTTCGTCAGCGTCTGCCAAAATTGACAGGGCCAGCCGATAAATCGCGTCGTAGTGTGTGTAAACCAGCGCTTCAATGTCGGCTCCAATTTCGTGGCGACGTAAGCGATCTGGTGCTTCAATGGCCATGCTGGTCATTATATCTTCTTTAGCTCGCTTCCATAAGTTTTATTCCCAGACCTGACAGGTTTTTCTTAGTCTCTAAATATTTATTTGGGTAATTGATGTAGGGCGATTTGGTAAATCGCCTGAACGAATTGCCAATTCGCTCTACAACGTTACCTGATTATTTTCTTAATCTACAACAAAAACCTGTCAGGTCTTACTTGCTACCAGCCGTCAACGGCCGTTCCTTTAGCCCAGGTTGCCGGCTGATCGAATACGGCCGTTTCCGGCCAAAATGTTCGCATTTCCTCATCGCTGCTGCTCAACTGCATGACTGCCCAGCTAATGGCGATAGGCTGATTTGTTCCGGGCCGCAGTTCCACTAAATCGTAGGGAATCCGCATTTCAATTGTGGAAAGGCTTTGCGAAAAATCGGTGGCCTGCCAGCCATCGGCCGTGCCGCACTGCTGCCACCGGGCATCCGGACCGCTGCCCTGGCATCGGCTGGTAGAGACGTGGAACCAGAAATCATTCTCGTCCCAGGTCAGATTGCTGTCAAAGCCGGTATCCAGCAGTAGTTCCGGGAACAGGGCCGCTTCTCCCTGGTCCAATCCATCAAAGACGATGTAAAGATTGGCCTGGTCGTGTTTGAAATAAATTTGCACGTTTATTGCGCTGCCGACCGGAATGGTTTGGCTGGCCGCATCGGCCCATTCCTCGGGAGTGAAACGGCCGTTTATCTGCGGTGCGGTTCCGGCCGGTATCGTGACATTGGCTGTGCGTGGCTGCGGCGTCGGTGTTAAGGTGGGCGCTGCTATCGGCCCAACGACTGGCGTGGGCGTTGCCGTCTGCCGGCTTTGCGCCTGGGCTGTCATTGCCAGATTGACTCCTTGCCAACGCTCTCTGGTGGAGCGTGGATTTTCGGCCTGGTAGGTGAGGATGGCGGCAATGGCTTCCTGGGTGGCGTTGAGTGTGGGTTCGGCGGGCGCAGCCTCCTGCATTTCTGCGGTGGCGGTTTGGGAGAGGGAGCGCCAGCGATCCGGTGTACGAGTAGGGCGTGGATTTTCAGCTTGATAAGTTAGCACACCAGCGATGGCTTGTTGGGTGGCGTCGAGGGTCGGCTCACCAGGCACGGCCGTGTTCACTGTGTCATTAGAATTACAGGCGGCCAGGAGAACGGCCGTTACGCTAATTCCCAAAAGCAGCCACCGCCATTTTTGCCACATTTTGCTCATTCCATCTTTCCTTCAAATTCATGATATTAGATAGTGTTCAAGCCCATATCCTTCAATTTTAGGTGTTTTTGTATGTAAGACGATAAAAGGGGGGAGGATGGGGGAGTAACGGCCGTTACCGCCTTTTATCATCAAATCGAAAACCAGGCCATCCGCCCGGAAGTTCACGGGTGATTAGCTGCTACTGGCAATTTAACTTCCGGGAGGGTTCAAATCGCCCTTAATTGGATAGGTTGCCCAAAAAACACTGGTTCTGATCTGTGTATTCCGTCCGCTACTCATCCTTGAAACTTGGTGTATAAGACAGTATCATCCCACCATAAATCAGTAGACTCTCCCTGAGAAGCGACACAAATTGTCACTTTTCAGCGGTGAATATCAACAAAAAAAGGAGCGAAGAAATGAGAATAGGAATTTTAACAGGCGGCGGTGATGTACCTGGCCTGAACCCTTCTATCAAAGCCGTGGTTTACCGGGCGATTGATGAAGGACACGAAGTTATTGGTATTCGGCGTGGGTGGGGCGGTTTGCTGGAATTTAACCGCGATGATCCAGATAGCTTTGACAAAAACTTTTTACCGTTGGATAAACAAAAGGTACGTACTGTCGATCGAACCGGTGGCACGTTCCTGCATACCAGCCGTACCCAGCCCAGCAGAGTGAAGCCCAAGGATGTCCCTGATTTTTTACGCGATCCGGAACATCTAGCTGCTGAAGAAGCCGATAAAAGTCTGCGAGACTTTACCCCCCACGTGTTGAAAAACCTGGAGCATTTGGGCATTGAAACGCTCATCCCCATTGGCGGCGATGATACGTTGAGCTATGGCGAGCGGCTGCACAGTGAAGGCTTCCCGGTCGTAGCGATTCCCAAAACGATGGATAATGACGTTTACGGCACGGACTACTGTATTGGGTTTAGCACGGCCGTAACCCGCAGCGTCCAATTCATCAACCAGTTACGCACCAGTACCGGCTCCCATGAGCGTATCGCTGTCGTAGAACTGTTCGGCCGTAATAGTGGTGAAACCAGCCTGATTAGCTCATACCTGGCTGGCGTTGATCGCGCCCTCATCTCCGAAGTTCCCTTTGATCCGGAAAAGCTGGCAGAACTGGTTATAAAAGACAAAGCAGCCAATCCCAGCAACTATGTCATGGTTACTATCAGCGAAGGCGCCCACATGATCGGTGGCAAAGTAGTCGAATTTGGCGAAACCGATGCCTATGGTCACCGCAAACTAGGCGGCATTGGCGAAATCACCGGCGAAGCGATTAAAAAACTGACCGGCGAAGCCATCATTAATCAGCGGATTGGTTACTTGATGCGCTCTGGCGCACCCGACGCCCTCGACCTCATGGTGGCCGTAAACTTTGCCAATATGGCCATGGATTTAATTACATCCGGGGCCAGCGGCCGTATGGTTGCCTTGCGTGATGGCACTTACACGCATATTCCCATGAGCACCGTCACCAGCGGCATCAAACGGGTCGATGTTGATGAGTTGTACGATTCAAAAGCGTACCGCCCCAAAGTCCGCCACGTATTAGGCAAACCAATGTTCCTGTATTAATAAAAATTGGACACGGGCAGATGACAGTTTGGTCTCTCGTCAGCCTCTATGGTCAACGTTTAGGCAAGCGCAGTTTTTAACTTGTACATTTTGAGTAGAAAAAACTGCGCTTGCTTGAGAGGAATCGTTTTCTTTTTGAAAAGTTATTTGTAAACGGTTCCTTATCGTTTGGCTGAGATCATGACGAAGTCTGTCCGTGTCCCTTGGTCCCCGCTACAAAGTTTTCCTGTGCCGGCTCAACGCTAACGGCCACCTGGCCGCCTAGAAACATGAGGTCCTATCCCGACTAATTGGGTGTACGGCCGTTTCCACCCCTGCAACACTCTGTACAACCTGAACAAACACACCGTCCGTCTGCCCATTCAAACCGATTGAGCCATTGTCGATACTTTTTCGATAGTCACTTGCCATTAACAAGTAATTTGGCAAAGCTATAATGCCTGTTCCAAAATATGCGTGAGTTCCGCTTCACTCAGTTGAATGGGGTTCCCTTTCATACTGCTGGCGTTTTTTGATTTGTTGACGACCGTTGGAAAATCGTTGGTGGTGAGGCCATAGGTGGCTAATCCTGGAATTTGTAGGTTGGCACACAAAGATTGGATCCATTGTACGCCATCCTGGACCGAAGCAGAGGGGCTGCCGGTCAGGATGCGGGCAATTTCGGTGTAACGCTGCAGCGCCGGGTTTTCCGGCTGCCGCGATTGCAGAGCCTGCACGTTGGCTGCCATTGTGTAGGGCAAGAGCCGGGCACAAACGGCCCCATGAGGCGCCGAGAACATCCCCCCTATTGGACCGGCAAACCCATGAACCGCCCCCAGTTTGGCGTTGGCCAGGGCTAATCCGCCCAACAGGCTGGCCAGGGCCATATCATTGCGGGCATCGAAATCACGGCCGTTTTCATAAGCGCGGCGCAACGATCGGCCGGCCCGTTGGATGCCTTCCCGGCACAGGGCATCGGTTAAGGGGTTGGCCAGATGGCTGACGAATGGTTCAATGAGCTGGGTGAGGGCGTCGAGACCGGTAACGGCCGTTACCCCTGGCGGCATAGAATAGGTAAGTTCAGGATCGACAATGGCCACGTCAGGCAGCATGAGCGGGCTGCGCAAACTCGCTTTCACACGATGCTCAGGCACGGTGAGCACGGCATTTCGTGTGACTTCAGCACCGGTCCCGGCCGTTGTGGGCACGGCAATGTAGGGGGCTGGCGCATTTTGTAAAGACAGTCCTTTGCCCACCACTTCGAGATAATCCAGCGGTTCACCATCGTTGGTCA
>JBNKZT010000018.1:0-31997 GCA_050301775.1 Promineifilaceae bacterium (SeqCode)
TAACCATGCAAATGAAATAAGGATAATGGCAATTAGCTTAGCAGTTTGTGTTTTATCTTCTGCTTTACTATGCCTGAAATTGTTTTATATATACTTACAAAACTGTATATATAACCATGCAAAGAAAAGAGGATTGATTGAGTAAAAAATTGATTTATTTTTTAGAAAAGGAGAAAAAATGAAGATGAAATCGAAGTTCCATTCTATCCTATGGGGTTTTGCAATACTATTCGTAATGGCGGTATTGGCTGGTTGCGCAGGTAATGAACCAGGCGATAATGCGGCGTCCGGCGAGGCCTCCGCTGTCGAGGCTGGAAATATTATCGAAAAGATCAGGAGTGATGGCGTCATTCGCATTGCCGTTCCGGAAGATACTCCGTTATTTGGCATTACTACCGCTGATGGCACCCAAGAAGGCTACGATGTCGAAGTCGCGCAATGGCTTGCCCAGGATATGGGCGTAGAAGTAGAGTTGGTGCCTGTATCCAGCGCAAATCGTATTCCTTATCTAACCTCCGGCAAAGTTGATTTAGTCATTTCCAGCATGGGTATCAAACCAGAACGCGCTGAAGTGATCGATTTTTCCAACGCCTACGCCCCCTTCTTCTGGGCTGTGTATGGGCCTGCTGACCTGGATGTCAGCAGTGTTGGGGATGCAGCTGCTTACAAGGTTGGCGCAACACTGGGTACATTGGAAGAGACTGCTTACACTGAGGCCGCAGGTGAAGGTGCGACAAACATGCAGCGCTATGACGATCAGGCTACCACCGTACAGGCCTTCCTCACAGGACAGGTTGACCTGATAGTGACCGGTAACGCAATTGCTGCAGGCATCATTGCCGATCACCCTGAGATGAATGTTGAATCCAAGTTCGTGCTTCAACAATCACCTTGTCACATTGGTGTCCGTCGTGGCGAGCAGGGACTATTGACCTGGGTCAATGCCTTCATTTACGGACATACACTCAATGGCGATCTGGATGAACTCTCTGTCAAATGGTTTGGTGAACCCCTACCTGATTTCCCGAACTGGTAGGAATCATCACATTTTTTCAAGGGGACTTGAAAGCGAGAGAAGGGGTTAGGGCAGGATGATTCTGCTCTAACCCTAATTCCCAATTTATCTGTACTTAATTCTTATTTATCGAACTTACAGAGACCTTCGGATGAGGAAGCTTATATGACCAGTAACCTAGGAAATGACATCATCATCTGCAAAGATGTGCATAAATGGTATGGTGACTTCCATGTATTGAAAGGGATTACCACATCTATTAAAGAACGAGAAGTGGTTGTGGTGATCGGCCCATCCGGGTCTGGTAAATCAACCTGGATCCGCACCTTGAACCGGCTGGAAGAACACCAGCAAGGCCAAATCATTGTTGACGGCACAGAGTTAAACAACGATGTCAAGAATATTCGAGAAATTCGCGCCGAAGTGGGGATGGTGTTTCAGCAATTCAACCTGTTTCCTCACCTGACAGCGCTCGAAAATATCACCCTGGCGCTTCTCCGTGTACGCAAGTTTGATCGCAAAAAAGCGGCAGAAATAGCTATGCATCAACTGGAAAAAGTGAAGATACCAGATCAGGCAGATAAATATCCCGTTCATCTATCTGGTGGACAGCAGCAACGGGTTGCTATTGCGCGCTCCCTGGCGATGAGTCCTAAGGTTATGCTCTTTGACGAACCAACATCTGCTCTTGACCCTGAGATGATCAAGGAAGTCTTGGATGTGATGGTCGATCTGGCAGAATCTGGTATGACAATTGTTGCAGTAACGCATGAAATGGGGTTTGCTCGTGGCGTGGCAAACCGCGTAATTTTCTTTGATGAGGGTAATATCGTCGAAGAGAAGCCGCCCCATATATTTTTTGATAATCCAGAAGAGGAAAGGACCAAGCTGTTCTTGAACCAAATTTTGCATCACTAAAAACTGATTATTATTTTGAATCTAGCGCTTTTAGGGCTTCAGCACAAATAATTGTTTGTGCTGAAGCCCTTTTTTGCTTAACAACAAAAATCTTTACGAATTCCTTATGCGTTCTTTATGCGTCTAAAATCCTCTTTATGATAAATTGCACATGTGGGAGTGTATGAGGAAGTGGAGAAAATGAATTTATGCGCATTTTGCTGATAAACCCCAATACGTCGGAAGAATTTACTAAGCGTGTTCAGGCGATTGCTGATCGTTATGCCTTTCCAGGGACAACGGCCGTTGCCATGAACCCCACATCCGGCCCCCGATCCATTGAAGGCATCTACGACGAACTGCTAAGTTCCCCCGGCACACTCGAACTAGCCATTACCCACATGGACGACTTCGATGCTTTCGTCATCGCCTGTTACAGCGACCATCCCACCATTTACGCGTTGCGCGAAATCACTGATAAACCTGTTTTAGGTATTGCCGAAGCATCCATGTATGTCGCTTGTATGTTGGGCTACAACTTTAGCATCGTTACAACCAATGAAGAATGGGAGCCGCTTCTTTGGGATGCGGTTCGTCACTATGGCTTAGGCGATCGCTGCGCCTCTGTCCGCTCTACACGCATGCCTGTCTTAGCCCTGGAAGCAGCCAGCCCCGAAGAGACGACCGGGATGATTCTCAAGTCGGCGCAGCAAGCAATTGCGGAAGATGATGCCGAGGTGATTTGTTTGGGCTGTGCCGGTATGGCCGGCATGGATAAAGAATTACAAGAGGCGTTGGGCGTACCGGTTTTAGATGGCGTGGTTTGCGCCTTAAAGTTATTAGAAGGACTGGTTGGCTATGGCGTTTCAACGAGTAAGAAACGAGTTTATGCCCAACCTGGCCGTAAACCAATCGTTGGTTTATCGGAAATTTTTGCAAAAGTTTATCACTAACAAGCTTTTTCCAGAGCGTTGGAATTGGTAATGGGAAATTTATCTTAATTAATCCCTTATACCATCCTTATGCTTTCCTTACGCCCTTTGTGATAACTTTCTCAAGTAATATGTGATCAAAATATAAATTTGCGCTGTGGAGGTGAATATTCAAGACAAATAACTGAAGGTTTGGAATTCGACTTAATCAATTGAAACAATATTAGACTCGGAGGAGTACAATAATGAAACGCTTTATCTTACTGTTAACTGTCATATTATTGATTCTGGTGGCCTGTACATCAGGGTCAACAGACACACCAGCAGATTCTGGTGATACAACGACGGGTGATACGAACACGAGCGAAGTCACCTCAAATGAATCGCCAGCAGAAGCTGTAGATGTAATCAAAGTAGGCGCTTTATACCCGCTGACCGGCCCCGATGCCGGTTGGGCTGGCGATCCTTACATTAAATCCCACCAAATGGCAATTGACGAAATCAATGCCGCTGGTGGTATTGCTTGTTTGGGCGGTGCGCAACTTGAATTGGTAAAAGGTGACACGGAAGGCACAGCCGAAGCTGGCAACTCTGAAATGGAACGCCTGATTACGCAAGAAGGCGTTGTGGTGGTGATGGGTTCTGCCCTTAGCGGCACAACCGTTCCCGCCACAGAAATTGCCGAACGAAACGAAGTTCCTTATATTGTCCCCAATGCCCTGGATGGCACTATTACTGATCGTGGGCTGACATACGTGTTCCAAACAGTATCTACATTGCAAGGGTGGGGCGCTGACGATGTCGCTTGGGCTAAATCTATGGGAGCACAAACGGCCGTTATCGCTGTTCCTAATTTCACCTTTGGCTCAGAAGTAGAAGAAGCTTGGAAAGCCGGCATTGAAAAAGAGGGTATTGAACTGCTCGAAACCATCGTCTATGATGGTGGCGCTCAAGACTTCACAGATACGATTTTACGCGTCAAAGCGGCCGATCCCGACGTATGGTTCGCCCTCGGCAACAACCAGGCTCCGCAGATGGCCAAGCAAGCCAAAGAACAGGGCTATTACCCCAAAATGGGCATCATCTCCCTGGGTTCTGGTTTTGGCAGCACCTTCTTCCTCAACGAAGCCGGTGTCGACGTAGCCGATGGCCTCGTCATTACTTCGGACTTTGCGCCAGTAAGCGCCTTGAATGTCAGTGAAGAGCTTAAGCTCAAATTCAAAGAATACACGGGGCAGGACCTCGGTGGAACCTACAACACAACCTACGCTTCAACGTGGCTATTAGCTGATGCGCTGGAAGCAGCTTGCTCCACCGATCCGAAAGTATTGGCCGAAACACTCCGTACCACCACCTTCACTGACGGCGAAGGCAAATGGGGTTTCCAATGGCCAGAAGCTTCCTTTGACGATAAAGGTCGTTTAGAACAAGCAGCAACCGTCATAGCGCAATGGCAAGATGGTCAAATGGTTGCAATCTGGCCGGAAAATCTGGCCGCAGCAGAAGCTGTATGGCCGGTTCCCGGCTGGGATGAAAGAGACGGCGCGCTCACAGGCGAAGCCATTGAAATGCCCGAACCGGAACCGGCTGCCGGTGTCATGGGTATTCTCAACAGCGCCGAGGTCAGCGAAGCGGCTCTTGCTTCTGACTATTCCCAAGCCATTCTGGCTGATGCAGCTACCGTTGTTGACACATCCGAATTTGCAAAAGATGGCCCCTACGTCATTGCTGTCTCACAGCAAGACGCCAGCAATGGTTGGGGTAACACTTACAACGTGACCATGTCGGCCTATGGCGATCAGCTACTGGCTGATGGCATCCTGGCGGAGCCTCTGTTGACCGCAGTCACTAATGACGCTAACCAACAAATCAGCGATATTGAAAACTTCATCGAACAACAACCAGACGCCATCGTGGTCGAACCGCTTGGCCGCGCTGCTTCAACAACCGTGATCAAACGCGCCATCAGCGCCGGCATCCCGGTCATTCTTTGCGCCAATGGAATCGAGGGTGACGATTTCACCGCTCGTGTAGATGTTGACTTCTACGAAGTCGCTTACAAGTCCGGCGTCGGTTTAGCCGAACTGATGGGCGGCGAAGGTAAAGTTGTTGTTTTCAATGGTATTGCTGGTGTAGATTCCACCGAAACCTGGCAAGCAGCCGCGTTGGATGCATTTGCTCAATATCCCGGGGTTGAAGTAATTGCAACCGAATATGCCCAATGGAACATTGCGACCGCCAAACAGAAGATGGAAGCTATCATGGCTGCCAATCCAGAGATTGACGGCGTGTGGGCCGGTGGTGGCGAGATGGCCCTCGGTGCTGGTTTGGCCTTCGAAGATGCTGGCGTTGAACCGCCCAAGTTTGCGATGGTCAACGTTCCTAATGGTTTCCTTCGTTTAGCGGAACAATACGGCTACGAGTTTGTGGGCGCTCCGGATCCGCCTTCGATGGCCCGGTACTGCCTCCAAACCGCGATTGACATTCTGCAGGGCAATGAAGTAACCAAGTTTATCAGTCTACGGACTTTGATGGATGGCGCTGACCCATACGACAACACAGACTTTGTGCAATGGTATGTACCTGAACTCAACGACGACTTTATACCGCCGGCTACTGTTGATATCGAAAGTTACATCGCTGGTGGATTTGAACGTAAGTAGCTAATATGTAAGAAGCACCCTGTTACATTCCCTGCCAGGTTGATCAACCTGGCAGGGATATTCCACACCTTTTGTCAAAAGATAAGCTTCTGTTCCTATTCTAAAAAGCAGGAAATCCGCGATGACAGAAAGTACAAACACAACCCCTTCCTCAGACACGATCCTCTCTCTCAACAATATACAGAAAACTTTTGGCGGTATTCACGCGCTGTCAGGCGTTTCTTTTGACCTCAGAAAGGGAGAAATCCATGCGCTCGTTGGCGAAAACGGCGCTGGCAAATCCACACTGATCAAGACCATCACCGGTGCCTATGCCCCTGATGGGGGTACGATCAACATTGGGGGTGTCGAACACGACATATTAACTCCTAACCAGGCGCGAAAATTGGGCGTAGGCGTTGTTTATCAAGAATTTAACCTTTTACCGGACATGTCTGTAGCTGAGAATATATTTTTGACGACGCCCCCGATGGGGCGTTGGGGACTCATCGACACAAAAAAGCGCGCTCAACAAGCTTACACATTACTTGAACGTTTAGGCGCGCATAAACATATTAATCCCAATGCGCTCGTAAAGGATCTCACTGTTGGCGAACAGCAAATTGTCGAGATTGCTAAGGCTTTGGCAATTAAAGCCCGCATCCTGATCATGGATGAACCATCGGCTGTGCTGCCCAGTCGTGATATGGACCGCCTTTATAAAGTTGTCCTCGCTTTACGCGATGAAGGCCACGGAATCATTTATATTTCACATCGATTAAATGAGATTTTTGAGCTTGCCGATCGGGTTACTGTGCTTAAAGACGGCCAAACTGTAGACACAAAAATGATCGCGGAAACAGATGAAGACGACCTTGTGCGTATGATGGTTGGTCGTGAGCTAACCGATATGTACCCGCCGATAAGTACGATTAAACCGGGTGAGGTTTTGCTTGATGTACGTGATTTGTGCATCGAAGATACGGTCTTTGATATTAACTTCCAGGTACGGGCGGGCGAAGTGGTTGGATTGGCGGGATTAGGGGGCAGCGGCCGTACCACGATTTCCCGCGCTCTGGTTGGGTTGGCCGAGATTAATTCCGGCGAGATTGCTTATTTTGGACAGGCGGCGCGGATGACCCCTGCTTCGGCCGCACGTGCTGGCGTTGTACTGATTCCAGAAGATCGCAAGGCTTATGGTCTAATTTTGGACCAAAGCAATCGATTCAACATCACCCTGCCCAATCTGCCGCAGCTAGAACGTTGGAAGATGATTTTAAAACGAGATGAATGGGATCCGGTCATTACAGCGATTGACGACTTAGGGGTTCGACCGCCTGATCCGGAACTCGATTCGGGCAGCCTGAGCGGCGGTAACCAACAAAAGGTCGTCCTGGCAAAATGGATCATGGCCCGACCCAAGGTGATTATTTTCGATGAACCAACTCGCGGCATTGATGTAGGCGCTAAAGCTGAAATCTATGCTCGGATGCGAGAAATCTCACAGCAAGGGGTAGGGATTATTATGGCCTCTTCGGATTTACCTGAAGTGCTGGGGATGAGCGACCGTGTGCTGGTGCTGCATGAAGGCCGTATGGCCGGAGAGCTTTCCCGTAAGGAAGCTTCAGAGGAAGCGATCATGAAGCTGGCAACGGTCGCTCATGAGAAGAATGATGTTTCTTCCTAATGGCTTAGAAATAAGGATTCAACGGATAACGAGAGGGTGAACTATGACTATGACTTATGAAGGCACTCAGGAAAGCAGCGGCTCACGATCGCAACGGTGGCTGGCATTTGCGCGTAACAATGCTGCAATTCTATTGATCTACCTCTTTATTTTTCTGCTTATTGGGACCGGTTCTTTTTTTTCGGATAGATTCCTTACGGCATCAAACTTGCTTAACATTATGCGGCAGTCGATTGTTTTGGGCTTGCTGGCAATCGGACAAACGGCCGTTCTGCTAACCGGCGGCATGGATATTTCCCAGGAACAGGTGGCCCGGCTTGTTGGCCTTGTGGTAGCGACCCTATTTGCTGCCACCGGCAGTAATCCGATGATGATCTTACCGCTCTTATTGCTGGGTACGACTATAGGCGTTATCCTGGGCTTGTTTAATGGTTTTTTAATCACGCGAACACATGCTGTGCCCTTCATTATTACCTTTGGCGTATCCTTTCTGCTGCGGGGGATTAACCTGGCTATTTCAACGACGCCCATTCGTGGGGTTCCAGATGCGTATCTAACGGTGTATGATGCCAAGATTGGTATTGTGCCCGTCAATGTTATCGTGATGGCACTAGTTTGGTTGATCGCCTGGTTTTTTACAACCCGTTCACGGTTGGGGCGTAACATTTACGCCGTTGGCGGCTCTGAGCGAATCGCCAAACTTTCGGCCATTCGTGTGAACCGGACTCTGGTATGGGCTTATGTGCTTAGCTCTGTTTTTGCGGCTCTAGCCGGTCTTTTCCTTTTGGCACGGACAGGCGTTGGCGACCCAAATGCGGCCGATGGTATGACTTTCCAGTCTATTGTGGCAGCGGCCGTAGGCGGGATTAGTCTTTATGGCGGACGCGGCTCCATATTTGGTACGTTAGGCGGCGTTTTACTGCTAACCCTGCTGTCAAACTTCTTTAATTTAATGCAGATTAATATTTTTTATCAACAGTTATTATTGGGTGTCATCGTTCTGGTAGCTGTTTCTGCTTATAAATCCAAGGACTTGGGTGCTTTATGAAATCCACAGCCATTAGCCAAAAAAGATTCAACCTGTTTTCTGGTTTCCGCCCTACCCCGCGTGTTGTGCGCGGCGTAGATTTAGCCGGACAGTGGGCGGCGCCGATTATGATCCTGATCGTTTTGATCAGCGCGGCGATCTATGCACCGGCTTTTTTTAACCCGATCAATCTAAAAACCGTTGCCATTCAAGTAGCGGTATTGGGGGTTGTGACGATTGGGCAAACACTTGTTTTGTTGAACCGCTCGATTGATATGTCGGTTAGCGCCGTATTGGCATTAGGGGCAGTGATTGTAGTGCAAACGGAGGGCGGCAGCTCAATCGTCAGCTCCCTTCTTCTGGCTATTGCAATTGCGGCACTTATTGGATTAGCCAATGGGTTTCTGGTCGCTAAACGGCATGTGCCACCGTTTGTAGCCACGTTTGGTATGCTTGTTTTTGTCGGCGGGGCGCGATTGGCGTATACGAAAGGGCAAGCCAGTGGGACGGTGCCAGATTTGTTGCGGTCAATCAGTATTGAGTCGATTGGCCCTATTCCAGCGGCGCTGATCGTTTGGTTGATTGTGAATTTGATTGTGATTTTTACCTTGCGTTTTACCCGGCTTGGTCGTTGGGTTTATGCGGTAGGGGGGAATCCAGGAGCGGCTCGTTATGCAGGAATCAATGTTGATTGGGTTTTGATTTCAGCGCACATTGTTTGTTC
The DNA here is from genome assembly GCA_050301775.1 of Promineifilaceae bacterium (SeqCode). GTDB lineage: Bacteria > Chloroflexota > Anaerolineae > Promineifilales > Promineifilaceae > JACKCC01. The sequence goes on from JBNKZT010000018.1 coordinate 8,925, forward strand.
AGTTTTGGCTATCTTGGGTGGCTTGTTATTGAGTGGTTACATTGGCTATGTCGATTTGCGTATGGGCGCTGATTACAATATGAATTCGATTGCGGCGGCGATTGTTGGCGGCACGACTTTCACCGGCGGGCGCGGTAATATGTTTGGCACGGCCGCTGGTGTGACCTTGCTCATCATGCTGCTAAATCTTGTCGTGGTGTTGGGCCTATCAATTCATTGGCAATTTGCGATGCAAGGAACCGTTTTGGTTTTAGCGACAGCGCTGCAAGGGTTCCGTCAATTCCTCTTAAGTCGTTAGTATTTCTACACAGCACAATTTGAAGGTGGGAGGTATTTTGTGAATTTTGAAATATTTATGCAAACCATTGTCAACGGTTTGTTTACCGGCTCAATTTATGCGCTGGTAGCAATTGGGTTGACATTGATCTATGGCGTGATGATTATTCTCAACTTTGCCCATGGCGAATTTCTGATGTTGGGCATGTATGTCTCTTTTTGGTCATTTACATTGTTGGGATTGGATCCGTATTTGACCATTCCTATCTCGGCCTTACTTGTGTTTGGGTTAGGAGCGCTCATTCAGTGGGGGTTGGTCCAGCGGGTTTTGGACTCACACCCCCTAAACCAGATTATATTGTTACTGGGTGTTTCTACGTTAATTATGGGACTAGTTCAGTTTTTTTGGACGGCCGAACCCAGATCAATCCCCGTTCCTTATCAGACAGAGGTGTTTGTCATCAGTTTTTTGCGCTTTAGCATTCCGCGCACGGTTGCCTTTTTTGCGGCGATGATTAGCTCTTTGCTTTTGTATCTATTTTTGCAATATACAAGGACAGGGGCAGCGATTCGGGCTGTCTCCCAGTCACGGGATGGGTCGCTGTTGATGGGGATTGATGTCAAAAAAATCTATATGCTCACATTTGGGATTGGCGCAGCGGTAACGGCCGTTGGCGGCACCCTGCTCACACCCAATTTCAGAATGATCCCAACGGTTGGACAACCCTTTGCTGTTACCGCATTCGTCGTGGTGGTACTAGGGACGATGGGGAACTTCATTGGTGCCTTTTTAGGCGGTTTAATCATCGGCGTTGTTGAAGCATTCGCTGGTTTCTATTTTGGCGGCGATGTAAAGATAATTGCCAGTATGCTTGTCTTTATTCTCATCTTGCTATTCAAACCGGCCGGTCTTTTTGGCAAGAAGAAGGGAATATAACAATGAAAACAGGTATTGAAACTTCTGCTGCTTCCCCACGAAACTGGCTGAAACCCATTTTGCTCGATTGGGATAGAACCCAATTGTTAGTCAGCTTTGTCATTCTAGGATTGATTGGCTTAACCCCATTGGTTGTGAAATCACCATACTACATGGGCATCATCATCCTGACTACACTTTATATTTTTACCGGTATTTCCTGGAATATTGTAGCCGGATTTTCCGGACAATTGTTAATTGCCCATATCTCCTTTCTGGCGTTTGGCGCCTATACAACCTTGGTCTTGTTTAACACCTACGGCATTACACCTTGGATTGGCATTTTTGTCGGCGGGATCATAGCTGCTTTATTGGGTCGTGTTGTGGCCTTTATTACTTTGCGCTACGGCTTAAAAATGGACTATTTTGCGTTATTCACGATTGCGCTCATGGTCGCTTTGAAAACATTATTCCTCAAATGGAAGTTTGTTGGCGGCGCTGTTGGCATAGGATTATCACTAAGTGATCCTAGTTTTGGCAAGATGATCTTTGATTCAAAGGTTCCCTATCTTTATATCGCTTTGGCACTGACAGCAATGGGTATTTTGGTGCAGTATCGCATTTACCATTCCAAGATGGGTAAATATTTCCTGGCTATCCGCGAAGACGAAGATGCAGCGGCGGCGTTGGGGGTTGATACCTCGCGTTACAACACATTGGCATTGGTTATCGGGGCGGCGATGGCTGGTGTTGGCGGTGGGTTCTATGCTATGTATGTGACCTATATTGAGCCGCCGCAGGTGTTTGATTTGGGTTTAAATGTCGAGATTATCATGGCGGCGCCCATTATCGGCGGATTAGGTAGTCTGGCCGGGCCAGTGTTGGGCGGCATACTCAACAAGCCATTGGCTGAATTTATTCGCGGTTTGCTTTCGGGCGGTCGCAGTGGAACGACGCTTATCGTTTATGGCTCATTTCTTATCCTGGCTATTTTGTTGTTGCCGGATGGCGTGACAGGGGTGCTGCATAAATTTTATTTGAAGCTGCGTCCTCGCATTGCGAACGAGGGAAACGAAAAATGACATTGCTTGAAGCTAAAAATATAACGAAACGGTTCGGCGGTCTTGTCGCTGTAAGCGATTTAAGTTTGAGCGTCGAGAAAGGCGAGATATTGGGCATGATTGGCCCGAACGGCGCGGGTAAAACTACCGCATTCAATATGATTTCCGGCTACTATGAACCTAATGAAGGCCAGGTCATTTTTGATGGTAAAGATATTACGGGAATGCGACCGCACAAGATTTGTAAATTGGGTTTGACGCGCACTTTTCAGGTGGTGAAACCATTTCCTCAACTAAGTGTGTTGGATAATGTTATTGTCGGGGCCTACAATCGTACCGATAACAAATTAGTCGCCAGGCAAAAATCGCAAGAAATTTTGGATTTTCTGGGTATGTCGCATATGACGGAGCAGTTAGCCGGTAGTTTATCTGTCGCCGGTCGAAAACGGTTGGAAATTGCTAAGGTATTGGCAACTGAACCGAAAATGATCTTGCTGGATGAAGCGATGGCTGGTTTACGGCCAAAGGAAACGGATGAGATCATTGAATTGGTACGCCAGATTAGTCAAAGGGGTATTGCCTTGTTATTGGTGGAGCATGTGATGAAGGTGATTATGTCGCTGGCGGATCGTATTGTGGTCATTCATCATGGCGAAAAGATCGCCGAAGGCGAACCGCAACAAGTTGTTCAGGATAAAGCGGTTATTGATGCGTATCTGGGAGAGGAGGCAGCTCATGTTGCAGGTTAAAAATATCGATGTTGCCTATGGCGATGCCCAGGTTCTTTTTGATGTTTCTCTTGATATTCAACAAGGGGAATTGGTGGCTGTGATTGGCGCGAATGGCGCCGGCAAGACCACTTTGCTCAAAGCAATATCGGGGATTCTAAAGCCACAAAAGGGGTCGATCCATTTTCAGGATAATGTTATTAGTGACCAGCCGCCAAACCGAACTGTAGCCAATGGTATTATTCATGTCCCTGAAGGCCGGCTGCTCTTTCCTGATATGTCGGTTCGTGAAAACTTGAGGATGGGTGCTTTTCTAACCAGAGACAAGGAAACGATTAACGGCCGTCTCCAAACAGTTTTTGAGATGTTCCCCAGAATGAAAGAGCGGGAGTCGCAATTAGCGGGTACATTGTCCGGTGGGGAACAGCAAATGTTGGCAGTGGGCCGAGGCTTGATGGCTGGTCCCACATTGCTTATGCTTGATGAGCCATCGTTAGGATTAGCACCCAAGCTGGTGCAGCAAGTATTTGAGATTGCTCAACAAATTAATCAGGAGATGGGGGTGACGGTTTTGCTCGTAGAGCAAAATGTGCGCCTGTCTTGTGAAATTTCTAACCGGGCGTTTGTGTTGGAAAACGGCCGTATTGCGCTCCAAGGCCCCGGTTCAGAGATGTTGCAAAACGATCACGTCCGCCGGGCGTACCTGGGTCTATAAGCTGTTGAACGCTAAAACGATTTCCTTTGTACCGGCCGAGATGGTCGGTCCGGCACCGTATCATTTGCTGACCAGCATCATCGCCCCGCGCCCGATAGCGTGGGTGTCAACAATTGGCGCGGATGGAATCCCCAATCTGGCCCCGTTTTCTTTTTTTAACGCGGTGGCCGGATTCCCGCCCACGATCATGTTTTCGGTTTCCTATCGCCGGCGGGAACCAAAGGAAAAGGACACACTGCGCAATGTCCGGGAAGTGGGCGAGTTTGTCTGTCATATCGTCGATGAAGCGACGGCTGAGGCGATGGCTCGCACGGCGATGGATTGGCCGACTGATGTGAATGAGATGGAGATGGCGGGGTTAACGGCCGTACGCTCCACCGATATCCGCCCTCCACGTGTGGCGGAAGCACCCGTGGCCATGGAATGCCAGGTTACCCAAATCATCCCCGTGGAAGGCGCAACAAATGTCATGGTCTTGGGTCAGGTTTTACGTTTCCACCTGCGCGAGGAATTGTATCGCCCGGAGTTAGGTTTGATTGATACGGTAGCGATGAAACCCATCACCCGGCTGGGCGGCCCGGTGGAATATACCAAAATCGGCGAGTTATTTTTCTTGCCGATCCCCAAATTGTAAAGAGGAAAATGATGAACGCAGATTTGTATCTGAAAAACGGGTTGGTTGTTACTGAAGAAACCACATTTCATGGCGGCGTTGTCATCGCCGGTGGCAAGATTGTCAAGTTAGTGGCCGGGAACAACGATATTGCCGCCCAGGAAACCATTGACATCCAGGGTAAAGTCATCCTGCCCGGCATCGTTGACGACCACGTTCACTTTAATGAGCCGGGCCGCGAACATTGGGAAGGTTATCAAGCCGGCAGCATGGCCGCCGCTGCTGGCGGCGTAACAACCTTCATGGAAATGCCCCTCAACGCTACCCCGCCCTCCATTGACCGCGCCAAACTTATCCATAAACGAGAAGCCGTCAAAAACCAATCCGTCGTCGATTATGCCCATTGGGGCGGTTTGGTTGACAATAATCTCGATGAACTAGACGGCCTTCATGAAGAAGGCGTCATCGCCTTCAAAGGCTTTATGAGCGAAAGCGGCGTCGATTTCCGGCGCATCAACGACGACGTCTTGTATGGCGGCCTAGTTAAATCACGCGAACTAGGTAACGTCGTCGGCGTTCATGCCGAAAGCGAATACGTCACCCGTTTCCTGGCCGAACAAATCCAGGCCACCGGCCGTATCGACCGCCGCGCATGGTCAGAGTCGCGCCCGCCGTTTGCTGAGCTGGAAGCCGATAAACGAGCCATCTACTGGGCCAAAGTGACCGGCGGCAATCTACACATCGTGCATACTACTATCGCCGACGGCATTCACGCTGTCTCTGAAGCCAAGCAGGAAGGCGTTAATGTAACCGTGGAAACGTGTCCTCATTACCTCTTTTTTGATAACGACGAATTTGTGCGCATTGGCCCGGCGGCCAAATGTGCCCCCCCTCTCCGTGGACGAGAGGAAGTAGAAAAGCTGTGGGCGTGCGTCCTGGCCGGAATGGTGGATACGATTGCCTCCGATCATTCACCCTGTCCTACGGCCGACAAAGTCAAAGGCAATGACAATATCTGGTTGGCCTGGGGCGGCATCACCGGCGTTCAAGTGATGCTGCCGGCCATGCTCACCGAAGGCGTCCACAAGCGCGGCCTGCCATTGTCACTGCTGGTTAAACTGATGTGCGCCAATCCAGCCCGAATTTTCGGGCTGTATCCGCAAAAAGGGTCGCTGCTGCCCGGTTCCGATGCTGATATCACGATTGTGGATTTGGAGAAGACCTGGACACTGGCCGCAGAAGATTTATTTAGTCGTCACCAGCAAAGTGCTTATGTGGGTTACACATTCAAAGGTCAGGTTGAGCGGACAATTGTGCGAGGAAAAACGGTTTATGAAGATGAAAAAATAATCGCCCAACCCGGATATGGTCAACTGTTAAAAAGAGCGACATCAAAGCGGCAGACCTGACTACCAGATTAATTGACACATGACAGGGATGCTTATATGAACGAAAATGATTTGAAATTTATCCGGCGTTCAAATGAGATTACTCAATAAGCCAGGGATAAAGGCAATCACCCGTTTAGGGCACTGTCAATTGATAAACAGGGCAACATCCTCTTGGAATCAGTTACGACGCTTGATTGTACCGGTCACGCGGAGACCAATCTGCTGCGGGAGGCCTGTAAAAAAAATACACTGCCGATTTTTTAGCCAAATGTACATTGTATGCTAGCACCGAGCCTTGCCCCATGTGTGCTGGTACGATATTTTGAAGCAATATAAAGCGGGTCGTATTCGGCCTGAATGAAGAAAGGCTCTACAATATAATTGGTAAGCAATCGGAGGAAGTGCTGTGCTTACCTGCCGCGAACTTTTGGATAAGGGGCGAAAATCGATTATCGTTATATATAGGGCCTGTTCTAGAAGATGAGTCAAGGTTAGTTCACGAAGGGTTTGGGTGGTAAAAAGTGTTGCTAACCACTGACCTACAATCGCCCTATTCAATTGGAACAAAGCACAGGGCCTCATGGGTGTGAAAAAGGCCGTGCCTTGTTTCGGCCGCGCTTAGGGTTCCCTGATTGGGGTAACAACTGTTCACAATCGAGAACAACCAACAAAGACGCCCCAATCAAGGGGCGCGGCCAGCCAGTGAAACCTAACACAACCTTACTTAAAAATAGACAAATAGACAAAGTAGACAGTAGACATCACTTCCATTCGTCCACGATTTATCCATCACGTCATTCTTTGGCGTTGTAGATTAGTGTCTTTATACTAACACATCATGTGGCTACGATTTATACATTGGCTATTTGACCCACGCATTCGACTAATAAAGTTTATGGGAACGGCCGTCATCTCCACTCTCTTGCTATTTCTGGGATACCGGGTTTTCAGTTACGTACGCTCCCTGAACGATCCACGCAGCCAGGCATTTGTCCAGTGGGCTACCGGGAATCCAGATGAACGCGATCAACTGGTAACCGTTCAGCGTAATGCCTGTCCTGGTGCGCCATTCATACTTCCTGCGGATGGCTTTATTGGCTTACTTTATGATGATCCACACGGCCCATATTCTTCCCGCAACCCACATCAAGGTATTGATATTTTTAGCAACGCAGAGCCAGGCGTCACGCCAGTTTATGCTGCCTATGATGGCTACATTACCCGCGAAGATGACTGGAAAAGCACGCTGATTCAACGCGTACCAGATGATCCCCTGAATCCTGGCACTCAAGTGTGGCTATATTATACTCATATGGCAGACCGGGAAGGCAATGACTTTATCGAAGAGGCTTTCCCACCAGGTACACACGAACTTTACGTTAAAGAAGGCACGCTGCTGGGCTACACCGGCGATTACAATGGCAATTCACCTCGTACTGTTTGGGTGCATTTGCATTTCTCGATTGTGCAAGATGATGGCAACGGCCGTTATCTCAACGAACTTGACTTCAACAGCACTATAGACCCGTCTCCCTATTTGGGCATGTCCTTAAACTATGAATGCAATCCTCAAAATGAGGGTTGCAATACGAATCCGACCTGCAAGCAGTGATTCTTTCTTGGCAAGCAGTTAGAGCACGATCCGCGTCACCAAAGACAAACTGCCCAGCGGTTTGTGTCTAGTAAATCTGGCTTTATTACACCCACATGGCCGACCGAGATGGAAATGATTTTATTGAGGAGATGTTCCCACCGGGAACACGAGAACGATTTGTCAAACAGGGGACTTTGTTGGGCTACACGGGCGATTACAACGGGGATTCGGCTCGCGGGGTATGGGTACATTTGCATTTTTCGGTTATACGGGATGATGGCAACGGCCGTTACACCAACGAACTAGATTTCAACAATAGCATCGACCCGTCACCCTACCTGGGTCGGGCTGTCAATTATCAATGCGGGGCTGATCCGGCAAACTGTACGCCTAACCCGAAATGTCAATCGTCTTGAACTGACTCGTTTAAACCGGAGAAGCAATTAATGCTAACGCGCCCGGTCCCAGGTTGATGGCCACAGCGATAGACATATCAACCAAGATGACATCCACCGTGTTTAATTGAGCCGTGGCCAGTTCCCACAGCTTGCCGGCATCATCGGGCGAACCAGCATGAATGACGGCTAAGTTAACGGCCGTTTCCCCGACCTGCTCTTTCACCAACTCGACAATATGACTGATGGCCTTCTTCCGCGTCCGCACCCGGCCGGCCTCCACAATCGCGCCATCTTCCAGCTTCATCACTGGCTTAAGGCTCAACATCGAAGCCATCATCGACTTGGCCGTACTGACCCGGCCGCCTTTGGCCGCGTACTCCAGGCTGTCAATTGTAAAAATACTGACCATCTGCTCCCGCATCTGCTCCAGTCGGGCCAAAATCGCCTCAATGCCCGCCCCTTCACGCCCCATCCGCGCCGCCTCAATCGCCAAAAAGCCCTGCGCCGCCGAACCGCCCAGTGAATCGAAGCGGTAAAAATTGGCTTCGCCGCTCAACTCTTCTGCCGCCAGCCGGGCCGATTGGATGGTTCCGGCCATTTTGGTACTGACAACAATGGTCAAAATATCCGTCTCACCGGCAGCAATTAACTGCTGGTAACATTCCAGGAATTGGTATGGGGTAGGCTGGGCGGTTTTGGGAAAGTTAACGGCCGTAACCTGTTTTGTTTTCTCATAAAAAGCAGCGTGATCCATCGTTACGCCAGACAAAAACACTTCCTCACCAAAGGTGATGTTGACAGGAATAACACAAATCCCAAGTTCTTTTACCAAATTGTCGGGGACATCCCCAACAGAATCCATGACGATGCGCATTGTTTTCAACTCCTTGTATCAGAGATAGATAGCTGCAATCAATGTTGCCAGATGGAAAGTCTCCATCATCTGATCATATTTGATAAAGAGAAGTAAGCTCTTGACCATTAGCAATCGCGGAACACCTTAGCGGATCAGGTAAATGATGGCGACAGCAAAGCCGATGGTAACGACAATTTTGCGCAGCACAGCCGGTTTGATACGGCCAGCCAGCCGTCCGCCAAGCGTACCGCCAAGCAGTGCGCCAACCGCCATCACCAGGGCTGCTGACCAAACTACTTTACCGGAAAACAGGAAAAAGATAGCGGCGGTAATATTGACACTGAAGGAAATGGCCTGCTTGAGCGCGTTCAGCCGGGTTAGTGAATCGTCGAGGGTCAGCCCCAGGACAGCCAGAACGATGACGCTGAGTCCGGCGCCAAAATAGCCGCCGTAAATTGCCGCAAGAAAAACGGGTAAGATGGCGCCTTTTTCAGAGGTAACGGCCGTTCCCCTTTCTCCAGCACGACGTACCAACCAGGCCCGCACCGGGTCCTGCACTGCCAGCAAAGTGGAAGCCAGAATGATGAGGTACGGCACCAGATCGCGGAACAACCGTTCGCCGGTGTTTAGCAAAAGGATGCCGCCGGCAATCCCGCCCAGGGCGCTGGCCGGCAGCAGCAACCACATGCGCTGGCGTTGATCACGTAAATCTTTGGCCTGAGCCAGGGTCGCACCCAGATAACCGGGTGAAAGGGCAACCGTATTGGTTACATTGGCCGCGACAGCAGGAATGCCCACGGCCGTTAACATGGGAAATGTAATGAGTGTACCGCCGCCAGCCAGAGCATTGATCGCCCCGGCCGCTAAGGCCGCCAATCCAACCAACAAATAATCAATTCCTGTTAACATGATGATTATTCAATCCTTTCAATGTTCAAAAATGCAGGAATGCTATGTGCAGCTCCCAAGAATCTCAGGAATCTTACCGGACAGGGCTGATTTTTGCACCTTTTGGGGACTCGGCTGCGCAGCCGCCAACGGCTGCCCCTATCTGACTTGAACGGCCGTTTCTCCCACAAACAAGGGCACATCAGCCTCCAAAACGGCCGTTTTCACGTACCCCAGCGCAATCGGTCCCTCAGACCCCACAGCTATTGAAGTGATGACACCGGCATTTTTGCCGTTGGCCGTCAATGGCTCGCCTGTCTGAACAGATGCAGCGGGCCGCAGTTTGACCAATTTCTTGGCCAATTTGCCCCGGCTTTCCATGCGGGCAATGATTTCCTGGCCGGTGTAGCAGCCTTTCTTAAAAGAAACATCGTCCCACAAATCGGCTTCCAGCGGGATATAGTCATTGGTCAGTTCACGGCCGTACCGGGGCAGGCCCGCTTCAATCCGCAAAAAGTCAAACGCCGCCTCATCAGCCGCCACAAGACCGGCTGCCAGCAAATGCGCCCACAACACCGCCCGATCCGCCTCCTGACCCATGACAAAATAACCGCCGCCGCCAATCGGATCCGTCCGATGCACATAGGCTGTGCAGCCGGCAATCTCGGTCTGCCGCCAATGATGCAGCGGCAAATCGACCTCGCCGAACCCGGCGGCCGTCAATTTTTGCCCGGCTTGCGGTCCGTAAACGGCGAACACGGCCGTTTCCTCGCTCACATCCTTCAACTGAAAATCATCCCTAAAAAAGACAAAGCGCATTAAATAGCGGGCGATGGTGTCGCTGTTGTTTTCACTGGTCAAGGCGTAAACCGTGCTGCTGGTTGCATACAACAGCAGACGGTCGATGATGCGGCCAATGTCGGTCGTCAGGATGGTAGCGGTCCCCTCGCCGGGCTGTAAACCGTTTACCGCCTGGGTTGACATGCGGTGGATCAAATCCAACCGGGTCTCGCCACTAATTAAAAGCACGCCCAAATGACTGCGATCCACCACCACGGCCGTTTCCTGGGCCGCCTGGTACACGTTCGGCTCAATCTGGCTGTTCATCATGATTGTTGTCCTCCGGGGATACGGCCGTTAACGGAATAAACATGGCCGAATCCAACTCAGACTCCCCGTCATTCTCATCCAGCCACTGCTGGGCAAAACGCGCCAAATCGGCCACATAAGCCGCTTCCCGCTCAGCACAAACTGTCATAATCACCTGCCGCAGCGACTTCCCACCAAACCAGGAATACCGGTTTCGCCCCATCAAATCTCGTTCCGAAAACTCTTCCAGCCAGGCCTCCAACTGCATCCGCACCTGCTGCAAATCATCAAAAATCAAATCCACATCCCGCCCTTTCAATTCAGCATACCGACGGGCATCATACACTTCCGGACTGGCCAGCGCCGCTAAAAGCTGTTCCGGCTTCTTCCGCTGATCCAGCCGCATCAAGCCAGTCACCAGTTCCGCCTCCCAGGCCGCTTGCAGCGCCAGCACATCCGCCACTGAATAGTTACCTACAGCCCCAATCACCAACAGCGCCTCATCCGGCAGTGTCTCAATCGCCGCCAACACCCGCTCCCGGCTGCTATCCAACTGATCCAAGATTGCCAAAACAGTATCCATAAATCTTCCTCTAGCTCAACTTATGACTTCCATCACATCATAAGCATGACCTATGACATAGACAAAATCACATAAGCATTTATACTAAACCCTACAATTCATAATATTTTGGGCGAGCCTGGACGGCTCGTTTTGTTTGCCAAAATCCCATCCAGGTTCACAAATCAGGATTTTGATAACCATATGGCCTACACACCTTAATGTTACCTTTGAACTTCGCCAAATAGGTCTTAAAACAATCCAATACCCAGTATAATCTACTTCGAGAGAGATATGAAAATATTCAGGCGAATTAAGGAAACCATTCAACCTATCAAGACTATAAGAAAATGATGAGTAACCCCACCCATTCCCATCCATTAAACGACCCTATTGAAGAAAGTACAAGCATCCCTACCCCTTCTGGCGGTAGTGGAGAGGTTCAATGGAAGGTGGTAGCCCGCACGGCTGGCTTAATGCCCGCCACCATCATGGCCGGGCGGTTACAATCGGAAAACATACCGGCTCGTGCCTGGCAAGAAGGCGCCGGACGGGCCTTAGGCCTTACCATTGGCATCCTGGGAACCGGTTACGTAGCCGTTCCTGAAGAATTTGTTGATAAAGCTCAGGAAATTCTGGCTGATGAAAGCCAGGCGAACTGGGATGAAGAAGAGTAGAGAATCGTTTATAAATTTAGAGGTGAGACAATATGGCTGACACAACCTGGACAAATGAAGGCGAAGAGCTTCTGTCCAAATCCAAGAACAATCGTTTGAAGTTTATCGTCGGTGGTGTTTTACTCATTGCGGCCATTGCCTTTCTGGTCATCAATGCCATGAGCGGCAATACCCAGCTTTACAAAACTGTTGACGAATTCTATGCGCAGCAAAGCCAGTTAATTGGCCGCGATTTGCGTATTGCCGGTGTCGTTGTTGGCGATTCGATTCAATTTACGGAAATCGATGCCCAAAACACCCGGCTGGAGTTTGATGTCGTCGATGACATTAACAATCCCGGGCAGCGGCTGCATATTGTTGCCGTCAACGAACCCAAACCCGACCTGCTGCAGCACGAAGCACAAGCCCTCATTGAAGGCCATGCCGACGAAACGGGCACTTTTTATGCCAATCAGGGCGGCTTAATGCTCAAATGCCCCACCCGTTATGAAGAACTTGATCCGGCCGACCATCCCGATGGCGTCCCAATAACTGAATAGTAGCTGGTGGCTGGTGGCTGGTAGCTGCCACTAACCAAACTGGATAAATTATGATTCCTGACTTAGGTTATATTTCCCTATTACTTGCTTTTGGAGCCGCAATTTATGCGGCCGTTGCGTCCTGGTACGGCAAAAGTCGTGACGATGAACGCTGGATTATGAGTGCGCGTAACGCAACTATAGCCATTTTCCCTCTAGTTGTACTCTCCAGTGCGCTTCTAATCACGTCAATTGTCCGTAACGATTTTTCGGTGGAATATGTGTGGCGTGTCAGCAGTATTGAGATGCCTACTTATTTAAAATTCACCTCGCTATGGGGTGGACAAGCCGGCTCATTGCTGTTCTGGAACTTGCTGTTGGCCGCGTTTACGGCTGCGGCCATGTCCGGCAAGTGGCGTGAACAAAAAGCTTTGATGCCCTACGTCATCATCGTTATCAGCATGACGCAGGTCTTTTTCCTGGGCATTTCGGCCTTTGTAGAAAACCCATTTGCGCGTATGGCTATCATTCCCCCCGACGGCAATGGCCTCAATCCACTGCTGCGCCATCCCGGCATGATCATCCATCCACCTATGCTGTATCTGGGCTTTACGGGCTTCATTATCCCCTTCACCTTCGCCATCGCGGCGCTGATGTCGGGCAAGCTGGACGATGGCTGGATTAAAACAACCCGCCGTTGGACGCTGGTCGCCTGGTTGTTCCTGAGCCTGGGTCTGATTTTAGGCGGTCGTTGGGCTTACGACGTATTGGGTTGGGGCGGCTATTGGGGCTGGGATCCGGTGGAAAATGCGTCGTTGATGCCCTGGCTGGCAGGAACAGCTTTCTTGCATTCGGTGATGATTCAAGAAAAACGGAATATGTTCAAAACGTGGAATATGTTCCTGGTGATCTTGACCTATTCCCTGGTCATTTACGGTACGTTCATTGTTCGCAGTGGTGTCATTTCGTCGGTACACGCTTTCGCGCAATCGGCGATTGGGCCGCTTTTCTTTGCCTTCATCGCCGTCATGTTTGTCTTTTCCGTTTATTGGGTCAATAAGCGGCGTGACATGCTGGCCACAGAGAATCATCTCAACTCCCTGCTGTCACGGGAAGCGGCTTTCTTGTACAACAATTTCCTGATATTGGCGATTTTGGCAGTTGTTTTCTTTTTAACCAATTACCCGATTTTGTCTGAACTCGTAACCAATGAAAAAGGGTTTGTCGGCCCGCCAGTTTATGAGAAGGCGTTGGCGCCGTTGTTCCTCCTGTTGATTTTATTGATGGGGGTTGCGCCATTGACAATGTGGTATCGCAGCAGCCTTAAGCGGTTAGGCAAAGCGATCTTGTGGCCGGTGGCTGCGTCAACGATTACCGTTGTGGTGCTGATCGTCCTGAATATTCGCAGTTGGGCAGCGCTGCTTGGTTTTTGGGCGGTAGCCTTTTCTACTATTTTGACGCTTGTGGAATTTTGGAAAGGCACGCATGCTCGTATGAAACGAGGCGAATCGATGCCGGTGGCGTTTTCTAATTTGCTGGCCCGGAACCGGCGGCGCTATGGCGGCTACTGGATTCACATGGGCGTGCTGGTGATGGCGATTGGCATCATTGGCGTGGAGTTGTTCCAACAGGAAACACAAATCCGGCTGGAAAGCGGCCAGTCTGTTTCTTTGGGGCGGTATGAGATGGTATTTAACGATGTTACTCGTTATCCTGGCCCGGATGATTTGTTGATTACGGAGGCGAATGTGGATGTGAAGATTAACGGCCGTACCATCACCACCCTCACTCCACGCACCGAACTATACACCCGTACCGGCCAACCCATGACAATTCCCGATGCCCGTTCCACTATTGCCGAAGATTTCTACGTCATCTTGGTCAACTGGGAACCCACATCGGCCAATGCAGCGACGTTCCGCATCTTCCTAAACCCACTTATCAACTGGGTTTGGGCTGGTGGGTTCATCTTCGTCTTTGGCACACTCGTCGCTGCCTGGCCGGACCGACAAAAAGAAGCTGTTGCCCGCCGTTCGCGGCGCGTGGCTGTTGGCGCAGCAGACTAAGAGGAGATTGTAGTGTCACGTATCATGTATCATGTACCACGTTTCAAGGGTCACGTTTCACGCTTTACGATTTACACGGCCGTTTTACTTTCACTCCTGGCCTTCGTCATTCCGGTCATGGCTCAGGATGGCGGCAGCGACGATGACAACGGCATCAAACGCGTCGTCACCGATGACGATGTGAACAAAATCGCCCGTGTTGTCTACTGCCCGGTTTGTGAAAGCACGCCTCTGGATGTTTGCCAGACGCAGGCTTGCGCTGACTGGCGGCAAATCATCCGCGAAATGTTGGAAGATGGAAAAACCGAGCAAGATGTATTTGATTATTTCTCTAATTTGTACGGCGACCGGGTACTGGCCGAGCCGCCCCGTGAAGGATTCAGCTTGTTAGTCTGGCTGGTTCCGCTAATCATGATCCCGGCTGGCGTCCTGTTTTTCGTGAATTATATGCGCAATCTACGGTCATCGGCAGCCGGGGGTGAGGCGGTGGTCAGTGGTACGGCCGTTGCCGAACCCACAGCGCCCGATGACTACCACTCCAAAATCGAAAAGGAATTGCAAGGAAAATAGCATCAGTTTGCACAGCGGCAACTGGTAGGTAAACTTAAACTATGAGTGATACAACTACACAGCCAACCACTCCCGAAACAACAGCAAAGCCGTTCCGCTGGAGCAGCTTGCTGCTCTGGGTTTTTGTCCTTGGCCTGTTGGGCTTTCTGGGTTGGGGATTGGTACAAACAAACAAAACCCGGCCCGAAGTTGGCCAAACAGCGCCAGAATTTGAAGTCACATTCCTGGACGGTTATGAATGGGAAAACCGGCAAGTGGCTAATCTGGACGACTTCAAGGGAAAGGTCGTCGTCTTGAACTTCTGGGCCTCCTGGTGTGTAGAATGCCGGGTAGAAGCCAAAGCGTTTGAAGCAAGTTGGCAAAAATATAAGGATAGTGGTGTTGTATTCCTGGGCGTGGCCCACGTTGATGTAGAGCCGAAATCAATCGAGTATCTCAAGGAATTCAATATTTCTTATCCGAATGCATTGGATTATGGCGACAGAATTTCCAGTGATTATGAGATAACCGGCGTCCCGGAAACATTTATCATCGATAAGACGGGCCAGGTACAGTATGTCCAGCTTGGCCCCATCCGGGAAGCAACATTAAACGGAACGATCGAACAATTACTGGCAAACGGAGGGTGAAGCGACCAATAGCCGGTCAGCTTATCGGCCAATCAGCCGGTCAGCTTCAAAGCTGAATGGCTGAAATGCTGAATCGCTGACATGCTATCGTTCGTTTTACATTTTATACATGACTATAGGTTCAATACTGTTGGGAGTCGCGCTGGCAATTTTGGTCGGGCTGGTTTTGGCACGGCCGTTACTGCAAGCGTCACGGGAAGGACAGAAAAATTTATCACAGCAACAAATCTTACTGGCTGAAAAAGAAGCCATTCTGGCCCAAATTCGAGACCTGGATTTCGATCATGATACGGGTAAAATGCCCGATGAAATTCATCAAAGTCAGCGAGCGCAGCTTATGAACAGCGCCGCCGACATCTTAAAACAATTGGAGCAAATGGCCGGCCAAGCGCCACAACCCACTGCCCCAACACTCAACGGCACAGTGGATACTGATGATGACATCGAAGCGGCCGTAGCGCGTATGCGCCAGGCCAAAAAAGCAAAAAGCACCCCCAAACCACGGCCGGTACCGGCCAATGGCGGCGGATTTTGCCCGCAGTGCGGCAACCCATTTGATGTCGGTGACAAATTCTGTGTCTCTTGCGGCCATAAGCTGCGATCCAAACAAGCCATTCGCTAAAAAGTTGAATTTACAATGACAAATCATTCACGCTTGAAGTTTTTAGACGGCCGTTTCTGGGCCGTCTTCATTTTTGGCCTCGTTTCATTCCTGCTGGTTTCCGGCAGCATCAATCTGGCGGCGCAAGAGCCTTCACTGCCGCTGACCCCGCCCAGTGCGGCCAATGGCCTGGTCGTTTTTGCCGATCGTTGTGCCAACTGCCACGGTCCCACCGGCGGCGGCGACGGCGAACTATCGGCCCAACTGCCCAAAGCGCCAGCCCATTTGAATGACCCGGTATTTCGGGAAATGGCCGTGCCCGGCAACCTGTTCGACACGATCACCAACGGTATTCTGGAATCCGGCATGCCCCCCTTTGGCCCGGCCAGCAGCAACCCGCTGGATGAAGCCACCCGGTGGGATGCGGTAGCGGCCGTTTACAGCTTCAGCACCCCGGCCGATTCCATCGGAATGGGCCAGGCCGTCTATGAAACGAACTGCGCTGCCTGTCATGGCGAGACCGGTTTAGGCGATGGCCCCGATGCTGCTTCCGAGGCCGCCGGTCTGGACCTGACCCGCCTGGATTACTGGTTCAGCCGGGGCAACGACATGGTTCTGGCCGATTTATCCGGCAGCGCCATTGCCGAACACACCTATGATTTGAGTGAAGCAGAATTGGTGGCGGTGGTTGATTACGGCCGTACCTTCAGCTACGAATATGCCGCGCCGCCTGCCCCGCCCGCCGCCATTGAAGGCGCAGTCATTACCGGCATCGTTAACAACGGCACAACCGGCGACACCATCAGCGGTGGCGAAGCCATGCTGCGGGCTTTTACCACCAGCTTTGAAGAGACGTTGAGTTTGACGACGACGGTGGGGGTGGACGGCCGTTTCCAATTTGATTTACCGGAAATTCAGCCTGATTGGGTTTTTCTGGCCGGTTATCGCTACAACGACCTCAGTTTCAGCAGCAATGCCGGACAAGTCAGCAATGCCGGCCTGCCACTTGAACTGCCTATTACTGTTTTCGATACCACAACCGATCCCGGCGTCATCACCTACGAGCAAGTCCACTTGATCATGGAATTCCAGAGCGCGGATTTGTTACAGGTCAGCGAATTGTATGTGATTAATAGTGGCGGAACGGCCGTGTTCGTTGGTGAATCTGGCAATCCCGATCAGGGCACCATCCACTTCTCTCTGCCCGATGGCGCCGAAAGCCCCGTCTTCGAGCGCACGCTTGGCTCCATCGATTCCACCATTCCAGCCACCGAAGTCATCGAAACCGGCGATGGCTGGGCCGACACACTGCCTCTTCAGCCCGGAACCGGCGGTCTCAACCTCATCATCAGCTACCTGCTGCCCTACAAAGATGGCATGACACTCAGCCACGCCTTACCCTACGTCACCAACCGGGCCAATGTTATCCTGCCCGACGCGGGTGTCACCCTCACCGGCAGCGAATGGGAATTCCAGGGCGCCAGCGACATGGGCACAACCTCGTTCCTCAGCTATGCTCACGCCAATTTACCGGCCGGCAGCACACTGTCTTTAACGCTTTCCGGCGATCCAACGCAAACGGCCGGTGTTGGCAGCAACGCCGTCATCCCCCGTAACAACACCACCGAACTGATCATTGGCGGCGGCATTTTGCTCATCGCCATCGCCGCCGCCGTCTTCGTCTACCGCAGTTGGCAAACCACCCCAGCCTATGACGACGATTACGAATATGAGGATAAGATCGAATATGAAGAAGAAGACACGGAAGACGATGAAGTCAACCAACTCCTGCAAGCCATCGCCGACCTCGACGACACCTACGAAAAAGGCGGCCTCGATGAAGCCGACTACACCAGCAAACGCGCCCAACTCAAAGCAGATTTGAAGGCGTTGTGGCAATGATGCAATGGAGACTGGAGATTGGAGATTAGCAAATCCCAGTCTCCAGTCTCCAGTTCCCAGTCTCCAAAATGTACAAATTCACCACCCTCTACCGCAAAGTCGACGACCTGGATGCGGTAGACAACTTCTTCTCCCACATCCATCTACCGCTGGCCGAGCAGCTGCCCGGCTTGCTCAAAAGTGAAGTCAGCCGGGTGATGGGCCAACCGGCCGGGGAGTCCCGCTTTTACCTGGCCTACGAACTCTATTTCACCTCTCGTGCTGCCTTTGAAGACGCCATGAAAAGCCGTCCCGGCGTCCATCTCATGATCAATCTCACCCCCTGGGCTGAAAAACGCCTCGTCACTTGGTTCTATGCTGAAGCTTTTGAGGAAGATGCTGGGCTGCATCTGATAGACGAAGAAGAGTAAAACCTGATTATTCTCCGCTCAAACCCCTGACAAACATCACTCCTCTATTGTGCCAATTGTAACTTCCTTACAACCGCTAAGTCGTGTATAGTTTCATACATATATCCGTCGTTCCGGTTAGCGAACAGGATTATTTAACGCTCTTTTGCATCACAGCCGATTACCAATTTTGTTTTCAAGTTCATAAATGGAGGATTTCCGATGAAGGTCAGGAAGATAACGGCCGTTACCCTTTTCAGTTTGGGGTTCACTCTACTGCTCTTAAATCTGCTAGTTACATCACAAAACTTAACAATGGCCCAAGAAGACGACAACATTGACACAATAACCGCCATCGCTCCCCCTGAAGTCGACATTACCATTGATGATTTCTTACCTCAACCCTTTCAGGGCGATTCAGATTACTACTACAATCGTGTAGGTGGTGATCGGGGGGCATTGAACAATGTACTTTTAAACTATGGGGTCGGCCAGGTCAGAATTACCATTCAATCCGGCACCTGGGGTGGTATGTGGAATAGCCTCAATCACCCAGACCGTGAAAATGCACCTATTGACTTTTCAGCGGTTTTACCAGCACAAATTCTGGATCAATACCACAGTCAAATAACCGATATCAACGTGGGAATTGCCGATAGCACACCTAATGTATTGTTGAGAACCGAATTAAAGAACGGCAGCATCAAGAATTGGCAGCAATCCACTCAACTTACCGGCGAATCGCAAAAACTAAGTTTTGCACTACCAATTATAACCGATACAACCAATCTCAATTTCATCCTGGAACCGGCATCGGCCGGTGATTATGTCGTTATCGACAAAATCACGTTTACGGCAACAAATCCTATCTCAGATGTGGCGCTGGCTAGTTTTGTCTGGAGTTATGGGATGCTGCTCAACAACTATGACGCCACCACGGGATTGGTACGGGACCGATCCAATTATGCCAGCGGTGAATTTGAAGCGATTCAAGCAACGGGGAGTCTGGCGGCGGCAACGGCCGTTGCCCACCAACTCGGCATCATCAACATCACTGACACAATCGACATCGTCACCCAGATCAGCAATACTCTCCTGCTAGATGTGCCCCGCTACAACGGCCTCTGGCCTCATTTCGTCGAAATTACTCCATCCAACACCATCACCATCGTCGCCAACACCGAATATTCCTCGGTAGACACCGCCATCGCCGCCATAGGCTTGTTAGAAGCTCAACAAGCCCTGGGACTCGACACCACCGGAACCGAACAAATGCTGTCCGACATCATGTGGGCCGATTTGCTGTTACCCAATGGCATCTCCCACGGCTACACAGAAAGTGGCGTACGGCTCACTTCATCCTGGGATGTATTTGGCGGCGAAAGTTGGCTGATCGATCTGGCCTACGCCGCCGCAGCCGGCCAAATTCCACCTTTAGCTCATCCTTTGCCACCCACCGCCAATGGCTCCGGGTTCATTGATGAGATAGCCTGGCTGTTTTACCCGCCCCCTTGCCCAAACGATTATTGGGAAGCCCCCTGGCCAGTTTATCGCTGGCAAGCTGTCTACAGCCAAACGACCTACTTTTCAACCAATTATCCCACCTCCTGTCTGGCCCAGTTGGGTTTGTTTGGCTTGTCGGCCGGCGAAGTGCCAACGCCATCGGCCGTTGCCAAAGCCCAGATTTACCAGCCATTTGGCATAGGCGGTCAATTTTCGCCGCCCAATGATGGTGTCGCTTTGCTGGGTGCGCCGGTGGCCGTGCCCCATTATTCAGCGATGGCGGCTTCCATCACCCCAACGACCGCAATCAGCATGTGGGCCTGGCTCATCGATGCAGGCCCATTCTCGCCGCTGAACAACGTAGAAAGTTTAATGTTCCCGACCGACGCCGCCAGTTGCAGCGCCGACGAATTGGTTTGGAATGAGCTAAAAGGGTCGTGGAATCTGGCCTTGCAAACGTTAGGATTGGGCCGTTATCTGGCTCAACAGCGCGGTGAAACGCCCATTTTGTGGCAGGCGATGCGCGACAATCAATTTTTGGCCGATGGTTACGCGCTCATTGGCAATGATTGCCTGAACTTCTTGCCGGTCGTGACTAATGAGTAGATTTGCGTTGCCTCAAGTGGTTTTCAAGCGATAATCGGGTTTATGGTCAGCATTGCAATTGTCGGTGACATCCATCTCCATTTTGATAAGGTGGATGTCACCTATTTCAACCAGTCCGATTATGATTTGATTTTGTTCGTGGGCGATTTGTCCAATTACCGGCCGCGCCGGGGACTACCCATCGCTCGACTCATTGCCAAAATCAAGAAGCCGGTCGTTTTCATTCCCGGCAACCATGACACGACCACTATCTGGCAGTTAGCGACCGAAATTTGGCAAAAGGCGTGGCTGGCTCGATTGAGTGGATTGGGACAATCACGTCGGGTAAAACGATTAGAGAAGGCTTTAGACACGGCCGTTTCCGTCGGCTACTCATCCCATCATTTCCCCCAATTCGATCTGGTCGCGGCACGGCCGTTCTCCATGGGCGGCCCGACACTCAGCTTCCAACCCTACCTGCAGCAGCGTTACGGCATCGCCAACCTCGATCAGTCAGCCGAACGACTGCGGCAGTGCGTGAATCAGACCCAATCCGACCGGCTCATCTTCCTGGCTCACAACGGACCCACCGGCCTCGGCCAGGCCCCAATCGACATCTGGGGACGTGATTTCAAGCCGGCGGGCGGCGATTTTGGCGACCCCGACCTGGAACAGGCCATCGCCTACGCCAAATCACAAGGCAAAGCGGTACTGGCCGTCATTGCCGGACATTTACACCAGCGCACGAAAAGTGGGAGGCAGCGGAAGTGGTTGGTCGAGAAAGATGGCACAATCTACATCAATGCCGCCCGCGTACCCCGCATTTTTGAACAGGGTGGGCAAGTCTTACGGCATCACGTGCAGCTGGTTGTGGCGGAAACGGCCGTTACCATTGAAGAAATCCTCATTTCATAGTCAGAAATTTCTTTGTGCTCTCTCTGCGTATCTCCGTGCCTCCTCTGCGTAACTCCGCGTCCCTTCTTTCACAGCAAAAAACGCAACGGCCGTTCATCAAACCGCCATAATCCGGCCTCCTGCGCTGCCTGGTAGGCCTGGCGATACTCCTCAACGACCAATCGACGGTTGATTTCCGGGTACTTTTCGCGGCTGACTTTGTGGGCCGGGTAGTACTGGGCCATTAAGTTAAGATACAGATTGGGCGACACTTCATCGGCCAGGAAACGCATGATAACGGCCGTGTCCGCCACCAACCTCGGCATCACCAAATGGCGCAGCAGGACGCCCCGCCGGGCAATTCCCCGATTATCCAACTGCAAATCCCCCACCTGCCGCTGCATTTCCTGGATGGCCTGCCGCGCCGCCGCCGGGTAATCGCGGGCTTTCAAATAACGAAAGGCCAGGTCGGGATCCCACAGCTTAAAATCGGGCATGTAAATATCCACAACGCCATCCAACAAGCGCAAACTGTCCAACGAATCGTAAGCCGAGGTATTGTAAACCAGTGGCAGACACAAGCCATCAGCAGCAGCGATAACCAACGCCTCCAAAATTTGGGGAACGACGTGTTCCGGGGTGACAAAATTGATATTGTGGCAGCCCGATCGTTGCAGATGCAGCATCATCCCGGCCAGCCTTTCCGGCGAAACCGGCGCGCCGGCTTCACCCTGGCTGATGTCGTAATTCTGGCAAAAGACACAGCGTAAATTGCAGCCGGCAAAAAAGATCGTGCCGCTGCCTCGCGTGCCTCGCAGCGGGTCCTCTTCACCGAAATGGGGGGCATAACTGGCGACTCGGGCATAACGGCCGTTACCACACACTGCCTTCTCATCCGCCAGCCGATCCACGTCACACTCACGGGGGCAGACCCGGCAGCGCGATAGCTGCCCCAGCGCCACTTCCGCCCGCCGCGCCAGTTCACCCTGCCGGTACAATTCCAGATAAGCCGGTTCAAACGGTTTCATATTGGCATTATAACATGAGGAGGGAGTTGGCGAGTTGGCGGGTCAGCGAGGAGCTAAATGGTTCTCCTGCCTGGCCAAAAAACTAAGATCGTACCGGTCGGCAAACGCCACTTGAAAATAATGCGGCTGCGGACGGCGGCCGTCCGACGATTCCCCGCGGCGCAGCAGCAAAAACGCGCCATCCCCCAACAACTGCTCCGCCCGCGACAAGAGCATACCCGTTGCCGCTTCGGCCTGATGGGCATCGGCCACTCGCCCTACCAAACGTGTCCCCCAACGGTCGCCGCAGTAACGCAGCAGTTCGTTTTGCGGCTGCTGGGTGCTGACCAGCAGGGAAATCTGCCCATTGGTTCCCAGCAGCCGCACCAGCGGCTCCATCAAGCTAAATCCAGCCGACAAGAGCCGCTCCACCTGTTCCAGCAGCACCACCAAATGCGGCCCTCTTACCAATTGGCCATTGGCCAAAACCGGTCGGTTTTCCAGGTGCTGGTACAGCGCCCGATTGGCTAAAGTTTGCAAGGCGGGCACGGCCGTTACCGCAGAGGTAATCACCGGACGCGGCAAAAACCCACCGGGCAAACTGTTCAAAAGCCCCAGCCCACCCTTTTCATCAGGTTGGATGGC
>JBNKZT010000019.1:0-31616 GCA_050301775.1 Promineifilaceae bacterium (SeqCode)
TTCAATGGCCCAGATGTATTGGCGAGCTTGCTGAGCCACCCACTGACCATCTGGATGAGCCGTGACCCCGGCCAGATGAACTCTTCTGGTGCCGATTTCCAGAAAAAACAGCACATAATACGTTTTCAGAAAGAGCGATTCAACGACAAAAAAGTCACAGCATAGAAGTTGTTCTTTGTAGTGCTTCATCATCGTTTTCCAGCCAATCGAACCATAACGAACGGGTGCAGGCAGAATGCCATTGCGGCCCAAGACATTGCGCACCGTCGTCAGGGAGACATCGAAACCCAACTTCTTCAGCTCGCCTTCAATCCTGTAATAGCCCCAGCGCAGGTTTTCTTTGGCCAGACGCACGATCAAGTGCTCCTGCTGTTCATCAATTCGAGGTCGGCCCCGTTTGCTTTTGTTCTCTTGTGTCCATTTGCGGCGAACCAGGTCTCGATGCCAGCGAAAAACGGTTTCAGGCTGAACCAATCGAATCAATTGTCGGAACTGGCTGGCAGGTCGTTTGGTCTGTTTCTTCAGTTTGGCAGCCAGAACCGCCAAGGTCATCCTTTCTGCTCGATTGGCTCGCACGGGCTTCTACAATTTTCGTTCGGCGATGCCTAGCTGATACCGCAGCACCATAATTTCCAGGTCTTTTTCGGATTCGGCCATGCGACCAATTTGAAAAAGCGAAATGAGTGTGGAGAATATTTGTGCAACCAGGAACCAGACCATGAAAATGCGTACTCCAAATCGGGGATTTCAGTGATTCTACCGGAATCTACCTTTGGAGCATATTTTCACCGCGCACTTGAGTAAATTCTATTTGGATGGATTAAATGCACATTACGGGGCCTTGCCGGTGAAAAATTTCCCGAAAAAGTGCAATTTTTCATATTCACCCATTTGTGTACCCCCTTTGTTTACGACATTTTGAAAGTGGTTCTCCCGCATTAGCGGTTTGGAATTTCGCGCTGAGGATGAGATTGGCTTCTGGGGAAAGGCTGGTTATCACAATGAGGCCGATCCCTGGCTAGAACAGCGGTTCAGCGGCGGGAGTTGGATGAATCGGTTCTACCAGGCAGCAACAGAGTGTAATTGACATAGTTGTTTTGCACATGGTATGCTGCGGTTAGGAGGCTCAATCGGTATCTTTGGTATCATCACCAACCGTATCGAGCAGCCATCCCTGAGTGTCAATCAGTTTTTCATCTAGCAAGCGGATGGCTTTTTAATTCATCACAATGAAGGAGGATACACATGCTTACCTTAAGTGCTATCAAGGCTGATATTGGCAGTATTGGCGGTCATACACGGCCGTCCAACAGAATGTTAGAAACAGCTCGAACGCAGCTCAATCAGGCGGCCGAGCAAAAACTCATTCACGATTTCGACGTGACCCACACCGGCGATGACATCTGTTTGTTAATGGTCCATGCGCATGGCCGAGGCCATGCCGACATCCATGATCTGGCCTGGCGCGTGTTTGAAGCGACCACGCAGATCGCCAAAGAGGATGGACTGTACGGCGCCGGTCAAGATCTGCTCAAAGACGCGCCCTCAGGCAACGTGCGCGGCGCCGGGCCAGGCGTGGCCGAAATCAGCTTCGACCCCAGCGCCAAGGAACGGCCGGCCGAACCATTTCTGGTGTTCACCGCTGATAAATGTGGGCCAGGCGTCTTCAATTTTCCCCTGTGGGCCGTCTTTACCAGCCCCATGTACTGCGCCGGGCTGATGCTGCCCAAGATGAAAACCGGCTTTCGTTTTACCGTCATTGACATGGAGCACGCCGGGGCCGACCGGGTGATTGACCTGAATACGCCGGAGCAGCACATTGATCTGGCCATCCTGTTACGTGACGAAAATCGCTTTGGCATCCAATCCATCACCTCGCGCAGTTATCCTGAGCAGCAGGTTGTAGCCGTGTCAACCGACCGGCTCCATACCATTGCCGGTGAGTACAAAGGCAAAGATGATCCGGTGGCTATTGTGCGTTCCCAGGGTATCTTCCCTGCCCCGGAGGAAATTGTCAGTCCATACCTGGTGGCACACTTCGTGGCCGGCGATGCGCGCGGCAGCCATCACATGCCCTTGATGCCGGTGACGATTAACACGGCCGTTGCCGGCGCTTACTGCCTGCCTCTGGTCGCTTGCATGGCTTATTCCGTCACCTCAACCGGCCGGCTGTCGGAAGGCGTGGACATATTCGGCAACGTAGCCTGGGACGCCACCCGTCTGAAAGCCCAACGCAAGGCGGCCGACCTGCGCCAACAAGGTTTCGTTGGCCCGGCCATGTTGCCCATCCAGGAGTTAGAGTACGGTGCTTTCCGCACTTCCCTGGCCGAATTAGAGGCAGCCTTCCAGGAGCATACGGAATAAGCAGCGATGGCCTTGATGAAGAAACCGCTGCCCGTGGGTAAACTGCCGGCCGATTTACTGGCAAAACTGCTGGCGCAGACGCCTGTCCAAGACCCGCGTGTGGTCTTGGGGCCGGGCGTCGGGCTGGATTGTGCGGTTATTGAGGCGGGTGACTATCTGTTGGTCTACAAATCGGACCCGATTACCTTTGCCGCCGAGGCAATTGGCTGGTATGCCGTGCAGGTAAACGCCAACGACATTGCCACCGCCGGAGCCACACCCCGTTGGTTTCTGGTAACGCTGCTGCTGCCGGAGGAACGCACAACGGCCGTTCTCGTCGAACAGATCTTCCACCAACTCACTGACGCCTGCCAGGAGATCGGAGTATCGCTTGTTGGCGGGCACACGGAAATTACCTTTGGACTGGAACGGCCGCTTATCGTGGGCACGATGATCGGCGAAGTAGCGCCGGATCGACTGGTGACGCCGCGCGGCGCTGCCCCCGGCGACCGGATTTTGCTGACTAAAGGCGTGCCCATTGAAGCTACTGCTATTTTGGCGCGTGAATTCCCGGATAGGCTGCGTCCAGTTTTATCTGAAGCTGAAATTAAGCAGGCAGCGGCTTTCCTGACCAAACCCGGAATCAGTGTCTTACGTGATGCCCAAATTGCGATGCAGGCCGGCCGCGTGACGGCGATGCACGATCCGACTGAGGGCGGGCTGGCCGGCGCACTCTGGGAGTTGGCCGAGGCGAGTAACCGGCAGCTCATTGTTGATTTGACGGCCGTGCCCATTCCCCCACTCTCCGCCCGCATTTGTAGTGTCTTCAACCTGGATCTGCTGGCGACCATCGCTTCTGGCGCTTTGCTTCTGACGTCCCCGGCGACTGATGCCCTGTACATCCAACGCGCTTTAGAGAGGGAAGGTATAGGCTGTACCGATATCGGCGTTATTGCGGATGGTTCACCTTCCGTTCAGCGACAAACATCAACCGGATATGAAGAACTCCGTCGCCCCGGTCGTGACGAAATTGTGCGGGTGTATCAGGAATAGAGAATTTGATTGGGATATTCCAATCCTTCCCGCGAGAAATAGATTATACTGGTAGTAAAAGACAGGGATTTATGGGTTAATGGATGCTGAACATACCTTTTCCGCAGCCGTTCTGGATGCGGTTGATACACTCATCGTTGTTTTTGACCACAACGGCCGTATCGTTCGTTTCAACCGGGCTTGCGAGGCGTTAACCGGCTACACATTTGAGGAAGTACAGGGTAAACAATTCTGGGGTCTGTTTCTCCCTCCGGAAGAGAAAACGGCCGTTCAAACCAACTTTGCCAAACTGTCTCCCGACAACTTCCCCCACAAAAGCGAAACGCATTGGGGCACGAAGGACGGCCGTCGCCGCTTAATTGCCTGGTCCAGCACTGCCCTCCGTGATGCCAGTGGAGAAGTCGCCTACATCATCAGTGCCGGAACCGACATTAGCGAACGCGAACAAACCGCCCAGTTGCTCAATGCCAGCGAGAGCCTGCAACGCGTCACCACGGCCCTGCTCCAGCACCTCACCACTCTGGATGATGTTCTGTCCATCGTCTGCGCCGAGGCGTGCCGGCTCACCGGCGCCGAAGGCAGCGTCATCCTCCTGCTGGAGGATGACGCCGGCTTACAAGTCAAAAGCAGCTGCGGGGTGCCGCTGCCCGTTTTTGAACGCCTGTCTGTGGCCGACTCATTTGCCGGAACCATCGTTAAACAAAGGAAACCCTTGCTGCTCAATGATCCGCAAAGCCAGCCGCAAGCCTACCAGAGTAATCCGGCCGTCAAATCACTGCTGGCCGTGCCTTTGTGCGTGGATGAGGTGATTTTAGGCGTCCTGGATATAGTCAATAAACCGGGTGGTTTTACGGAAGCCGATATGCGGTTGATGCGCTTGTTTGCCGATCAGGCCGCCATCTCCATCGAACACGCCCAACTACACCAACAGGCGGAAAAACTGGCCGTGATAGAGGAGCGGCAGCGGCTGGCCCGGGAACTGCACGATTCGGTCACGCAGGCTATTTACAGCGTGACCCTCTATGCCGACGCCGCCCGCATGGCCCTGGCCGCCGGCAAACAAGCGGTGGTCGCCGAGCATTTGCAGGAGCTGCGCAGCATGGCCCGCGAGGCGATGCTGGACATGCGTTTACTCATTTTTGAGCTGCATCCGCCCGTTTTGGAAAAAGAGGGACTGGCAGTTGCCGTGCAAACCCGGCTGGAAACCGTCGAAGCGCGGTCAGGACTACACTCGGAATTTCACGTTGAAGGTCAAGAAACTCGCCTGCCGCTGACCATTGAAGAAGATTTGTACCGCATTGTCCAGGAGGCGCTGACCAACGCCGTCAAACATGCCAGGGCGCAGCAGGTGACTGTGAGGCTGCACTTCGGCGACCAGCATTTTGGCCTGGAAGTGCGGGATGATGGCATTGGTTTTGACCCTGCTCGTGCCCGGCAAAGCGGCGGCTTGGGATTGCGGGGCATTGAAGAACGTGTACAGCACATCGGCGGCCAGTTGACTGTGAGCAGTGCCCCGGATAGAGGAACCATTTTGCAGGTGGAAGTGGATTTATGATGGCCGAATTATCCGAACCAATCCGTGTTCTGCTGGTTGACGATCATGCGATTGTGCGCAAAGGGCTGCGCGCTTTGCTGACGGAATTTGATGATGTCGAGGTGGTGGGCGAAGCCGCTGACGGCGCGGAGGCGATCAGTCAGGCGGCTGCCTTGAAGCCGGATGTGATTTTGATGGATATTGTAATGCCCAACGTAGATGGCATTGAGGCAACACAGCAAATCACCCGGCGGCAGCCGGAGGCGCGTGTACTGGCCTTGACTAGCTTTGCCTCGGACGACAAACTGTTTCCGGCGATTAAAGCGGGCGCGTTGGGCTACCTGCTAAAGGATTCCGACCCGGAAGACTTGGTAGAAGCGATCCGGCAGGTGCATCGGGGTGAGCCGTCACTGCATCCACGCATTGCCCGGAAGCTGCTGCACGAACTGGGACGGCCATCCCCCCAGGAACGGCCGTCGCCCCAACCCCCAACCCCAGAACCGCTCACCGAACGGGAGGTCGAAGTGCTGCGTTCCGTAGCCAAAGGATTGAGCAACCAACAAATCGCCGACAATCTATCCATCGCCGAAGTCACAGTACGCACCCACGTCAGCCACATTTTGGACAAGCTCCACCTGGCCAACCGCGTGCAGGCCACGCTGTATGCCCTGCGCCTGGGATTGACCACCCTGGATAACGACGCTCCATAGCCCATCCGTTCTACAACAAATGTTGTAGACGCCATCAACAAATGTGGAAAGACCGCCTGCGGGCGGTCTTTTTTGTTGAGACCCAAATCATCATCCAGCTGATGACAAACTGAACGGTTAACAGTATGGTAAAAGTACGGGATGATAAGACTTGTTATGTTGCCATTGTTATGTTGCCAATCAAGCGTTTTCATGGCTGGGGACGGAGTTTGGGAGCAGCCAATGAATCAATGGGTACGTGTTCTAATTGCTGACGATCAACAAACGGCGCGACAGGGCCTAAAAGCGCTGCTCACCCATTACCCGCAAGTGGAAGTGGTGGGCGAAGCCGCCAATGGGCAAGAAGCAACCTTGATGATACCGGCCTGCCAACCAGATGTCGTCTTAATGGACATGCAAATGCCGGTCATGGATGGCCTTCAGGCCACGCAGAGCATCAAGCGCAATTGGCCGCACGTCAAGGTGGTCGTGCTGACCGTGTACAGCCAATATAAAACAAAAGTACTGGCTGCCGGTGCTGATGCTTTCCTGATCAAAGGGTGTGCCCCCGAAACATTACGCGACGCCATTCTGAGCTTCAGCCAAATGAGTTCCCAAAAACATAGATGAGGCATCACCAGGGCAAAGGTTAGTAGAAGGAGTTTGTCATGTACAAAACGATTTTAGTTCCGTTAGATGGTTCAAAGCGGGCGGAAGCAATATTGCCTCAAGTCGAATATTTGGCCCGATGCTTTGAAGCAAAAGTGATTTTTATGCAGGTTATCGAGCCTTACCTTGTGGTGGCTGACCCTTATGGAGCTGTTGTCCCCAATGTTGACTCAGTCGAACAGCAGGTCAGCGAAGTTACCGTTTACCTGGATGGGTTGTGCGGAGAGTTACGCGGGGAAGACATTGAGGTCACGAAAGTTATCAAACATGGCCCTATTGTCGAGACCATTATTGATGTGGCCAAGCGTGAGGAAGTTGATCTGATTGCTATGGCCAGCCACGGTCGCAGCGGGTTATCCCGCGTATTTTATGGCAGTGTCGCTGCTGGCGTTTTACAACGGATCGATCGGCCGTTGCTGCTCGTCCGCTCACAGGAACATAAGTGAAGGACTAACAACAACCGTCGAAAATGAGTGTGAGAAATGGAGACCATTGTTAGCTTAATTCCCAATGATGAACACGTGACAGCAGCCAGGCAAGAATTAGAAACGGCCGGATTTGCCGAAGATAAAATCAATGTTTTGCGCCAACCGACCGAAGTGTGGCAGCGGTTACGCGGTCACCAGGGAATCCGGGTGGTGGCTAAGAAAGCGGCGCTGGGCGCATTCCTTGGCCTCTTAGTGGGCGCTATTTACGGCGTGCCGGCCGGGATTTTCAATTGCCAATTCATGAACTGCTCCCTCCAAACAAGCGTTATCTTATGGGCGCTTATCACCCTGTTTTGGGTCCTTGCTGGCGGGTTTCTGGGCGGCATCATTGGCTTAGACAAACTGGAACACAGCTTGTATTCCTACGTGGAAGGTGTGCGGCGCGGTGAAGCCCTTTTCGTTGTTGAAACGCCTGAGGAACGAGCACCAGGGGCCCGGCGCATTTTGCGGCAGGAGCAGGGCACGGTCATTCATGAGATTCGTCAACGAACGGTGGGGCAATGAAGTACGTATTTGGCCCGGTACCATCGCGGCGGCTGGGACAATCGTTAGGTATTGACACCATCCCGCTGAAAACGTGCAACTGGAACTGCGTTTACTGCCAGCTTGGCCGAACCGTGCCGCTGACCAACGAGCGCAAAGAATATTTCCCCAGCACGGACATCTTGGCTGAAGTGGAAGCGGCGCTGGCCAGCCACCAGCCGGGCGAGATTGATTGGGTGACGTTTGTTGGCTCCGGCGAGCCGACTCTGCACAGCAACATCGGCTGGCTTATCCGCGAAGTGAAGGCGCTCACCGAGCTACCTGTGGCCGTCATCACCAATGGGGCGCTGCTCTATTTGCCGGATGTGCGCCGCGATCTGGCCCAGGCAGATGTGGTGATGCCGTCGTTGGATGCGGGCACGGCCGTTCTCTATCGCCAGATCAACCGCCCCCACCCGGAAGTCACCTTTGAGCACCTGGTGGAAGGCATGATTGCTTTCCGCCAGGAATACAGCGGCAAAATCTGGATCGAGGTCATGCTGGTGCATGGCCTGAACGACACCGAAGCGGCTTTGCACCAGATTGCCGCCGTCTTGCGCCGCATCCAGCCTGACGAGGTACACATCAACCTGCCTACCCGCCCGCCCGCCGAGACCTGGGTGCGGCCATCTGTCGAAGAAGGGCTGCTGCGGGCCAGGGCGATTCTGGGTGACATCGCTACCGTGGTCCATCCAGTGGAGGGAGAGTTTGATTTGAGCGGGTTTGACACGGCCGTTGCCGCCATCATCGCCATCATCACCCGCCATCCCATGCGCCAGGAGGAACTAGAGCGGGCATTGGCCCGCTGGACGCCCGGTCACGTGCGCGAAGCCCTAAACAAGCTGGAAGCCAGCGGCCAGGCCCAGGTCGTCGAACGATACGGTGTGCGCTTTTGGAGCGCCGCGCCGTCCCATTATCCTGACGAAGCCCACAGCCTGGCCGCAGCTCCCGGTCAGCAACGTCATCGCCATAGTCACTAACGAGGCCGGATTCGATGAATATTTTGGCGCTTTTCAGGGAAACAATGAGTAGTAAAAGGGAAAATTGATCATGTTAAAAGAGAAGAATCTTTGCGGAAAACGGATTGGCATTTTTGGCAAAGGGGGCAGCGGCAAAAGTACTGTAGCCGTATTGTTAGCCAAATCACTTAAAAACGCCGGTTATGAAGTCTGTGTGCTAGATGCCGATTCAACCAATGTTGGCCTGTCACAGGTATTGGGAATTGAGCAAGCGCCAGAGCCGCTGCTCGATTACTTTGGCGGCATGGTATTCAGCGGCGGCGCTATTACTTGCCCGGTAGACGATCCCACGCCGCTGGCCGGAGCGGACATAGCCATAGAGGACCTGCCGGCTGCGTATGACGGCCGTTCCCCAGGCGGCATCCGGTTGTTTATTGCCGGCAAGATGGGCGATAAAGGGCCTGGAGCCGGTTGTGATGGACCAATCGCCAAAATCGCCCGCGACTTCAAACCACAGTACGACGGCGAACAACCGGTCACCCTGGTGGACTTCAAGGCCGGCTTTGAGGACTCGGCCAGGGGCAACATCGTCAGCCTGGATTGGATAGTTGTCGTTGTTGATCCCACTGTGGCCGCCGTGCAAATGGCCATTAACATGCGTGACATGGTTGACCAATTAAGGGCGGGCGGATTACCGGCCACCGCCCATCTGGAATTTCCTGAGCTGGTTGAATTGGCATATCAGTTATACCGGGACGCTAAAGTCAAAGGTGTATTGTTTGTCTTGAACAAAGTGCGCGACGAATTGACGGAACGATTCTTGCGGGACAGGCTGTCCCAAGAAGGCATCGAGCCGCTGGGCATCATTCACGACACCCCGGCGCTGTCCATGGCCTGGCTGATGGGTGAACCCTTGATACAGACGCCGGCCCAGGCTGAGGCAGACAGGATTGTGAAGGCGATGGAAACGGCCGAAAAGGGATACGCCCTTGAAAGCAAGCAGCATGAACCCGTTTGAAAACTCGGCGCTCGTAGACGGCTACGAAGCCTGGTATGAGGCCACAGGCCGCCGGGCCGACCACAAAGAATAACGGAGTGTAGAGATGTGTCAAGTCGCTGTTTATTTAGATGAAGAAAAAATCATGGATGATGTCATGCTGGTCGAACCGGTTTCTGAAGGGATACGGTTGGTGAAGTTGTTTGAGCCGCCGATGATGGTAACGGCCGTTATCCGCCAAATCGATTTAATGAAAAATAAACTGTACTTGGAATCCATTCCTGAGCAATCCGCATCGGCAGAGTCAGGTGAACCTCTGACCCATTCGTTAGCGCGGGGAGACCCTTAAAAGATTGGATGACCATTTCTGGAGTCTGAAGCAGAAAGTGGGAGGTTCATAACCATGTCTCGTCCACTTAAGGGAGCAGCAATGAATGCAAAAACAAAAATCGGAATCATTATTTGTCATCGTTACCGCCGTTGCGCTGGTGGCAAATGTTTCCGGGCACTCAAGAACCGGGAGGGCGCTTTTAGCATTTACGCCGGCCAAGAAGTGGAACTGGTGGGATACACAACCTGCGATGGTTGTCCTGGCGGCAACATCGAATATGCCGGTGACGAAATGGTCAAAAATGGGGCTGAGGTCATTCACCTGGCCACGGGGCTGATCGTCGGTTATCCACCATGTCCCTACATTCACACCTTCAAAGAGTTCCTTGAAGCGCGTTACAACGTCAAAGTAGTCGTCGGCACGCATCCCATCCCGCAAAAATATCTGGATATGCACACGCACCTGGGAACCTGGAAAGGCCCGGCGTGGCAGCCGCTTCTTGAGTCGGCGATGGTCGATGAAGCGGTGCGTATCGCCTACAACTAAAGCATTACCGGCAAGCCCAAATTAATCGCTGTTTTTTGACGATACGCACATTTTTTCCAATGGAGGTTTGCGATGAGTGACAGCTTTAAATTTTTACACGAGTATCCCTTATTCAGCGGCTTGAATGAAGACCAAATGCAAGCCGTGATGCAAGTATGTCGCGAGGAATGTTTTGTGCCCGACGCCATCTTGTTTGAAGAAGGAGAGCCGGCCGATGAGATATTTGTGCTGGTTGAAGGTGAGGTTGAAGAAACGTTTACCGTTGATGAAGCCAAACTGTCGCTGCTGCGGCCGGTCGAAGTGGGCGAAATTATCGGCTGCCCGGCGCTGGTTCCACCCTACACGCAAAGCTGCACGGCACGTAGTTTGAGCGGGATTGAAGTGCTGGCTATCGACGCGTCGGGCTTGCGAGAACTGTTTGCCCAGGATTGCCAGATAGCCCGTTTTATTCAGCAGCACGTCATCGAGGCGCTGCTGGAACGCATTGGCAAAATGCGGGTGGCGGGTATCAAAACCTTTTGAACTGAGCTGATAGGCGGCAGGAATTATGAAACGGCAGGAACATAGAAGAACCTTATTTTTTGTTGCCAGCGCCTCCTTGCTATTGGCGTTTGGCTTGATGTTCCTGCTCGACAATCCAACCTCCATCAGATGGCTATGGTATGTCGGTTGGATCGTTTGGGCTGTAGGTATTGTTTTTGTTTTCCTGCCGATGTCTGTGTTACGCAACAAAGGTGGCGTCGCCAAAGGGCAAAGTTATGTGCAAACAACGGCACTGGTTGACAGCGGCCTTTACAGTGTGGTACGGCATCCGCAATATCTGGGCTGGTTTTTGATGTATCCGGCGATGATGCTGTTCAACTCTCATTGGCTCATTGTAGTCTTGGGATTGTTGGGGATGACGTGCGTTTACCTGTTTACCCGGCAGGAGGATGACGATCTGGTGGCCAAGTTTGGCGAACCTTATGAAAGATACATGACGGCCGTTCCCAGACTCAACCTCATCGCTGGCCTCATCCGCTTGTTGGGAAAAAGGAGTGAAAGTTAAAAACTGATGGGAAAGATACGTAGATTGGTATTGGACACACTGAAGCCACACGAGCCGAGCATCATCGAGCTGGCTACACAATTGAGCGAATTGGAGGGGATAACGGCCGTTAACATCAGCATCTACGAAATGGACCGCAAAGTAGAAAACGCCAAAATCACCATCGAAGGGGAGCAGATCAACTATCCCGACGTGCTGGCCCTCATCGAAGAGATGGGCGGAGCCATCCACTCAATTGACGAAGTCGTCGCCGGGCGGACGATCATCGACGACGCCGCCACGCTGCAAGATTAAAACGTATGGATAAAACAAAAGCCCTGCGCGATTGGTGGCAGCGCATCCAGTCCTACGGCCGTATGTCCAACACCGGCGAGATCGCCCGGCGCTATTTTGCCATGAATGCCTTCGACGGCGTGCTAACCATGATTGGCGTCCTCATGGGCAACCTGTCCGCTGGGGTAAAACGGCCGCAGATTGTCGTCACCACCGGCCTTTCTACCTGCATCGCCATGGGCATCTCCGGCTTGTGGGGCGCCTACCTCACAGAAACGGCCGAACGCAAACGCGATCTGGTCGAATTGAGCCGCCACACCCTGACCGACCTCAACCACACACGAATCGGCCGCGCCTCCCGAATGGCCGTCATCGTCGTCGCCCTGGTTGATGGCCTTTCGCCCTTTCTGGCGGCGCTGCTCATTTTGGTTCCCTTCTTTACCGCAGGGCTGTTTCCGGCCATTACCTGGGTGTATTACACCGCAATCGGCCTGGCGCTGTTAACCCTATTTGGCCTGGGCCTTTTCTTGGGCCACGTCTCGCATGAGAACCTGGTTTTTTACGGAATTAAGACCGTCATTGCCGGCCTCGCTTCCATTTTAATTAGCTTTTTACTGGACGGAGAATGATCGCAAAATCACTCTAAATGTACAACTGCCCTGCAAAAATCAACTTTAATCTATCAGGAAAAGGATAACGTATGAAGCTCGCAATTTCTTCATCAGACGGAAATTTTGATACTCCATTCAGCGCCCGTTTTGCGCGCTGTGACGCTTTCATCTTTATCGACACCGAAACCCGAAGCTGGGAAACAATACCCAATCCGGCGGCCAATGCCCGCGGCGGCGCGGGCGCGCAGGTGGCGCAGTTCCTGGCCAATAACGGCGTGGAAGCGACCATCACCGGCCGTTACGGGCCAACGGCTTTCTCCGCCCTCGAAGCGGCTGGCATTCAAGCCTTTACCGCCGACAGCGGTACCCCGGCCGAGCTGCTTGAGAAATTCCTGGCCGGCGAGTTAAAGCAGGTCAATGCTGCCACCGGCCAGAAACTGCATTGAGGATTTGACGATGATTATTGCTGTTGCCAGCGGAAAAGGCGGCACAGGAAAAACAACCGTCGCCACCGCCCTGGCCCAGGCGCTGGCCAAAAGCATGTTGTCGGTCTCTTGTTTAGACTGCGACGTGGAAGCGCCCAATGCTCATCTTTTTATTCAGCCCCATCTCAACGAACGGAAGGATGTGGAAATGCTCATCCCGCAGGTGAATGCCAACGTATGTACCGGCTGCGGCGAGTGCGCCGAAGTCTGCCAGTTCCATGCCATCGTGGTGCTGGGCGGGCAGACGCTCGTCTTCCCGGAATTGTGTCACGGCTGCGGCAGCTGCGCGCTGGTCTGCCCGGACAATGCCATCACCGAAGTGCCGCGCACGCTGGGCATTTTGGAAGGGGGGCTGTCGCCAGAAGGCATCAACTTTGGGCATGGGCTACTCAACGTAGGCGAACCGATGGCCGTGCCCGTCATCACCCAGCTCAAAAAATGGTGTAATGAGGCGGCCGATGTGGTCATTGTGGATTCGCCGCCCGGCGCGTCCTGCCCGGTGGTGGAATCCATTCGCGGGGCCGATTTTGTGCTGTTGGTGACGGAGCCGACGCCGTTTGGCCTACACGACCTGCGCCAGGCGTATGAATTGACGCAGGAACTCGACGTCCCGGCCGGACTGGTCATCAACCGGGATGGGATTGGCAATGCCGACGTGGACGCCTACTGTCGGGAAGTTGGCCTGCCCATTTTACTGCGCATCCCGCTGGAACGGGCGATTGGCGAAGGTATCGCGCAGGGTAAAACGCTGTTGGACGTGCATCCTGAATATGAAGCGGATTTCCGGGCGCTGCATGGGCAGATTGCCAACCTGGCGGCGGTGGGAGGTGTCCGATGAAACAGTTGGTCATCCTCAGCGGTAAAGGGGGAACAGGCAAGACGAGTGTAACGGCCGTTTTCGCCCACCTCCTTTCACAAAACAACCATATCCGGGCCGTCCTCGCCGACGCCGACGTAGACGCCGCCAACCTGGAACTGGTACTGGCTCCCAACGTCACCAGCCGCGAATCGTTCACAGGCGGCCTGTTCGCCCAAATTGATGCCGACATCTGCACCAACTGCGGCCTTTGCGCCGAAGTGTGCCGCTTTGACGCCATCGGCGATGCCTCCCGGCCCCATTTCCGCCGCCTGGCCCTGCGCCGCATCGCCGCCTCAGATACGCCCGACGCGCCCATCCCCGATGTGCCCATCATTGATCCGATTGCCTGTGATGGCTGTGCCGCCTGCGTCTATCAATGCCCCGATGGGGCGATCACGATGCAGGATCAGGTGGTGGGCGAATGGTATCGTTCGGAAAGCCGCTTCGGGCCGCTGTTCCACGCCCATTTGCGCCCGGCGCAGGAGAATTCGGGCAAGCTGGTGACACTGGTTAAGCAGCAGGCGCGGCTGCTCGCCCTGGATGAAGATTATGACTTGACGCTGGTGGACGGCCCGCCGGGGATTGGCTGTCCGGTAATTTCGGCGGCATCCGGAGCGGATTTGGCCCTCATTGTGGCCGAGCCGACGGCCGCCGGCGTGCATGATATGGCACGGGTGTTGCAAACGACCACGCATTTTGGCGTGGAGGCGCTGGTTTGCATCAACAAGGCGGACA
The DNA here is from genome assembly GCA_050301775.1 of Promineifilaceae bacterium (SeqCode). Classification (GTDB taxonomy): domain Bacteria; phylum Chloroflexota; class Anaerolineae; order Promineifilales; family Promineifilaceae; genus JACKCC01. Next base: position 14,143 of record JBNKZT010000019.1, read on the forward strand.
TCTACCCGGCCGGGGCAGCCCAGATTGAGGCGTTCTGCCAGGAGCAGGGTGTTCCGGTGGTGGGCAGGATTCCGTTTGATACGGCCGTTACCCAGGCCATGGTGCAAGGCCAACCCGTCACCCAATACGCGACCAATTCTCCCGCCAGCCAGGCGCTGCGCGACGTGTGGGCGCAAGTCGTCGCCATCTTGCAAAAAGAGGCAGCGCCATGAGCGATAAACAGGCTGAAAAACTCAGAGCGCTGATCCTGGCCCGGCTGCGCTTGGTCATTGACCCGAAAACCGGCGCTGACGTGGTGCGCATGCGCTTAATCGAGGCGCTGGAAGTCGCCGACGGGGAAGTATCATACACCTTCCGCCCTTCCTCGCCGGTCTGCCCCATCGCCGTTTCGCTGGCGCAGCAAATCAAACAAGCAGTGGCCCAAGTCCCTGGTGTCGTTTCACAGACGATTACCGTGGCCGGCTATGTCGCTTCTGAACAGTTAACAATGCTTATCAATAAGGATTCATGAATGTGACAGACCATATATTTTTGTCTGGCTGACCTGGCGTCTGTCTGCTGTGAGAGAAAGGGACAACTTCGCAGCGCGGCCGATAATAGAGTTAAGCAAGGATATGATTCAAATAGAAATTCCCCCACTAACCTGGCCGGTGATCGCGGGGGCACTGCTCATTTTTGCCCTGCGTATCACCGATGTCTCCATGGGCACGTTCCGTACTTTGCTGATCACAAGGGGACAAAGAAGCGCGGCAGCTTTGCTTGGTTTTGTCGAAGTTACTATCTGGGTGGTAGCCATCAGTCAAGTATTCGCCAATCTGAGCAGCCTATGGAACATCATCGCTTACAGCGGCGGTTTTGCCACAGGCACGTTAGTCGGCATGTGGTTAGAGAGCAAAATTGCGCTGGGAATAGTATCCGCATACATCGTTTCTACTAACAAAGGCGCCGCTATTGCTCGTGCCATTCGCCAAGCGGGTTATGGTGCGACCGAACTGTCTGCCCTTGGCCAATCCGGCCCTGTGACAATGGTCAGTGTTGTACTACCGCGCAAACAGTTGCCGGCATTAACGAAGCTCATCAATCGTATTGACGCTCGTTCTTTCATCACTGTGGACGATACCCGCCAGGTGGTGCGTGGATATCATATCGTCAAGTAGAGAAAAACATTTAGGTCTAACTATCAATAGGAGATTTAACACATGCGTATCGCAATTTCATTGCAAACAAACAATGACTTGGACAGTGTCGTAGCTCAACATTTTGGCCGCTGTCCCTATTTCGCCCTGGTAGATATGGACGGCAACGAAGTCCAGGCGATTGAAGTAATTGACAACCCTTACTACACCGGGCATCAAGTTGGTCAGATTCCGCAGTTCATTCATGAGCAGCAGGCTGACACAATGCTCAGCGGCGGCATGGGCGGGCGGGCGATCCAATTCTTCCAGCAGTTTGGTATCCAGGCAGCTACCGGCGCGGCCGGCACGGTGCGGCAAACATTGGAAACCTATCTAGGCGGCGAACTGCACGAGGCATCGCCCTGCGCGGAAAGCGTCGCCCATGGACATGGGCACGACCATAACCACAAGCATTGATAAAAGAGACTTTTGAGACTGGAGACCAGAGACTGGAGACTGTTAATCCCTAGTCTCAGTAGTTCAGAAAAAGTTTAACCGCGGAGACGCAGAGAGCGCTGAGTTTTTATGTTACCAGAGAGAACCTCATCAAAAATTCCTCTGTGTTCTCCGCGCCTCTGCGGTTTTTCAAAGTACTGAGTCTTCAATCTCTAGTCTCCAATCAAACCACAGGAGTAGACATGACTGACAATAACAGCAAACAAAACATCATTGACGCACTGGAAAGTGTTGAGCATCCGGCCATTGCCACTACGCTGCTTCACTTAGGCATCTTGCGCGATCATGTCGTAGCTGACGATCAGACGGTGACGCTGACGTTAATGCTGCCCTTCTCCACCGTCCCCGACAATATCCGTGATTACATGGTGAACAGTTTGGCAGCAGCGGCGCAGTCGGCTGGCGGCCAGTTGGTTGCGGTGCGACAGAGCCTGATGAACGACGAAGAACGGCAAAATTTCCTGATCATCGAACAACAAAACTGGCGCGGATAAATCAATTTAGGGAGTCGAATATGAACGAATTGGATAAACTGCGGGTGTTGATCCCCCACTGGATTGAACACAACGAAGAACATGCCCACGAGTTTCGCCAATGGGCTAAACAGGCGGGCGTGGCCGAAGCGGATATTTTGCTGGCAGCGGAGCGAATGCGCCATGTCAACGAGCCGTTGATCGAGGCATTAGACAAGCTCGGCGGGCCGCTTTCGGCCGACCTTGGCCACCATCACCATCATGGCCATGACCATGACCACCACCACCACCATCCCCATGATGAGGTGTAACGATGGCCGTGCAAGAAATTGTGCTGTATGCCGAGAACCCGGCCCCGCTGCGCCGGAGAAGTAAACCGGTCAAAGGCATGAATCGGCACACGCGAAAGTTGATTCAAGACCTGAAGGACACCCTGAACGCACATGCGGATGGCATTGGGTTGGCCGCGCCGCAGATCAATGTGCATTTCCGGGTGGTCCTGGTGCGGTTGAATGCGGGCAATGAGGCGGGCGATGAACCCGATCCGCCCATTGCCCTGGTCAATCCCAAAATCATTGAAGCCGCAGACGACCAGTTGGATTACGACGGCTGCCTGAGTTTCCCCGGCATTTTTGCCGACACGGTACGGCCGCATCACCTGCGGGTCACCGGCCTGGATGAAGACGGCAAACCATTTAACCGCCTCTTTACCGGATTTGACGCCGTGGTGGTTCATCATGAAATTGATCACCTGAACGGCGTCCTTTTTATTGATCGGGTGGAGAAGTTTGAAGATTTATATCGGCTGCGTGAGGATGAGGACGGCCGTTTCCACCGCGTCCCCCTCGCAACCGGCCAATTCTCAACAGTGGGAGAGCTACCATGAATGAAAACCATATCAGCCTATCGCCGCAGCGGTTTGACGACACCGACGCCTGCCTGCGGATAGATGCGCAATCAACCTTGCAAGAAGTGTATGAGGCTGCCGACAGCCCCGAACTACTGCGCCAGACGTTAAGCGGCGCCATTTCCTGGCAGAAGCGCAACGGCACAACCGTGGCCGAAGCCATCTATTCGCCTAATTTGGTCCCGCAGTGGGTGGCCGCACTGTTGGCGTTGGGGACGCACGTCAAATTTTCTGACGACGATGGATCGTTGATGGACTTTCTGCGCCGAACAGAGCCACATCATAACCATCTGCAAGCGCTACTGGTTCCTCTCAATGTGCCGGGGCGCGTATGGGGCGAAGTGTATGTGGGGCGTACGCCCACCGATGAGCCAATCGTCAGCGCCATTGCCGTTGTGGACCTGGGCGAGGAGGTTGTGCGCCGGGCGCGGCTGGCTTTGACGGGCGTGTGGCGCGAACAGGCGCGTCTGGCCAAAGCGGCCGATTTGCTGGTCGGTCAGCCGCTCAATCATGCCACCATCGGGCAGGTGAAGGATGTGATTGAAGCCGAAGTGTCGCCCCAGGATGATTTTCGGGGCACGGTCGTTTACCGGCGGGCAATGGCGGGCACGCTAACTCATCGCGCTCTGATGGCCTGCATGGAAAAAGGGAGCCAATCATGAACGAACAACAAACCATTACCATCAACGTCAACGGTATTGACCGGGAATTCACCGTTGGCAAGCAGGATTATTTGCTGGACGTGCTGCGCGACGCGGGCCTGACCGGCGTCAAACGAGGCTGCGATACGGGCGACTGCGGCGTGTGTACGGTGCTGCTGGACGGCCGTCCCGAACGAAGCTGTATAACCCGCGCCATAGAAGCCGACGGCCGTTCCCTCATCACGGTAGAAGGGTTGGCGGAAAACGGCCGTGTTGACCCCATCCAACAAGCGTACATGGACACCGGAGCCATCCAGTGCGGCTTCTGCACCCCGGCCCAGGTGTTGACCACCAAAGCGCTGCTCGACGCCAACCCCAACCCCAGCGAAGACGAAATCCGCGAGGCGTTGAGCGGCGTGCTTTGCCGCTGCACCGGCTACGTTAAAATTGTCGAGGCGGTGCAGCGGGCGGCGGCCGTTTTGCGCGGCGAAACTGTGCCGCCTATCGCGCCGTTGGCCCAAACTTTAGCCCCCGACGCGATGAAAATCGCGCTGCCCGACCCGTTTTACCGTCACGACGGCGGCCGCCACCCCCTGCCGCCGCTGATCATCACGCCCGAAGATATGCCGCCGACACACGTGGTGGGCCAGCCGGAAGTGAAAGTAGACGCCGAGAAATTGGTAAACGGCCGTCCCGTCTTCACTGATGACGTACACCCCGATGGACTGTTGTACGGCGCGCTGCTCACCAGCCCGCACGCCCACGCCCGCATCAAGTGCATTGAAGCCAGCCGGGCGCGCGCCTTGCCCGGCGTCCACGCCGTCCTCACCCACGAAGATTTACCGCGCGTCAAACACGCATCCGGCGGCCAGAGCTATCCGCAGCCATTGCCCTACGACCAGGTCTGCCTGGATGACAAAGTGCGTTACGTCGGCGACCGGGTCGCTGTCGTGGCCGCCGAGACGCCGGAGCTGGCCCAAAAAGTGCTGCGCCTGATTGAGGTGGAGTACGAGATTTTGCCCCACATACTCGATCCGGAGGCGGCGATGCAAGAGGGCTCGCCCATCATCCATGATGAACCGGATACCGCGGGCATCCACGACGCGCAGCGCAACATCGTCCACCGCATCGAGGCTGAAGTCGGGGATGTGGATGACGCTTTCGCCAATGCCGAACACGTCTTTACCGGCACGTATTGCACGCCCAAGCAGCAGCAGGCCCACCTGGAGCCGCACGTCTGCATCACCTATTGGGATGAAGATCTCCGGTTGGTGATTCGTTCCAGTACCCAGGTTCCCTTCCACATCCGGCGCATGGTGGCCCCGCTCATCGGCCTGCCCGTGAAGCAAATTCGTGTGGTCAAGCCGCGCATCGGCGGTGGCTTCGGCAACAAGCAAGAGATGATTCTGGAAGATTTGTGCGCCCATTTGACGCTGGCGACCAATCGACCGGTGCGAATGGAGCTGACCCGCAAACAGGAATTCACCAGCACTCGCAGCCGCCATCCCAACATCATGCGCTACAAAGTTGGCGTGACTGATGGCAAAGTGGTCGCCGCCGATCTGTATCTGATCGGCGACACCGGCGCTTACGGCTCGCACGGCCTTACCGTGCAGATGGTGGGCGGTTTCAAAGGGTTGACGTTGTACAACGCGCCCAATTCCCGCTTTGTCTGCGACGTGGTCTACACCAACCAATCGCCGCCGGGCGCTTATCGCGGCTATGGAGCGATGCAGTGCCAGTTCGGCATCGAGGTCTTGATGGCCGAAATCGCCGAAAAACTGGGGCTGGACGTGGTGGCCTTCAAACGGGCCAACTGGCTCAAACTGGGCGAGCCGATGCACCTGGCCCAAGTCCTGGGCGAAGGGCACGAAGGGTATGCGCAGACGCTGCAATCCAGCGGATTGGCCCAGTGCGTGGCGGCGGGCCTGGAAGCGACCGATTTCTACGCCAAACGGGAAGCGTACAAAAACCAGAACGGCGTCATCCACAAGGGAATCGGCATGGCAGTGGTGATGCACGGAAGCGGCATTGCCGGGCTGGACATGGCTGCGGCAACGCTCAAGATGAATGATGACGGCTCGTTTAATCTGCTGATGGGGGCAACCGATTTGGGTACAGGATCGGACACGATTCTGGCCCAAATGGCGGCGGAGGTGTTGGGCATTCCGGTGGCTGATTTGATTGTCTACTCGTCGGACACCGATTTCACGCCCTTCGACAAGGGGGCTTACGCTAGCAGCACGACGTACATCAGCGGCGGCGCGGTGCGCAAGGCAGCGCTCAAAATCAAGCAGCAAATTCAGGAGCACGCAGCATTGCTGCTGGATGTTGACGATCTGGCCAGCTTGGAACTGCGTGATCGGCGGGTTTGGGCGGGAGACGGCCGTTCCGTCACCCTGGCCGAAGTGGCCCTGAGCAGCTTACACCAAACCAACCAGCATCAAATCATGGCCACCGCTTCCCACATGAGTTACCAAAGCCCGCCACCCGTCGCCGCCCAGTTTGCCGAGGTGGCGGTGGACGTGGAAACGGGGCAGGTCACGGTGGAACGGCTGCTGATAGCTGTGGACTGCGGCCGGGTGATCAATCCCATCACGGCCGCCGGGCAGGTGGAAGGCGGCTTGCTGCAAGCCCTGGGTTTTGCCCATAGTGAAGAGATGGTTTATGACGAAACCGGCCGTCAAGTCAACGCCCGGTTTGGTCCCTATCACCTCTACAAAGCCAACGAAACCCCGGCCCTGGACGTCATCTTCGTCCAAACCGACGAACCCAGCGGCCCCTTTGGCGCCAAATCGGTGGCTGAAATCTCCATGGATGGCGTAGCGCCAGCCATGGTGGATGCCGTCCATGATGCCACCGGCGTATGGATTCGGGAACTGCCGCTGTACCCGGAGCGTGTCTGGCAGGCGCTCCGATCTCTCGCGCTCTGATGGCCTGCCTGGAAAAAGGCGGGCCATCATGACGGGAAGCTGCGATATACAGGCAGGGACAGGATAACTTGATGATTGACAATACATTTATCGTTGTCATGTTGGCTAGTTCTCTGGCCGGCATCGTAACGACAATAGGCATCTACGTTATCAGCCGATACGAAGCATGGGGGCGCAAAAACATCGTTTACTTCATGAGCTTTGCCGCCGGGGTGCTGATCTCTGTTTCTTTCATGCACATCATCCCCAAATCCATTCAGATGAATGACAGCGCGCCCGTTTACCTGCTGGGTGGATTCCTGGGGCTTTATCTGTTCAATCGCTTCCTGAACCTGTACATCTGCAATGAATATGCCTGCGAAACGTTCGCTGCCGGCATCATCCCCATGGTGGGAATCGGATTCCACTCCTTCCTGGATGGGATCATCTATTCCATCACTTTCAATGTCAGTGTCTTTACCGGCGTATTGGCTGCTGTGGGTATGGTACTGCACGAATTCCCGGAAGGGATTGTCACTTTCTTGCTGCTGGAACGGGGCGGGTTTAGTCGGAAGAAATCGGCTGTGTATGCATTTGTGGCGGCAGCCATCTCCACGCCGTTGGGGACACTGGTCTCATATCCCCTCATCAATCGGATTACCCGGCCAACGTTGGGGATATTGTTGGCTGTGTCCGCTGGTGCTTTGGTGTACGTCGGTGCATCCCATCTGCTGCCGGAAGTAGAGAAGGAAAACAGGCGCTACAGCATTATCTCGCTGGGGGTTGGGGTATTGGTCGCTACCGTCATTGTGATGACGAAAGGATAAATGTAGGATGGGTACTGGAGTGATTGAGGAGAACGTGAGTCGCATCCTGGAATCGCTGCCACCGGGCGTCACGTTGGTTGCGGCGGCTAAATCGTGCACGCCGGAAGAAGTAGAGGCTGCTATCCGCGCTGGCGTCACCTGTGTTGGTCATAATTATGTCCAGGAAGCAGAACGGATGATCCTGACTGTTGGCCACGGCATCCAATGGCATATGATCGGTCATTTGCAGCGAAACAAAGTCAAGAGAGCCGCCCAACTTTTGGATATGATCGAGACTGTAGATTCGTGGCGGCTAGCTGTAACGCTTGACCGGTACTGCACGGCCGTTGGCAAAGTCATACCCGTCCTGGTGGAGATCAACAGCGGGCGGGAAGCGCGCAAGACCGGCGTACTACCGGAAAAGGTTGACAACCTGGTGCGGCAGTTGAGCGAGTTGTCATCCATTCAGTTGCTTGGGTTGATGACGATGGGGCCGCGCTTCGGCGATCCGGAAGACGCTCGACCATACTTTCGCGCTACTCGCAAAGTGTTTGAGCATCTGGCGGGCCTAAACTTGCCCAACGTGACCATGAGCATCCTCTCTATGGGAATGAGCAACAGCTACCGGGTGGCGATTGAAGAAGGGGCCAACATGGTGCGGATCGGCAGCCAGATATTCGGCCAGCGACCAGCGGATTAAGCCCGATTCTTTCGTATTCTGTCAGTGATGAGGTATTCGAATGACGCTAAAACCGTTTTTTGAACCAACATCCATCGCCGTGATCGGGGCATCGCCCAATCCGGCCAAGCTGGGTCATGCGGTGCTGAAGAATATTGTGGATAGTGGTTACGGCCGTCATGGCCAAATCTACCCCATCCATCCCCAGGCCACCGAAGTCCTCGGCTGCCCCGCCTACCCCTCCGTCCTGGACGTCGCCGGAACCATCGACCTGGCCGTCATCGTCATTCCCTACTCCTACGTGCCCGATGCCCTGAAAGCGTGCGGCCAAAAGAAGATTCCGGCGGCCATCATCATCAGCGCCGGTTTCCGCGAAGCCGGCATGGAAGGGTTGGAACGGGAACGCGATCTCATCGCCATCGCCCGTGAATTCAACGTCCGGCTGATCGGTCCCAACTGCCTGGGCGTGCTGGACACCTTCACTCCCCTCAACGCCACCTTTGCCGCCGGCGTTACCCCCAGCGGCCCCATGGCCTTTACCTCCCAATCGGGCGCTTTGGGCATTGCCATCCTCGACTGGGCGCAGGCCGGTCGTCTGGGACTGTCTAAATTCGTCAGCCTGGGCAACAAAGCCGACGTAGACGAGGTGGATTTGCTTCGGGCCTGGCGTGAGGATGACCATACCCGCGTCATCCTGATCTACAGCGAAGAATTGTCCAACGGCCAGGAATTTATCCGGGTGGCCCGCAACGTATCCCAAGTGAAGCCCATTATCGCCATCAAATCCGGCGTCACCCAATCCGGGGCGCGGGCCGTATCGTCCCACACCGGTTCCCTGGCCGGCTCCAAGCAGGCTTACCAGGCCGCCTTCCGGCAGGCGGGCGTCTTGCAGGCCGACTCATTGGAGAACCTCTTCGACGTGGCATTGGCTTTCGGTTACCAGCCGCCGCTGCGCGGCGATCGCGTCGCCATCGTCACCAATGCCGGCGGGCCGGGCATCTTGGCCACCGACGCCCTGGAACGGGCCGGGCTAACCATTGCCCGATTTGAAACGGAGACCATTAAAGTCCTGGAGCAGCATCTGCCCGATGCGGCCAGCGCCGCCAATCCGGTGGACGTGCTGGGCGACGCCACGCCGGAACGGTATCGCCTGGTCCTGGAAACGGTGGCCGCCGACCCCAACGTCGATGGCCTGCTGGCGATGCTAGTCCCCCAGGCGGTGTTGGGCACAAAGGCAGTGGCCGAAGCGGTCGCTTCCGTCGAGAGCCGTTTGCAAAAGCCGCTGCTGGCCTGCTTCATGGGCGAGGCGCGCATGGCCGCGGCCATCGATTACCTGATGGCCCAGGGCATTCCCAACTATCCATTTCCCAAGCGCGCCGCCCTCGTCTTCCGGGCCATGGCCGATTACCAGGCGGTTCAGGCGCGTCCCCTGCCCCGTTTTGTCACCTTTGATGTCGATAAAGCCGCCGCCAGAGCCGTGCTGGATGAAGTGCGCGCCGCCAGCCGGATGACGATCGGCGACGCCGAAGCGCGCCAAATCCTGGAAGCCTATGGTCTGCCCATTCCCCGGTCAGAAGTGGCAGAGACGCCAGAACAGGCCGCCGCAATCGCCCGGCAAATCGGTTATCCTGTTGTCCTTAAAATCGCTTCGCCAGACATCTTGCACAAAACTGACGTAGGTGGCGTGAAGGTGGGGCTGCGCCAGGCCGAAGACGTGCGCGACGCCTTTGAACTGATGACTTACCGGGCGCAGCGCTACTTGCCGGAAGCGCGCTTGTGGGGCTGCCTGGTCCAGCAAATGGCGCCGTCAGGTGGATTGGAAGTGCTAATCGGCATGAAACGCGATCCCCAATTTGGCCCTCTGGTCACTTTTGGTCTGGGCGGCATTTACGTGGAAACGCTGCGGGACGTGACTTTTTGCATCGCCCCCTTTTCGCCGCAGGAGGCGGGCGCGATGCTGGGCGAGATTCGGGCGCATACCCTGCTGGATGGGGTGCGCGGCCAGCCTCCGGTAGATAAAACCGCCTTGATAGATGCGCTGCTGCGCGTGGGCCAACTGGCCCAGGATTTTCCCGAAATCGTCGAACTCGATATTAACCCGCTCATGGTTTACCCTGAAGGGCAGGGCGTGATCGCCATTGACATGCGCCTGGTATTAGTGGAGGAAAATAATCAATGAAATCCTTGTATGTAACCTCAGTGGAACGTTATTCCGGCAAAACGGCTACCTGCCTGGCGTTGGGTAAACGGTTTCAGGCTAATGGCTATGACGTGGGCTATTTCAAGCCGCTCAGTTTGCAGCCCTGGCGGGTGGCTGGGAAGGTGGCCGACGAAGACGCCGCGTTTGTCAAAGAGGTGTTGGGCTTAACGGCCGAACCCTGGGAACTCTCGCCCGTCGTCGTTACGCTTGACTTCTTGCACGATTACCTGGCGCGGCCGGGGGATAGAAATCTGATTGAGACTGTGCAGGCGGCCTGCGAAAAGATCGACTGCGGCGAGCGGGATGTGCTGCTACTGGAAGGCGGTGGCAGCCTGCGCGAAGGATACGTGGTCGGTTTGCCGACGCCAGAAATGGCCAGGATTTTTGGCAGTAATGCCCTGGTCGTCGTTAAATGTCGGGATGAAGTACGGCTGCTGGATGACGTGCTCACGGCCCACATGCGCCTGGGTGATCTGTTGTGCGGCGTCCTCATCAATCGCGTGCCGGAGGATGGGATGCGTTTTGTGCGGGATACGGCCGTGCCCTTCTTAGAACAGCAAGGCATTGCCGTACTGGGCGTGCTGCCCGAGGTGCGCGGCTTGGAAGCGCTGACTGTGGCCGAACTCGTTGAAGTGCTCAAGGCCAGGGTCTTGACCGAACATTACGATCCGGAAGCGTTGGTAGAAACCCTCACCGTAGGGGCAATGACTGCCGAAGCAGCCCTGCGGGTTTTCCGCAAACAAACCAACAAAGCCGTTATCACCGGCGGCGACCGCACCGACATTCAATTAGCCGCGCTGGAAACCTCGACGACCTGTTTGATTCTAACGGGCAACCTGCAACCCAGCCCGCTCATTATTAAGCAGGCTGGCGAGTTTGGCGTCGCCATCCTGTTGGTGCACACGGATACCATCGAGACGGTAGAGGCGATTGAGCGTGTTTTTGGTAAAACGCGATTAGGGCAAACCGCCAAGTTGCAGCGTTTCGAGTCGCTGCTGGCTGAGCATCTTGATTGGGACCGGCTATACCAGGCGCTTGGGTTAAAGACGCAATCGCCCAGAGGAGGATAGAAACATGTTTACGAAAATTTTACTGGCGACGGATGGCTCGCCTAATGCTCAGGGTGCATTAAACTATGCGCGAGAACTGGCATTACGTGACAAGGCGCAGATCATTGTCGTCTATGCTTTTCCCTCTGTGCCTGACTATTTGGGCGCACCCTGGCGCGAGCAGTTTATCAACGGTGTTATTAGCGAAGGAGAACGAATAGCCAATCAGGCCGCTGAGGAATTGCGGGGCGCCGGGATAGACGTTGTCGTTGAGATACTGGAGGGGCCGCCAGCCGACGCTATCCTGCGAGTGGCTGAAGTACGTCAATGCGACTTGATTATCATGGGCAATCGCGGCCATGGTGAATTGTCCAGCTTGCTGCTGGGCAGCGTCAGTCATCGCGTCCTGGCTCACGCTCACACACCGGTGTTGATTGTCAAAAATTCGGAGAGTACTGGCCATGAACAAAGCTTTGCTGAAACAGAAGGCCGGCCCGATTAGTCAACCAACCCGGCGAATTGAGCATCTCTTCCTAACGAAAAATCAAACTGGAGTATTGTGGACGCCGTTCGTTGATTGAACGACCATGAGCAACTGGGAAGGTTCCGATTGCTGGTTGCACCAGTGATGAGGTAACGAAGCCTCAAAAAGCAGGCTGTCTCCCGGTTTGAGTAAGTATCGATCCCCGTTAACTTCGTACGAAATTTGCCCGCTTAAACAGAAAGCTAATTCATGGCCGAGATGAGTCATTGGTTCTGGCCCGCTGTCAGCATCAGGTTCCAATGTGATCAGCAGGGGTTCCATCGTTTGGTTTATTAGGCCGGTTCCCAAACTTCTTAACAGCGCCTTTCCACTGCGGGTGGACGGCCGTTGCCCCTGTTGCAAGAATACCACCTGTTTATCTGCTTCTTCCTCCAGAAAGCTGATGACCCCAACGCCCAAGGCGGTAGCCAGTTTGTGCAGTGTAACGATGGTAGGCGAAGTCTTTTCCCGTTCGATTAAACTGATGGTATTGACGGATAAGCCGCTGGCTTCAGACAAATCCCGCAGCGTTAACCGGCGTGCTTTTCGTAGCATTTTCAGTCGCGTACTCACTTTGAGTGATGAATCCTCATTCATGGAAATCTCTCCCTCGCGAATCGGTCACGATAAATCATTACACATAATCAATGTCCGCCAATGGCAAGCATTTTAACAATATATTGTGAATAAATCAAGATAAACAAACAATATAATTGACACAGCGATCACCCAGACATTATAATGTATCAAAGGGGACCGCCGCCAACTTCACACCAATCCTTGAAAAGAAGATAGCCAAAAAGTTTAGAGGAGCAGGCGGATACTGCTGCTTCAAGTGATTATACAAGGGGGATGTTATGAAAGAAGTTGTGATCATCAGTGGTGTACGCACGCCTATTGGCAACCACGGCGGCGCATTCCGCACCCTACCTCCGCAAGAATTGGCGGCCATTGTTCTGAAAGAAGCAATTGATCGTGCCGGAATCGATCCCCATTTAATTGACGACGTGATCCTGGGCTGCATTAGCCAGCAGAGCGATGCGCCAAACATCGGGAGGGTGGCAGCGCTGATGGCCGGCGTGCCTGTCCACGTAACCGGCTGCACCATCCAGCGTAACTGCGTCTCAGGGATGATGGCGATCACGATGGCTTATCAGGCGATTCAAGCCGGCGATGGGGAACTGTTTTTATGCGGCGGTACGGAGAGCATGTCAACAGCGCCCTACTGTGTGCGAGGTGCGCGCTGGGGGCTAAAGTTACGCCACGACACCTTTGTTGATACCTTGTGGGAAGGGTTAACCGATCCGGTTTGTGAGCAAATTATGGGGTTTACGGCCGAAAACCTGGCCATGATGTACGACATCAGCCGGGACGAGCAGGATCATTTCGCCATCAATTCGCATAAAAAGGCATTCCGGGCGACACGCATGGAGCGTTTTCGGGAGGAGATAGTTCCGGTGCGCGTGGCTAAGAAGGTAGCCGGCCAAGAGGTGGCACACGAATTTATCATGAATGATGAATGCATCAACCCTGGTCTTAGCTTGCAAAAAGCAGCCCTGTATCCAACGGTCTTCAAGAAAGGGGGAACCGTTACCCCGGCTAATGCCTGCCCCATTTCGGATGGCGCGGCGGCCACCGTGGTGATGACTAAAGAGATGGCGGATGCGTTGGGTTTGAAGGCCAGGGCGAGGATTCGTGGTTATGCGTATACGGCCGTTCCTCCAGAAATCATGGGCTTAGGACCGGCCTTCGCCGTACCGCAAGCCTTAACCCGCGCCAATCTCAAACTGACCGACATTGACTTAATCGAGTTAAACGAAGCCTTTGCCGCCCAATCCCTGGCCGTAGGGATAGAGCTGGAAGATCAGGGCTGGGATTGGGACAAGGTGAACGTCAACGGGGGCGCGATAGCTTTGGGCCACCCGGTGGGCTGCACCGGTACCCGCATCACCGTCACCTTGCTGCACGAGATGGAAAAAAGAGACGTGTCGTTGGGCATTGCCACTGCCTGCGTGGGCGGCGGCATGGGCGGCGCGTTGATTATTGAACGCGCGTAAGTTCAAGATTGGTTCAATCTTGGAGATTGAACCAATCTAATGAAAGGGGTGATTTATGGCTGACATAGCGATGTGGCAGGATAAAGAAACACGACAGGCATTTATTGCCAGGGGTAAGAGCGCCTTTACTCAAATCAGTGGAAAGCTGGAAGGCGAGAACGGCGTGGTAGCCATCGAACCAGAGAGCGGCGATTATTTCGTGGGCGCGACGCTGGGCCAGGCCAATAACGCTGCCCGACAAAAATACCTGGATCATTGGCTCTACTTTGTACGATTAGACAACCCGGAAGCAGCGATGCCGCTGCCAACGTGGTAAAGCGCAAACCGTAGGTCAAGACAGCGTCTTGACCTCACTTGCAGAGGGGGAAATTGATATGTACATCTTCAAAGCGGCAGTGGTTGGCGGTGGGTTCATGGGCGCGGAGATCGCCCAGGTCATCACCTACGTCGGCCTGCCGGTTGTCATTAAAGATATTGACCAAAAGCAGTTGGATTTAGCCAGGACTACAGTTGAGAAGATTTATCGACGACGCATAGACAAGGGGAAAATGTCTACCGATCAAGTGCGCGAGAAATTGGACCTGGTTGAGTACACGCTGACTTATGATGGTTTTGACGAAGTAGATATTGTTATTGAGGCCGTGCCGGAAAACATGGCCGTCAAGAGAACGGTTTTTGCTGAACTGGATGAAGTCTGTCACCCCGACGCCATTTTCGTTTCTAACACCTCGGCGCTGTCTATTGAGGAAATGGCTGCGGCGACCGGCCGTCCGGAAAAGGTGGCCGGGATGCACTTCTTTAGTCCGGCGCACATCATGAAGCTGGTGGAAGTCGTTCGCAGCCCGGTAACTGACCAGGACACGGTGGACACGGTGGAGCAGTTCACTCAGGAACTGCGCAAGATTCCGGTGATTGTTAAGGAGTGTCCCGGTTTCCTGGTTAATCGTCTGCTGATGGTTTATCTCAACGAGGCAGTGCTGGCATTGCAAGAAGGAACGGCGTCGGTGATTGAGATTGACCGGGCGTTGGGCCGGGAAGGCTTTGGCTGGCCGATGGGGCCGTTTACGCTGATGGATATGGTGGGCAATGACGTTTGCTATCACGTGGGCCAGTACCTGGCCAGCCAATATGGCGACCGAATGGCGGCGGCGGCGTTGTTTGGCAAGATATTTGAGAACGGCCGTTACGGTGAGAAAGCCGGCACCGGATGGTACGATTACCCCGGCGGCAGCGAATCAGACGAGGTTAAGCAGTTCGTGCAGGAGCTTCAAGATGAAGGCAAAGTCGAAACCGGCACCGAGTTCAGCGTAGACCGGCTGATGATGCCCATGCTGAACGAAGCCTTCCGCTGTGTCGAGGAGGAAATCGCCAACATCAACGACATAGACATGGCCTGCATCGCCGGTATTGGTATGCAGGTGAACAAAAACGGCGATGTCGTACGCATGGGGCCGCTGGAATACGCCGACGACCTGGGCCTGGACGTGGTTCTGGAAAGCTTGCAGGCGCTGCAAGCCCGCTACGGCGACCGTTTCCAACCGGCCAATCTCCTGCTGCACAAAGTGCAGACGGGTGAACTGGGCAAAAAAGCGATGCACGGATTTATGGAGTACACGTAGGGAGGTATTTGTTATGACGACTACTGTTGATTCTTTGTACGTTCGTACCCTTGTTGAAGACAAAACGGCCGTTATCACCATCGACCATCCCCCCGCCAACGCATTTAACGGCCAGGTTTTGACAGAATTAGAAGCTGCCTTCGACGAAGCCACAGCCGATCCCCAGGTCAAGGTCATCATCATTACCGGCGCGGGGCAGTTCTTCGTCGCCGGGGCTGACATCAACGAAATTCAGGAAGTGAAAGACGATCCGGAAGGAGCATTGGACTTTATCATGAAAGGGCAAGGCCTCTTTCTCAAGATTGAACGCTCCCAGAAACCGGTGATTGCGGCGATTAACGGCCGTTTCGCTCTGGGCGGCGGCAATGAACTGGCCATGGCCTGCCACATTCGCCTGGCCGAAGACAGCGTGCAGTTCGGCCAGCCGGAAATCAAGCTGGGCATCATGCCCGGCTGGGGCGGCACCCAGCGGCTGCCGCGCCTGGTAGGTAAAGGCAAAGCGCTGGAACTGCTGCTGACCGGCGACAACATCAAAGCCCAGGAGGCGTACCGGCTGGGTTTGGTCAATAAAGTCGTGCCGGTCGGCTCGGTGCTGCGGGAAGCCAAACGTATGGCCAAACTCATTTCTATGTGGAGTGCGTTACCGATTGCGGCGATTTTAACGGCCGTTAACGAAGGCCTGCCCCAAGACCTAGATGAAGCGATGGAAACCGAACGGCAGCAGTTCATCTCACTCCAGGGCAGCGAAGACATGACCGAGGGCCTGAACGCCTTCCTGGAAAAACGGCGGCCGGCATTTAAGGATCGGTAACAAAAAAGGGATACAAAATATGGACTTCACCCTAACCGACGAACAACAAATGTTCAAGGAGATGTTTGTCGACTTCGCGGCCAGGGAAGTGGCTCCCCAAGGGGAGCATATTGACCAATCAGAGCAGCTGCCATCACAGCTGCTGCCCAAAATGGCCGAACATGGCTTCCTGGCCGCCTTTATCCCCGAAGAACTGGGCGGGGCCGGGTTGGATGCCGTCAGCTATTGCCTGCTGATGGAAGAAATGGGCAAAGCTGATTTCACGGCCGCCCTAACCCTGAGCATCCACAACGATCTGGCCGTCAAGCCTATCCTGGAACACGGCAGCGAGGCGCAGCACGCCGCCTACCTGGAACCGATGGCTTTTGGCGAAATGGTGGGCGCGTTTGCGCTGACGGAACCGGCCGCCGGGTCTGACGTGGCGGGGCTGCAAACGCGGGCCGAACACAACGGCGACGGCTATATTCTCAACGGCTCGAAAAGTTGGGTCGCCAACGGGGGTATTGCCGGATTGTTCCTGGTTTTTGCCCGCACGGAAAAGGGTGTCACCGCCTTCCTGGTGGAGCGAGACAGCCCCGGCTTCAAAGTGGGCTACCGGGAAAAAACGCTGGGCCTGCGCGGGCTGACGTGCCACACCCTCTACTTTGACGACTGTCACGTACCGGCGGGCAATGTGTTGGGCGAGGCAGGCCAGGGATTCCGCATTGCGCATCAGGCCACGGATTATGACCGGCTGGCGCTGAGCGCCATTTGCCTGGGCGGAGCGGAACGGGCGCTGGCTGAGGGGGTCAAGTTTTCCATGGAGCATGTGCAGTTTGGCGGCCCCATTGCCCACAAGCAAACCATTCAGAACTTCGTCGCTGACGCGACGGCCGAGGTTGAAGCGCTGCGTCATCTGGTCTACCACACAGCCTGGCTGGCCGACGAGGGCGAGCCGTTTGGGCATGATGCCAGCATCGCCAAGTTGTTTGGCTCCCAGGTGGCCATGCGGGCGGCGGACAAGATGCTCCAGGTGCATGGCGGCTACGGCTACATGTGGGAATTCCCCATCGCGCGGGCCTGGGCCGACGCGCGGGTGCACCGCATCTACGCGGGCACCAACGAGGTGATGAACCACATCATCTCCCGCAATCTGTGACCGCCATGACCGCCGGCACGCTGGGAGA
>JBNKZT010000020.1:0-31593 GCA_050301775.1 Promineifilaceae bacterium (SeqCode)
CTACGCTGACATCATCCAGCTAGAAGAGCGCAACCAGCCTGCGCCCCATTTGCGCTTGCGGACCCAGCAAAACCAAAAGCTGATCATCCTCTACCAAACCGAGCGATTTTCTGAGTTGTACGCCGCGCTGCGGCAAAATGTCTCCCTGATGCAGCAAGCGGAGGCGGTGGCGTTCCCATTGGCACTGTGTTTGCCGGCCAACTATTATCGGCAGGGCATTTTGCCCGCCATTGCCATTTTGTTCTTTTTTGGCGTGATGACGGCGCGATTGGTTGGCACACAGCCGCATCTTACCGCGTGGCATGGGCTGGGCTTTATGGGATTTATTTGCCTCATCATCTTGTTTATTGTCTTCGTAAACGATCATGGCTCGCCAACGGCCGTTACCTTTTCCGACTTCGACATCCAGACGCGCTCCCTGTTTGGCCGCGAAAAAGCGTGGCCGGTCAACGAAATTGCCAACATTGCACGAGAACGGCAAAAGCGGCATTACAAAGGCGCGACGTACATCGTCCAGCCCCTGGTGATTACCTTTTCCGATGGCAAACGTCTGGTGTTGGATGAGGGACGCATTTGGGCATTTGGCTATGCGCCTGATCGTCTGTACGCAATTTTGGCGCAGCATTATCGCGGGGCGCAGGCGACAGCCAATGAGTTGATTGCGCAGGCCAACAAGGCGTATGAGGCGAAGGATTATGAAACGGCCGTTTCCCTCTACAACGAAGCAATTGCCCTTTATCCGCCGTACACCGGCTACAAGCCGATTGTGGCCGACACCTTGTATCATTTAAGACGGCCGTCTGAAGCCCTCATCGCTTACCAAGAGCTGGTTGAGTTTGTGCCGGAACATGATCAAGGGTGGGTGGGAATTGGCCGCTGCCAGATGCTGTTAAACAACATGCCCGCCGCTGCTGACGCATTCGGCCAGGCTCTCCGCATCAGCCCTGATGACGCCACGGCTCACTACAATTTGGCGATGGTCCAAGCCAATCAAAACCAGCGTGCCGCAGCTCGCGCCTCCCTTCATCGCGCCCTGGAATTGCAACCCAAATGGCGCGAGCATGTGGAGAAGGATGCGTTTTTACGACATTTTTTGTAATAGAGACAGGAAAAGCTGCCCGCCACATCACGGCCTGCACACAATTATCTTCACCGATTTGCCCTTTGTTGTGCTTATCTATCAAGTCGAAATGCAGCCACACCTGTTAAGGTTGCTCCAAGAAATAAAATACCCGCTATTGCCGGAAGCAACCGCGATCCAATTTGTCATTCAAGTCCCCGGTGCTGAGGTTAGGAGAGGCTCATGAATTGTAAAAATTGTCAGGGTGTGTTGGAAGAGGTAACGGCCGTTGTCTACTGCCCTTACTGTGGCACGGTCAATCAGATAGCGGATGTCATTCTGGCCCAGGCACTGCGCATCAGAACCATTAACAACCAGGCCACGCCCATTATCCCGGCGGAAACAGCGCTGCCCCACGCGATGTCCGAAATTTTCTCCACCGGCATCGACAACCAGACCAGTGTCGAGATTCATTTGCAGCAGGGGAACAGTGAGCAGGCAGACCAAAACCGCAATATCGGCCGGTTCATTTTGGGCAATATTGCACCTCGGCCCCGCGGCATGCCCCGCGTTCAATTTAATATCACCATCGACCAGGATGGGCAGTTGGAAGTTGTCGTACAAGAGCATGGTACTGAAAACCGGCAAGTTTACAGCGGTATGCAGTTGGCCGTTTTGCGGAAGTAGAGAAGATAATACTGTTGGGAACGGCCGTACTTGATCGATGAGTAAATGAGCCGGAGAATAATCTATGACAACTTCGGGTGAGCTTTTTTAGCAACTAATAAGTCGCACAAGGTGAACGGGCACGATGCTGATTTCAGCATCGTGTCCGTTTCGTTTGCCCATCCCCCCTGTAGCCAAAGCATTTAATAGCAGTTCCCGCATTAAGCGTTTTTTAAGCGTTCACTTTGTTACCCTGTCAGCACATCACACAAACAGATTGTTTCTAAAAACATCTGCATAAATTTTTAAGGTCAGTACCCCTGATGGTTGAGGCAATTTATTGTCGAGACCGTGTCGCACAAGCGGCTTGTTTCCCGAATGGGATAAACCTGGCGAAAGCAGTTGGATAACTGTTGAAGGGCCGGCCTGACCCTTGATTTCACGCAAAGGGGTTGAAGCGTATTATCTGTATTTTTAAAGGGAACCCTTATGAACAAACGTATCTTATCTATTATTGGTATCTTGGTTGTATTTGTATTTGCTGTCATGGGCTTAACCACTCAGTTGGCCCAGGCTGCCCCCACGTATTTGCCTACTGCGCCCCGTTGTTCAGGTACGCAAGACACCGTTTATGAATGTCTGGACAGCCGTGATCCAGGTGGACCGGTTTATGCTTTTCAGGATATTGCCGGCAATAACCCGCCTCTTACCTACTCGAATAATGATGATGGCGTGGTACACGTCACGATGCCCTTTGCCTTTACGTTGTATGGGCGTTCGTCTGATCAGTTAACCGTCAGTATGAATGGGGCCATCAAATTTGGCAGCCATATAGCGAGTATCAATGCGTTCAATACCAACCTGAGTGTTGCCCCTGAATATTTTATCGCCCCATTTTGGGACGATATAGACAATTCTCCCGGCATTGGTGGTGGCGTCTATACGGATGTCGTCGGCATCGCACCTAATCGCCAATTCATCATCCAATGGCAAGACATTCCGCATTATAACAATACAGGTGCTTGCACGTTCCAGATTATTTTTAACGAGACCAGTAACGATTTAATCTTCCAATATGAGGATGTGGATTTTAACGAGCCCAATTTTGATTGGGGCGCCAGCGCTACGATTGGTATCAGGGGTACGAGCGGAACCGGTTTGCAGTACCTGTATAACAACGCCGTATTGACCAACAGCACCGCTATTCGCTTCAAGCCCTTTGCCGGTGACTTCCCCCAGGCAACCGGAGAAGGGTATCAAACCAATCACGATTCGATGCTTTCGGTAGCTGCACCTGGGGTGCTGGAAAATGACAATGATGTGCAAGGGAATGGCATTACGGCAGTTCTCGATGCCGGTACCGAACATGGCACACTTACCTTGAACTATGATGGCTCCTTCACCTATACGCCCGATGCGGGTTATGTCGGCGCTGATTACTTTTTGTACCACGCTCACGATGGCAGCAGTAACAGCAACGCCGTTATGGTAGGCATCTCGGCGGTCAATCATCCTGCCTCTGTGCAGGCCGATTCCTACACCACCAGTCAGAGCGGCGTCCTTAACGTCTCTGCTCCTGGCGTTCTGGACAATGACAGTGATGTTGAGGGGGATGTGATAACGGCCGTTCTCGATACCGATGTGGCGCATGGCAGTCTGGCGCTGCAATCAGACGGCTCCTTCAGCTACACACCCCAGGCAGGCTATGTCGGGGCAGACAGCTTTGCTTATCATGCCAATGATGGTCTGGTCGATTCCAGTGTGGTCAACGTCACCTTAACCGTCGAGAATGCCGTTCCCACAGCCGCCGCAGACACCTATACAACCAGCCAGATGGTATTGCTAACGGTCGACACCATTAGCGTGTTAGATAATGATACAGATGCGGGTGGCGACAGCTTAACGGCCGTTCTCGATACATCTGTGGCACATGGTCAATTGAACTTCAACAACGACGGCACATTTAGCTATACGCCTGATGCCGGCTTCAAAGGCACAGACAGCTTCAACTATCACGCCACCGATGGCCTGGACGATTCTAACAGTGTAACCGTCTCGCTGGTGGTCGAAAACATTGCCCCCACCGCAAACGGTGATATTTACACAACTGGGTCAGGACAAGTTCTTAACATAGCCGCCCCTGGTGTGCTGATTAATGATACAGATGCGGGGGGCGATGCGTTAACGGCCGTTCTTGATACCGATGTGGCGCATGGCAGCCTCGCCTTCAATGCAGATGGCTCCTTTAGCTACACGCCAGACTTGGGGTTCAATGGTGAAGACACATTTACCTACCATGCCAACGATGGTACAGCAGACACCCCAACTGTTATCGTCACCATCCAGGTAAAACACCAAATATTTTTACCCCTAATCATCAAATAGCCGCGTCTGGCACATTGGGCCAGGGGAACAACCCTGGCCCAATACGACTGACTACTAATACGATTACTTGTTCTTGATGAAGTGACAGCGGACATGTTGGCTGATTGGGGCACGTCTGCGTTGAGCAAAATTGAAGATTACGATGGCTTTAGCAACGGAAATTAAAGAAGATGACGAAGTCATTTCCTTACCGTTCTTTTAAGCTGACGATGCAATTCCGTATTTTATTGCATCGTCAGCTCTTAGCCAGATGAGGAATGGATGACCACCTACAACCTTAACCAATGGATACAGATAGATAATTACCTCGTTCGTGTCGAAGAAATGAAGGAGGAAATCATCCGCATCGGCCGCCGTGCGGAACAAACGCGCACGGTGCGTTTCCTTGTCGCTTACAAAAACCAGACGCAGGGAACGCTGAAACATACCGGCTTACAATGGCTTTTATATGATGCCGCCGGCTACAATTACGATAACGAGATTGTTCTCGCCTATTTTGGGGATGATGCGCCACGTAAATTACAAGAAGGTCGCACAAATCCTGGCAGGCAGGTGAAGGGATGGGTTGCTTTCAAATTGCCCCAAGATGCGGTGCCGGATTACGTGCAGTTTCGCGCTGATTTTATGACACCGAATACGGATGATATTTCGTTGTTTGCGGAAGTGGAGGGGGAGGAAACGGCCGTTTCCCCCACACCACCCGCCAACTTCCTGCAAAAAACATGGCAAGCCCTCACCCCTCCCAAATACGAAATAAGCCTCTCCAATTTGCAAGCCGACCACCGGTATGTACTCAAAAAGCCGGTGATAGACTTCTATGGCAACCAATTTATGCCGGGGACAAAGCTCACCTACCAGACAAGCTACCCGCCACATCATGGCCTGCACATAATTATCTTCACCGAAGCCACCCTCTACCTGCACAAGGATGACCACGCGGACATTTTCACGAATACGGAGCGATTTATAGGCAAAGTCCCGTATCCATTGTCATCACCGACCCTAACGGGGTCATCGAATACGTCAATCCCAAATTTTCTCGGATTACCGGCTATACGCTGGAAGAAGCCGTTGGTCAAACCCCGGCTATCCTTAAATCCGGGGCAACCACCCCGGAAGAGTATGTTCACCTCTGGCAAACAATCAGCCAGGGACACGAATGGCGCGGTGAATTTTATAATCGGCGCAAAGACGGGACCTACTATTGGGAACTAGCCTCCATTTCCCCCATATTTAACGAAAACAGAGAAATTACCCATTATCTGGGCGTCAAAGAAGATATTACTGACCGAAAACTATTGGGCGAACAGCTCCGGCGCAGCAATAATGAACTAAAATTACTGAACAGAGCCGGGCAGGCCCTCAGCTCTACCCTGGACGTGAACCAGGTAATAGCCATTCTACTCGATGAAACTCGGGGGATGCTGGAAATTTCCGCCGGAGCGGTTTGGGTGCTGGACGATGAATCTGACGCCTTGGTTTGCCAACAGGTGGTCGGCAATAACATGCAGGCTCTGCTAGAACTGCGTCATGTCGCCGATACAGAAAACAGTGTAGGCTGGGTGGCGATAAATGGTAAAAGCCAGCTTATCCTTGATCTTCGCCAGGCGGACATCACCGCATTCCCAACCAACGGGCACAATATTGGTTTTGAACCACGCTCCTGCCTGGCAGTACCTTTGCAAATCAAGAATAAAGTCATTGGGGTTTTTCAAATTCTGGACAAAGAAGCGGAACGGTTTACAGAACATGAAACCAGGTTGATTGAATCCCTGGCTACATTTGCCGCTAATGCGGTAGAAAATGCCCGGCTGCATAAAGACCTGCAAAACCAGTTGACCCGCCTATACGACACGCAAAGTCGCCTGATTCAGAGCGAAAAGCTGGCCGCGATTGGTGAACTGATTGCCGGTGTCGCCCATGAGCTAAACAATCCGTTAGCGTCTACCATTTTGTATGCGCAATTGTTGCAAAGAAGGACGACGGATGAGGCGTTGGCAAACGATTTGAGCCAGATTGTAACCCAAGCGCGGCGGGCCAGCGGCGTTGTGCGCGGATTGCTTGATTTTGCCCGGCAGCGAGCGCCAGAACGGATACCGACGCAGATCAATCAACTGCTACAGAATACGCTGGATTTTCTGGCTTATGAACTGCGTACTCATAATGTGAACATGTTTACGCAATTTTCGCCCACAATGCCTATAACGATGGCCGACCCACATCAACTACAGCAAGTATTTGTCAATCTGATTCATAATGCGCTGCAGACCCTTGATAAACAACGGTCAGGTGATGGGCGTCTTAGCTTAACGACTGAATGTGGACCATCGCAGTTTTATGCCGGTACCAAAGGTCTGGCCCCGGTTATCCGCATTGTCGTGCAGGATAACGGACCGGGGATTCCACCAGAGTTTATCTCCCGTATATTTGACCCCTTCTTTACGACCAAGTCGCCCGGTGAAGGCACAGGGCTAGGCTTATCTGTGTGTCACGGCATAATTGCGGAGCACAAAGGTCATATTTGGGTCGAAAGCAATGAGCGCCAGGGATCGGCTTTCTTTATCGAACTGCCTATTATTGAACCGGATTCGCTGCCAGAGGGAAGTGATGGGGATGGTGTGTCTGCGCAGGAGAAGCAATTCCAGCCAGCCAGTATATTGATTGTAGATGATGAAGAAAGTGTACTGACTATTGTTGTCCGCATTTTACGCAACAAGGGATACCACGTGGATGGTGTGAACAACGGGGCTGTGGCGCTGGCTTATCTGGCAAAAGGTGACTATGATTTGATTTTGTCGGATTTGCGGATGCCGGAGATGAGCGGAATTGAGTTTTATCGCCAGGCGGAACGCTTACACCCCCAGATTAAAGGCAAGATTATTTTTACGACAGGCGATACGGTTAGTCGGGGAACACAAGAGTTCCTGGATGAAGTTGGCGCGCCTTATTTGTCTAAGCCGTTTGAGTTGTCGGATTTGGTAACGGCCGTACAAGAACGATTAGGGCAACAATAACCAGTCCATTCTCCTGACAGCAGCATTTTTTCATTTCAAATCGCGCCCACAGCTATCCGGTTGTGGGCGTTTTTTTATTGGTTACACAGCTACAAACTTTTGCTAACCTTTACTAACCACAAATTGCCTCTTCCTTTGCTACATTACACCTAGTGAAAATTCTTAACTAGAAGTATGGCAATGTAATGTATCGAAAGACTATCCTGGAAAACGGCGTTCGCGTCATCACAGAAAAAATGCCTGCAGTGCGTTCGGTGGCATTGGGCGTCATTATTGATGCCGGTCCACACAACGACCCCGACGACCGCCTCGGTTTGGCCCATATGGCGGAACATTTACTGTTTCAGGGAACGAGCAGCCGGGACGCCCGCGAAATTGCGGTGTTGATGGATATGGGTGGGGGGCACATGGGCGGGTTTACCACGCGTGATTATACCGGTTACGTTGCCTCGGTGCTGGACGATTACTATACCTACTCGCTGGACTTACTGGGCGACATGCTGCTGAACTCCATCTTCCCCGATGACCGGTTGGAACGGGAAAAAGCGGCCGTTTTGCGGGAAATTGACAGCGAAGGCGATGCCCCGGATGCACGCGTTCACAACTTGCTCAAAGCAGCCGTCTGGCCGAACCATCCGTTGGGACGGCCGATTACGGGCACGCCTGAATGTGTTTCCGCTATCACCCGCGAAGATTTGATCTATTTTGTGCATGAAAACCACACGCCGGACCGGGTGATTGTGGCCGCCGCCGGCAATGTGGATCATGATGATTTCACGGCGCAAGTTCGGGACGCGCTGTGGCGGATGCTGGGTGAGAGTGAACCTCGCCCGGATGCGCCGCCACAATGGGAAACGGCCGTTACCATCGACCACATGCCCGTGTCCCAGACCTACTTCTCCATCGCCATCCCCACCTTGCCCTATACCCACCCGCAGCGGTACAACCTGCACGTCCTCAATAACCTGATGGGCGGGGGTATCAGCTCCCGACTGTACCGCAGCCTGCGCGAAGAGCGGGGGCTGGTGTACTACATCTCTTCTGAATACCACGCCTACCACGATGCCGGCCTGCTGGTGGTGGAAGGAGCCGCGGCCCCTGAACATCTCATCCCCGTTTTGGCCCTGAGCCTTATTGAACTGGGTAAAACGATGAGCGGGTCCACGCCGGTAACAATGGATGAGTTGTGGAAAGCTAAAATGCAGATTCGCGGGCAGCATTTGATAGCCGGCGAAGACAGCAGCACATGTATGAGCCGTCTGGTAACCCAAGAACTCTATTTCGGCCGTCATTTGCCGGCAGAAGAGGTTGTTACGCAAATTGAGAATGTAACCCTCGACTCCCTCATGCAAATCGGTGACAACTTGCTGCCGGGTATCAGCCAGGCCACCGTGGCCCTTGTTGGTCCGGAAGCCCCAGATTTTTATAACCAGTCTGCGATTGAATCCTTACTGGCCGATTTTCGTTAAAAAGACCACTTGGTCCTGATATTAATTTTATTGTTAGCCTGAAACTTAAAGGAGGTTTCATCAAAATGGCACTTAAACCAGAAGTCAAGAAAAACTGGATTGAAGTACAGAAAAAATACAACTTTCCGGTAAATGCAATTGGTGTACGGATCAATTCCAACGACAAAGCCACACTGAAGGTGTGGAAAGAAGAAGGGATCGATCAATTTGTCAAAACGTAAAAAGTTATTATCCAATAAAAAGGAGCTAAACAATGCCCGTCAAACCAGAAATTAAGAAAAATTGGGAAGAAATTCAGAAGAAATATGATTTCCCCGTGAACGCGATTGGCGTTCGGATCAATTCCAAGGATCAAGCCACCCTCAAGGTGTGGAAGGAAGAAGGGATTGACAAGTTTGTGAAGAAGTAACGACGTTCTCCTTCAGGCAGCGGGCTGCGTCCCAGCCGCACCAATGGGTGCAGCCCGCTGCCAATCTGATTGTTATTGTTCGTTTCAGGAAAGAAACTGTGTCTACGATAAGCGCACCAAATGTTTTACAACAAGGCATCGATGCCGCCAAGGCGGGCAATAAGCCGTTGGCCCGGCAGTATTTGTTGCAAGCACTGGAAAAGTATGCCGGTACGGAGGCATGCTGGCTGTGGTTGGCGGTTGTAGCGGAGACATTGGAAGAGCGTTCGGGCTATTTGCAGCAGGCCCTGGTCATTAACCCGCAAAACCAGCGGGCGATCCAAATGCTTCAGCAGACTGAACGCCAACTGGAGCAGAGCCAACCGGCCGCGCCGGCCTGGCACTGCCCGTTGTGTGAAACGGCCGCTCCCCAATCAGTTGAACGATGCCCGGCCTGCGGAGCGCTGTTAACGGCCGTTGACCTGCAATTATTTTTATCCAACCAGGGCGTGAAGCAGGAAATGGTCTACGAGGCCATCCACCGGCTGAAAAACGGCCCGGCCCACAACGGCGACCGGGCGACCCAATTTTATCACCTGGGGCTGGCCTACCTGAATTTGGGGCAAGTGGAACAGGCGCTGCCATTTGTCCAGGGCGCCGCCCGGCTGCGGCCCACCGACAGCCAGTTGGCCCGCCTGTTGCTGCAAATACCGCAGCATGGGGAAACGGCCGTTGCCGCGCCCAAACCCCGCCAGGGAACCATTCTCATCGTAGACGACAGCAGCACCATCTGCAAACTGGTGAGCATGACCCTGGCCCGGCAAGATTACGAAGTCATCGTCGCCGTCGACGGCATCGACGCCCTCGCCAAACTAAACGAAGAACTACCCGATCTGATTTTACTCGACATCACCATGCCCCGAATGGACGGCTACCAGGTATGCAAAGTCGTCAAGGGCAACAGCGAAACGGCCGACATCCCCGTCGTCATGCTTTCCGGCAAAGACGGCTTTTTCGACAAAGTGCGCGGCCGGATGGTCGGCGCTACCGATTACATTACCAAACCATTTGAGCCGCAGGAATTGGTCAAAGTCGTCCGGCGGCACCTGACAGTGAAACAAACGTCGTAGGTCAACAACGACCTGAACCCATCATGGCAATTACCGGTAAATTACAAGAAATGAGTTTGCCAACCCTGATCCAGATGATCTGCACCGAGCAGCGCAAGGCGGCGCTGGTCGTGCGGCATGAACGATTGGAAGAAGGGGTGCTGTTCTTTGAGGACGGCGAGATTGTCCATGCCCGGCTGGGGTCACTGGTAGGCGCCGACGCTGTGTACCAACTGCTGCAATGGCAGAATGGCGCATTTCATCTGGGTGATCAGGTACGTATTCCCCACCGCACCATCAACCAACCCTGGCGTTATCTGGTGCTGGAAGGGATGAAAAAACTGGATGAGGAAAACGTAGGAGCAGCCCGGTTGCAGCAAAACGTCCCGCTGACGCCCCAGCAGATAGCGGCTGATGAAAAATTGGAAATGGTGGTAATCAATCTACTTTCTCAATTCGACTACGCCCGGTCACAATTAAATGACCGGGGCAACTGGAAACGGCCGTCCTTCATCCTCAAAACCCTTTGCGAAATGGTCAACCAGTTGGCCGATTTGGGCAGGCATGGCCTGCCGCCAGGCAGCATTACCCTGGAACAGGCGCTCGCCCTGACCGGCGACAATCGTCCCGCCGTTCGTCTGCTCCAGCAGCATAACAATCAACTGCTCACCGACGTCATCATCAATCTATATAACAACTGGTCGGGCGATGCGGCCAACCGCCGGCGGATGTTCGCCGAATTAAGTCAGGGGCTTATTGATATTCAGCAATCATTTTTTGCCCACATTATCGGCACATTTCATTCATTAACCTTGGCCGATCAATGGCGCGAGACATGCCGCGCTTTTTGGGAAGAACTGACTCAAGATTTAGAAAAAGTGAAATTTTAAGGAGTAAATCATGGCAAGTGAAAAAATTCTCGTAGTTGATGATAGTCCCACCGACTTGCGTCTGGTAACAGATGCGCTCAAAGGGAAAGGATACCGGATCGCCACCGCCGTTGATGGCGAAGATGCCCTGAACAAAGCCGCTGCCGATCATCCCGACCTGATTGTATTAGACATCATTCTGCCCAAGAAAAATGGGTTTCAGGTCTGCCGCCAACTCAAGACGGCTCCAGATACCAAAGACATCAAAATTTTGCTGTTAAGCAGCAAAAGTCAGGACAGTGACCGTTTCTGGGGGCTGAAACAAGGGGCCGATGATTACATGGTGAAGCCGTTTAGCGATGATGAACTGCTCGCTAACGTCTCCAAATTGTTGTAGGCGATCATGCGTATTCTTGGCGTTCTCAACCACAAAGGTGGCACCGGCAAAACCACCACCGTCGTCAATGTAGCCGATGGTCTGGCGAGGCACGGCGCCCGGGTGCTGATGATTGACCTGGATGCCCAGGGCAATCTGGCAAGCAGCCTGGGTGTGCCCTATACCGCCACCCTCAGCCACCACCTGCTGGCTGATGCCCCGCTGCCAGCCTGCATTTATCCGGCCCGATCCAATCTGGATGTGATTCCCAGTGACGGCAGCCTGATGGAAGTGGAAGGGATGTTGTGGCGGCTGGCTGATGGCCAGCAGACGCGCCAACACCTCCAACAAAAGCTGGCGGGGATTACCGGGTATGATTTTATCATCCTCGATTTCCCCCCATCAGCCAGTTTGCTCAGCCAGAATGGTTTGTTGTTCTGCTGGGAACTGATTGTGCCGGTGTCGATGGACTATCTGGCGCTGATGGGGACCCGGCAGGTGATTGAGACGTTGAAGGAGATCGGCCGTATTCCCGACCATCATCTGCGGCTGTCGTTGGTGGTGCCTACGTTTTATTACGGCCGTTTACGCAAGGATCAGGCCGTGATCAACACCCTGCGCAAATATTTTAACCGGCAGGTGGCTGATCCCATTCGGGCCAACGTCAAGCTGGCCGAAGCGCCCGGGCACCACAAAAGCATTTTTGAATACGCCCCAAACAGCTCCGGCGCGGCCGATTACCAGCAGTTGGTAAAGAGGATTGTGAACAATGGAAACTGATCCCCAAGAAAAGAAGCACGAAGAGGTATTGGGTTATGACCCATTTACCGATTTGTCCCCTGAGGTGTGGGAAGACACCACCGCTTCGCCTGAACCGGAAATGCCCGATGAGGCTGATTTTGCTCTGCCGGACCTGGATATGGCCGGTGAGGATGATCCGTTTGCGGCATTGGAAGCGGAAATGCTGGCCGAGGTCAATGACCTGGAGGGAGAAGCGGCGGAAACAACGGCCGTTCCCGATAATTATCTCGACTCCCTCGTGGCTACCATTGATCAGGAAATTGATGCTCTGCACAGCCTGGATGTTACCGGCGGCTACCAAACCGAAACGGGAACGGCCGTTGCCGCCGGCGAACAGCTGCACATCATCTTCGCCCTTGATCGGGTCGAGTACGCTGTTCCCATCAGCAACGTCACCGAAATGGGCCGCCCGCCGGAAATCACCCGGGTGCCCAACGCGCCCGGATGGGTAATAGGCGTCGCCAACCTGCGCGGCGACATCATCTCTGTCGTCGATATGCGCGGCTTCCTGGGACTGCCCCCCCACGATTGGCGTGATAACGGCCGTCTCCTCGTCACCCAAAGTCACAGCGAAGAAATAACCGTCGGTCTTATCGTTGATCGGGTCACCGGGCTGGGCAACTTGCAAACAGCCCGCATCGGCGCCCCCACCGCCCCCATCGAAGACCAGGTCACCCCCTATTTGCGGGGTGTTTACGAATACCAGGGACGGCTGCTCGTCGTCCTCAATTTAGATAATCTGCTGCTCTCAACCGAGATGCAGCAATTTGAACCCGTATAAGAAATTTTGAACGAAGCATGATGAATAATGAACGAAACGAAAGCGCCGATCCGGCGTCATTCATCCTTCATCTTTTAAATTCGGAGGTTTACTGTCATGGAAGAAGATAGAACAAGTCTGTTTAGTCGTATAGGGAAATGGCGCGTCTTTGCTGCTATTGCCGAGCGAATCCGCAATAAGCTGCTCGCCGCCTTCCTCATTGTGGCTCTCATTCCTCTCATCATTGCCGGCGTTGTTGCCTATATCACCTCGGCCAACGCCCTCAATGAAAAAGCATTCGACCAACTGGAAGCTTTGGAAACCATTAAAGCGAACCAGATTTCCCAATGGTTTGAGGAGCGGCGCGGCGATATCAAAGTGCTGTCTGAAGACCCGACCGTCATTACCGCAGCCCAAGAATTTCTGGACACTATGGATGAGTTGGGTGGCGGGGTGCATGAAGTGGGCGCTCAACGTGCCCGGCAGTTGTATCTAGGTCAACCCGATTTGGCCAATGCCGGTGACGGCAGTGCCTACAGCCTGGCCCATGCCCAGTACCACCCGTTTTTTCAGGAATACATTACCGCTTATGGGTATTACGACCTTTTCATCGTTGATAGAGACGGGGACATTATCTACACCGTCTTTAAAGAAGACGACTTCGGCACCAACCTGGTGGATGGCGCTTATGCCGACCAGAACATCGCCGATGCCTTCCAACAGACGGTGAACGAAACCAGCCCTGACTTTACGATGATTGAGGACTTCGCCCAGTACGCCCCATCTAACGAACCGGCCAGCTTTATTGCCAGCCCTATCTTCAGTGGTGGTATGGCCGGCGGCGAACTGTTAGGTGTCATGATCTTCCAGATGCCGCTGGACCGGATGGATCAAATTATGACGGAAAGAACTGGTCTGGGTGAATCGGGTGAAACCTATCTAGTTGGCCCCGATTTCCTCTGGCGGTCCGATTCCCGATTTTTGAGCGATCTGGGTGTAGAAACGACTGTCATGAACCCTGAATTCGTAGTCGACACCGAGGCGTCACGCAGCGCGTTGAGCGGGGAACATGGCACCAAGGTTATTAACGATTATCGTGGCATCCCGGTGCTTAGTTCCTGGGGGTCACTGCAAATTCAAGAACCCACCACCACTGACCCAGAAGGTGTAACCTGGGCGATCCTGGCTGAAATTGACGAGTCGGAGGTGCAAGCGCCGGTACGACAAATGGCGCTCATCATCGGGGGTGTTGTTCTGGCGGCTGTTATCGTTGTGGCTGTGTCAGCTGTTTTGGTCTCTAATGGCCTGACCAATCAGGTGGACAAAATCTCTGAACTGTTCAGCATGGTTGGTATGGGTGACTTTGACGCCCGCGCCGAAGTAATTAGCCAGGACGAGTTGGGGGTCATGGCCGAATCGCTCAACGCTATGCTCGATAACACGCTGACGCTGATTCAGAGCAACGAAGAACGCGAGCAAATCCAGGATGCGATTATGAAGCTGCTAGAGGAAATTGCCGGTGTGGCCGACCGCGACCTGACGGTAGAGGCAGAAGTCACGGCCGACATGACCGGGGCCATCGCCGACTCCTTCAACATGATGATCCTCCAACTGCGAGCAATCATCGCCGATGTACAGGAGACCACATTGCAGGTGAGCGCCTCGGCCAACGAGGTGCAGGCTACCACCGAACATCTGGCTTCCGGCAGTGAAGAACAGGCATCGCAGATTGTGGACACCACAGCGGCCATTGACGAAATGGCGGTCTCCATCCAGCAAGTGTCGGAAAACGCAGCCCTCTCGGCCACAGTCGGCGAGCAGGCGGTTGCCAATGCCCGGCAGGGGGCGCAGGCGGTAGGCAACACCATCGAAGGTATGAACCGCATTCGTCAGCAGGTGCAGGAAACAGCTAAACGCATCAAGCGGCTGGGTGAAAGCTCGCAGGAAATCGGCGAGATTGTCCAGTTGATTGGCGACATTGCCGACCGTACCAGCATTCTGGCCCTAAACGCCTCGATTCAGGCAGCGATGGCCGGTGAAGCCGGGCGCGGGTTCGCGGTGGTCGCCGAAGAGGTGGAACGATTGGCGGAACGGTCAACCGAGGCCACCAAGCAGATTGATAATCTCATCCGCACGATTCAGAACGAAACGTATGAGACGATTTCTTCGATGGAAACGATGACCAACGAAGTGGTTGAAGGGTCGGAACTGGCCAATGAAGCCGGTCAAGCACTGACGGAGATCGAATCGGTGTCTAACCGGCTGGGCGAGTTGATTCAATCTATCTCGCTGGCCTCCAAACAGCAGGCGCGCGGTTCGGAAACGATCGCCCGCTCGATGAATGAAATTGCCGGTGTTACCCAGCAGACGGCGGCCGGCACGAAGCAAGCGGCCGTTTCTATCAACAATCTGGCGGTACTGGCCGACAACCTGCGCGGCTCGGTCAGCACGTTCAAGCTGCCAGGACACAGCAATGGTCACAACGGACATAATGGCAGTGACTACGGTCAGCCTGAAGACGGCGACCAGCACCAGTATTCGATGAACTAGTGACCGTGTTCAGTAATCCGAAGGCCTTGCCTCTGGAAATTTCCAGATAACGGTATACGGACTTCGGGTTACGGATACTACTAGACGATTGGATATGGGCATCTCCCTGAAGATAAATCCCTTGTTTAGGGGAGATGCCCAACGATGATGAGTGAATGGTTTACTGATTATGTTCAACAATGACTCCGTAACGCCATTCACACTTAAAAATACAGGATTGGCCCGGCCAGAAATGGCTACAGCCGATTATGAGGTATGGCGCGAGTTTGTGAACCAGAGATGCGGGTTAGATTTTGCCCCCAGCCGCCGCCATTTTTTACAGGCACGGTTGTGGGAACGGATGCAGGTTCACCAGATTAAGCAGTACAGCGCCTACTACCACTATGTGCTCTACAACTCGCTGGGAGAACAAGAGTGGGGCCTTTTGCTCGATTTGTTACTTAACAACGAAAGCAGTTTTTTCCGCCACGCACCCTCTTTTGCGGCGCTGTGCGACCATGTGTTACCGGCGCTGCTGGCGGAACGACGGCAGCAGAACCGGCGGCAGTTGGCGTTTTGGAGCGCCGGATGTGCCAACGGGCAGGAAGCATATTCGCTGGCAATGGCCTTTAAGTCAACAGCGCCAGCCCACGACTCTCGCCTGTGGCGGCTGGATGTGTGGGGTACGGATATCAGTCAACGGAGTTTACGCAAAGCGAAAAACGGCCGTTACAAACCCTACGACATCCGCACCATGCCCGAAACTTTCCGCCGCCGTTACATGAGGCAGGTGCAAGACGGCCCGGAAAGCTACTTCGAGGTCGCCACCGACATCCGCGAGATGGTCCACTTTGGCGAACTGAACTTTACCGATACCGGAAACTACTGGCTCAAAGGACAAGACATCATCTTCTGCCAGAACGTGCTGATC
Organism: Promineifilaceae bacterium (SeqCode); assembly: GCA_050301775.1. Lineage (GTDB taxonomy): Bacteria > Chloroflexota > Anaerolineae > Promineifilales > Promineifilaceae > JACKCC01. The sequence continues at coordinate 16,358 of JBNKZT010000020.1, forward strand.
TACTTTCGGGCAGAGGAACGGCTGATGATTGTCAAACAGTTATGCCACAGCCTTAACCTGGGCGGCTACCTGTTTCTGGCCCCGGCGGAATTGATTGGGTTCAAGCATCCGGCCATTCGACCAGTGCGACTGGAAGAATCGTTAATTTATCAGCGGATTGCTTGAGAAACCCGTTGCAACGTAGTGTTATACGAGGAGTATTCCCATGAGCAGAAAAGTTGACAGGGAAGTGTTGGTCGGTTTTATTGAAGAAGCAAAGAGCTATCTACCGACGATTTTCGCAGGGATTGATACATTCAAAAAGGATGCCAACCAGATCGATGGGTTGGAAGTAGCCCACCGGCACGTCCACACGATTAAAGGGGCTTCCTCAATGGTGGGGTTGGCCGGGTTGAGCCACATTGCCTACCAGGTGGAAGCGGTGCTGGAAGAGATTGGGGCAGGAAACATTAAGCTGGAAGAAACGGCCGTACAGTTTCTCCACCAGGCGCTTGATGCCATCGAAACCTACCTGGATGGCGTCCTGGGCGGGAAGGTGCAGGAACAATCATTAGTAACGGCCGTTACCCTGGCCCAACGCCGCCTGCGGGGACTGCCGGAAGACGATGATGACTTAGCTATTGCCGCCACTCTGGCCCAGATTGAACCCGCCCCCCCAGTGCCGTCCGCCAAACCGGCGGCCCGCCCTGCCCCCATTTCGGCCCCCGCCGAACCGGTACAGGACGACATCTCCCCCGAACTGCTCGACGCCTTCCTCGTAGAAGCCGAAGACCATATGCAGCATATCGGCCGTCAACTGGCCAGCCTGGATCAAGACCCTTCCCAAACCGAACTCGTTCAGGAAGTGCGCCGGGCCATCCACACCATCAAAGGCGGCGCCGGAACCGTTGGCTTTCATTCCGTTTCCCGGCTGGCCCACCGCATGGAAGATTTACTCGACCGGCTGTACGACGGCCAGATCGCTTTTATCCCGGACATTGTCACCTGCCTGTTCAGCTCGGCCGACGTGCTGGAAGGGATGCTGTCTGGCAACCGGGATTCTGGCGAGACTCGCGTCCTGCTGGCCGACCTGTACAGCCAGTACGATAGCTGGCTTGGCCAGCAAGAACCAGGCCCGGCGGCTACGGCCGTCTTGGCCCCGCTGGGCGAGGAGCCAACCATTGACCTGGCCGAACTGGCCCCCCGATTGGCCGAAGCGGAAGCCAAAGCCAAGACGGAACTCATTGCCACCCAGCCCAGCAAACCCGGCGAAGTCGTGCGTGTGCCCCTGGAACGGCTGGACGAACTCGTCCGCTCCGTTAGCGAACTGGTAATCACCCGCACCACTTTTGAACAACACATGGGCAGCATGGTGCGGGTGGTGGATGAGTTGTGGCACAGCTTTGAACGCCTGCGTCAGGTATCGCACAAACTGGAAACACAGTACGAAGTCACCGCTCTGGGCGGTGGGCAGTGGACGCTGCTCGGTGCATCGGCCAACAGCGGCCTCAACCTGGACGACAACCAGGTCGGCCAGGTGATCTCCAATGAATTTGACGCTTTGCAGATGGATCGCTACACCGAATTTCATCTGCTTTCCCGCGAATTAACCGAAACCACCAGCGATTTACGCACCATCGGCAACGAACTGCGCCACCTGATTGGCGATTTCGATGGCGTGTTAAACCGGCAGGGGCGGTTGTCCAGTGAAATTCAGGACAAACTGATGCGCACCCGCATGGTGCCGCTGGCGACCATCGCTACCCGGCTGTACCGGGCGGTGCGGGTGGTCTCGCAGAAACAGGATAAACAAGTTGATCTGGTTATTACCGGCGAGATGATTGAACTGGACAAGAAAGTGCTGGAGGAGATGGCCGACCCGCTGCTCCACGTGCTGCGTAATGCGGTGGATCATGGCATTGAGCCGCCCGCTTTGCGGCAAGTGACGGGCAAGCCGGAACGAGGTCAAATCCAGTTGAAGGCTTATTATCAGGGCAATCAAATCGTGTTGGAAGTACGCGACGACGGGGCCGGGCTGGAACCACAGCTTTTGCGGGCCAAGGCGGTCAGCGGTGGGTATGTATCCGAAGCGGAAGCGCCGCACCTGACGGATGATGAGTTGTATTCGCTGATTTTTACCCCCGGTTTTAGCACGGCCGAAACGATTAGCGAGGTTTCGGGACGGGGCGTGGGGCTGGACATTTTGCGTAACAGTGTCCACAAACTGAATGGAACCATCACTGTGACATCGCAGCCAGGGCAGGGAACGACGTTTACGATCCGTCTGCCAATGACGTTGGCGGTGACACGGGCGCTTTTGGTAGCGGCCAATCATGAAACGTATGCGGTGCCGTTAGCGGCCGTTTCCCAGATTTTACGAGTAGACCGGGCGGAGTTTGAACAGATAGGCCAGGATGAAGTGATTCGGGTGGGGGGCAAAGTGTATCCGCTTCTGAATCTGGCCGATGTGCTCCATTTGCCGCCGACGAACGAAGACCCGCTGCCGCGCCCACCGATTCTGATCCTGGAAACAGGGGCCAGCCAGGTGGCGCTGGTGGTAGATGAGATTGTGGAAGGGCGGGAAATTGTGGTCAAGACGCTGGGCAACCATTTGCGCCACATCCATGCCGTAACGGGAGCAACGCTGATGGGCGACGGCCGTATCGTGCTGATCCTCAATCCGGCAGAGATGGTCTCATCGCCTGAAAAGATGGAACGACGCAGTTGGACGCCTGTGGGCACAGCCGCCGAAAAAGGCCGCAAACCGCTGTCGGTGCTGATTGTGGATGATTCGGTCAGTGTGCGGCGCGTGGTTTCCAACCTCATCAAAAGCGCCGGCTGGCAGCCGGTAACGGCCAAAGATGGCCTGGAAGCGCTGGGTTACATCCAGAACGCGGTGCAGCTGCCGGACGTGATGCTGCTGGATATTGAAATGCCCCGCATGGACGGGTACGAGCTGGCGGCGACGTTGCAGTCGCACCAACAATACCAGCAGATTCCGATTGTGATGCTGACTTCACGAGCCGGAGACAAACACCGACAAAAGGCGCTCGATCTGGGCGTGGCCGAATATATGGTGAAACCATATCAAGATGAAGTCCTGCTAAATATCGTCCGCCGCCTCGGCCAGCAAAGCCGGGAAAGAGGCGCGACGGAGTGGAAAAAGGTTTGAAGTTAAGTGCATAGGCCTGGCCAGTTTGTGAAAACCGGCCTGGCCTTGCTCTCGATGTATCATGGCTATTCGCGTCCTTGTCGTTGACGACTCACCGTTTGTTTGCCGGCTGTTGACCAGTCATCTGCAATCCTCGCCCGATTTTGAGGTGGTGGGGACGGCGTTGAATGGGCTGCGGGCGATTGAACTGGTGACGGAATTGAAGCCGGACGTGGTCACGCTGGACCTGGAAATGCCCCAAATGGACGGGTTGGCAGCTTTGCAGCAAATCATGGTAGCCCAGCCGACGCCGGTAGTGATGATTAGCGGGGTCAGCCGGAAGGCGGCGCAGATTACGCTGCAGGCCTTGGAGGCGGGAGCGGTTGATTTTATTTTGAAGTATACGCCAGGGGTGGATACGGAACCGGAGGCGCTGCGGCTGGAGATTTTGTCGAAAGCGCGGGCGGCGGCCAAGATTAAGGTGGTCCGTTCGTTACGGCCGTTCCAGATTGGCGAGAAACGGCCGTTACCTGCCGGACTGGGGCTGCCTGTCCGCGAACAGCCGGAACCGCGCCCGGCGCTGGAGCAAACCTTGCCGTACCTGCCGGGCGGGGTGGTGGTGATTGGCGCATCTACCGGCGGTCCGGTGGCCGTGCGCGAATTGTTAAGCCGCATTCCGGCTAACTTCCCGGCCGCCATCATCGTGGTGCAGCACATTCCGGCGTCCTTTACTCCCGTGCTGGCAACGCAGCTCGATCGGAGCGTGCCGCTGAAGGTGAAAGAAGCGCGGCCGGGCGATAAACTCATCCCCGGACAGGTGTTAATTGCGCCGGGCGATTACCATTTGCTGATTGGGCCAGATTCGCGGGTGATCCTCAATCAGGGACCCAAAATCAAAGGCCACCGCCCCTCGATTGACGTGACGATGCAGGCGGTCGCCCAGGTGTATGGGGCGCGAACCCGCGGCGTGGTGCTGACGGGCATGGGCGATGACGGTTCGTTGGGGCTGGTGGCGATTCATGCCAAAGGCGGCAAGACGTATGTACAGGATGAGGCGACGTGTGTGGTGAACGGGATGCCGCAGCGGGCGATTGAGAAAGGGGTGGTGGATTATGTTGCCCCACCGCCGCAAATCGCCGAGATGCTGGTGAACTGACTGGTTCATCCTTGACAATTCATTCTTCTTAGGAGCGGAAATTTAATAAGACGACGAAGTCGTTTCCTTACCGCTCCTTCAAACTGACGATGCAATTCCGTATTTTATTTCATCGTCAGGCCTTAAGAGGTTTAACGATGACAAACAACCATGGCTTACGATTCATTCGCTGTTGGGCGGGAACACAGGTATATGCCCTGGATATGAACCGGGTGCGGAATATTCAGCGGGTAGACAACCTGCGCCGCGAGGCGGGCGAGGCCGGGCAGATTGGCTCGCTGGCGCTGGGCGACGTGACGGTCCCGGTCTGGTCTCTGGCAGAACGATTGGGGGAAACGGCCGTTCCCGCTACCGCTTCGCAGCGGGTTATCGTCCTCAACGACCCTCAGCACATCTGGGGGCTGCTGGTTGATCGGGTATCGCAAGTGTTGACGGTGATGACGGATGCCATCTACCTGCTGCCCGATTTGGCGTTGAATCTGGAACGGCCGTATTTTGATCGGGTAATCCGCCAGGGGGGTGAACTGCTGCTGCTGTTGTCGGTGGAATGTTTGCACCCCGATGCGCCGCCGGTGGTCGTGCCGGCTGTCAGCCAGACCATACAGCCGCAGTCCAGGCTGCGTTCCACCATGCCGCCGGCCACAGCGTCCTCAACAACCCAGCAGGGGCGGGTCGTGGTCTTCAAACTGCCGGACATTCTGGCGGGTGATACGCCGCTGGCCTGGGTTTTGAGCGTATCGCAGGTGCCGGAAATTTTGGAGCCACTGCCTCTGTTGGCGGTTCCCGGAGCGCCGGATTTTGTGTTGGGGCTGGCCAACTGGCGCAACCAGCCGGTAACGGTTATTGACCTGGCGCGGCGGATGGGTTTGCCGGTACGGGTAGGGAGTAACGGCCGTTCCCGGTTGATGATTGTGCGGGCTGCGGGCTTGAACGACCTGGTTGGTTTTCTGGTCGATCCGGCCATTCGTGTCCTTAAACTACCTTTTGCCTATCACTCCTGCCCCGTTCCCACCTGGCTGGACTCGCGTATTGTGTTATGCAGTATAGAGCTGCCCACGCACGAAATTATCAGCATTCCCGATATGGAAGTTATCCTTAAAAGCCCGATGGATAAGTTTGATCTACAGCCGATGGTGGAGAGCATAAACTGAACCGCATCCGGTCCTGGAGTGAATTCAGGCCGACAGCCTGCTAGCTCACAGTTCGTTTATCCCCACGAAGGGCATAAACTGGCATTTTCTTTGAGACTGGACACCGATAAATCTCCAGTCTCCAATCTCCTATAGCAAAGTGTCAGTTTATGGCTTTGTTCAGTATATCAGAGAAATACCATCCACTGCATCCACCGCTTACCTCCACGTTCACCGCTTATAGTATGCCAGATTTAGCAAATGGTGGGAAGTAGGCAGCGGCTAAACGAATAACGGTCTAAGCGATTTTGGGTAAGCTCAAGGTGTATAGGTTTTGCACCTGCGAGTCAAATCAGGAAAAGTGCCATTGCCAAGGGTGACAATGGCGGGCTTGGCCGGTTGTTTGATTTTCTGAGAGATGCGATTGAAGAAAGTAAAAAAGCCTCCTGCTGCTGCAGAAGGCTTCTATAAAATGCCAAAGTCTAGAGAGAGTCCCGAATTAGATCCTCTTTTCCACTAGACGGCATGTTTTTACTTACCGCTGCCTTTACCTTTGTGAATTTTGATGGATCCACCACCGATAGCCGTACAGGGATCAGCACTCTCTCCTGTATCTGAACAGGCGATCTGGTTGTCATAGATGACGGCATCATTATTATCATTATCCCAAATCTTGATGCGGAACAAATCCACATCTGTACTGGGTGTCAGGACCGCATCTATGGCGGAGATCAGGAAGCCATAGTTGCCGCTGCCGTTGATAGTCCCAATACCCTTGAACATTGCCTTGTGCCCGGCAATTACCAGCCAGTCATAGCTGCTTGAGTGGAAGTTCAGATCAGCAACCTGGAACTGGAATTCTGTTGAACCATTGGGTATAGATTGGCCCTTCTGGTACTTGGCCACGAAGCCGAAATTGGCTCGACCGGTAAGGAATGGATCCGGGACGTAAGCGCCCGCGGGCGAGTCAATCCAGCCGCCGCCTGTGACAAAGCCGCTTGCCGGATCGTAGACGACAACAAACTCGAAAATCGACTGGGCAGTGCCGGTGTCATCATCGGTGACTGTGAGGCCGACAGTGTAGACGCCGGCGTCAGTGTAGGTATGGTCGCCAGAGGCGGTGTTCCCACTGATGCCACCAGGATCGGTATTACCATCACCCCAGGTCCAAACGGCCGTATGTGTGTCCACTGTGCCGGGCTCGGTAAAAACGGCCGTAAAGCTGATAGGCTGGTCGTTGATACTCACCGGCTCTACTGGAGCCTGAATCAGGCCGATTGCAGGCGCTACATTGTTCACGGTGATGCTGGCGCTGGCCGTGTCGCTGGCAGCGGCGGCATCTTCCACTGTGACGGTGATGGTGTTGCTGTCAACGGCCGTGCCGGTGGGGTTGTCGTCCAGATACTGATGCGTGGCGCTGAAACTGCGCGCACCGCTGCTAGAATTAATGACGGTGTCACTGCTGCCGTCACCCCAGTTGATGGTGACCGTATGGCTGTCACCGCTGTCGGGGTCGCTGAAGCTGCCGGTTAGATTAACGCTGTCATTCTCGTCAATCGTGGCGTTGTCCAAGTTTAGGTCGCCGTCGTCGATTACAGGGGCATCGTTGACGCAGACCACATCAATATCAACCATGGCGATATTGGAATCGGCCGTGCCATCATTAGCATGATAAGTAAAGCTGTCTGCGCCGCAGAAATTAGCCATTGGGGTGTAGGTGAAGGAGCCGTCGCTGTTGAAAACAAGTACGCCATTGCTGGTACCGCTGTCGAGTACGGCCGTTAACAGATCGCTGTCTGCATCGGTATCGTTTGCCAACACGCCATCACCCAACGGGCCAACCGTTGCTTCAATCAGGGCAGTGCCTTCATTCGTGCTGTAGCTGTCGTTATTGGCCACAGGCGCATCATTAACGCAGATCACGTTGATGTCAACGGTAGCAATATTGGAATCAGCCGTGCCGTCATTGGCTTGGTAGGTGAAGCTGTCAGCGCCGCAGGTGTTAGCGGTTGGGGTGTAGGTGAAGGAGCCGTCACTGTTGAAGACAAGCACACCATTGCTGGTGCCGGTGTCAAGAACGGCCGTTAACCCATCCCCATCCGCATCCGTATCATTTGCCAGCACACCATCCCCCAATGGCCCAACGGTGGCTTCAACCAGTGCTGTGTCTTCGTTGGTGCTGTAGCTGTCATTATTGGCGGCCGGCGCGTCGTTGGCCGGGTTGACTGTGATCGCTACCGTGTCGGTATCGGAGAGCGGGGTGCCGGCGCTGTCGGTTGAGATGACGGTGAGAACGTCGCTGCCGTTGAAGTTGAGATTGCCCTGGTAGGCGAGCGTGGCCAGCGTGGCGTTGATGTCGGTCTCGCTGCCCGCGATCGTGAGCGTGTTCGAGCCGTTGGCCCCGGCGCTGATGGTGGCCGAGCCTTGCAGCGTCACTAGCACCGTGCCATTGTTGACTGAGATCTGGGTGGTCGCGAGGTTGCCGTCGCTGTCGGTCACGCTGATCGTGTTGATCGCCAGTGCGGTGTCCTCATTGACCGTCTGTGCGCCCGGCACAGTATTGACCGGAGCGACATTAACGACAACGTCAACGGCCGTACAGGTTGGATCAATGCTCCCTCCTATACTCGTGTCATCGGTGAGCAAATCAACGTGGTTGTCACTTGTGAACAATCCCTGGTTACAAACCTGAGTCACATTTGCTGGAATCGTGGCGTCAACAGTGACATCAAATGTAATGACGACCACCTGACCTGGGTTCAAGTCGCCCAGCGACAGGTTGATAGATTCGCCGGACATGGCCGGGGCCGGGGCCGGTTTGGCGGCAATGTTTTCTTTGCCGCGGTTGGCCGGGATGATAACAGCCACATCATCGCTGCCGTCATCATGGACAGCCGCCACGGCCGATTCTGTTTGATACACAGCGGCACGCATCGCGCTAAGCTTGTCTAAAAAGGCCCAAATGTCACTGTGCGTATCGGCCGCTTCAACCACGACTGCCGGGCTGTCGAGCAAAGCCGCTACCGTGGCACACGTACCACCGCTGATGGGACCTAGACTATCCGCGAACGGCGTAGGGGTCGTGGTGCTGGTGTTGCTGTTCACATTAAACCAGGTGTTGCTCACACTGGTAGTAAACCCCTGCATGATCCCAACTCCCGAATTGGAACCGCTGATGGCATCGTTGCCAAAGAAGAAGTCAGTTTCGCCAAAAGTGCCGCCATTGGCTTGCGTGGCATTGCCGGTGGCGTTGAGACAGACGCGATTCTGGGGCGTTGAGGCGGCGTTCAGGTCGGAGAGGTAAACCTGAATGGCGGCATCGGCATTCGTGGTGGTCACGTTATTGTTGGTAACTGCGGCATCAATGTTGGCTGCACCGGTGCGACCGCTGGTGCCGTCGCGGGCATCAATGTGAATCCCGGCCAGCCCGGCACCCTGCACACCGCTGATCGTGTTGCCATTGATCTGGATGGTGATGCTGGGGTTAAAGCCGTTGAAATCTGTCACCTGGGACACAACGCGAATGCCCGCGCCGAGGCTGGAGCCAAGAATGGTGTTCCCGTTCACGCGCCCGGATGCGGTGCCGCCGCCGGAGGTGAAGATGTTGATGGCATGACTGCGGAAGGGTTGGAAGGTGGTATTGGAAACGTTAAAGGTGAGGGTTCCCGCATCAACTGCGTCCAGGTCAACCCCCACATTGCCGGCGACAGCGGGATTGCCTTCAAAGGTGTTGCCGCCGGTAATGGTGGCATCAATCGTGCTGCTGTCCTCGGCCAGAGCCTTGAGTTGCACTGAATTGTTGCGGTAGAAGCTGCTGCTGGTAACGCTTAAAGTTATATCGTCCGTACCGGAACCCAGTATGTCGAAGCCGACTTGTCCGGCAGTGTTAAAGGAGGCGTTGCTGACATTGATGGTAGCAGTGCCGATATTATTGGCAATCAAGACATTACGGTCTGTAGAACCATCAATTGACACTTCGTTTATTGTTAGCGTACCGACAGGGCCGCTGTTGTTTGAGAGTCCGACTGTGGTGTTACCGACATTGAGGCCCCGAATCAGGTTGCTGCTGCCCAATGTGATGCCGGTGTCGCCGCTGTTGGTGATCACGGGACGGGTACCGCCAGTGCCGGGCAGGGCGTTGCTGTGGGAAGGCACAGTAAGGCCGGCAATGGAGGCAATGGAGGCTGTTGCTCCCTGGCCGATGAGGCTCTGCCCGTTGCGCAGCACAATGCCGTTCGTGTAATTCCCGGTGCCGCTGTGGAGGAAGATAATATCGCCGTCTTTAGCACCGGGCGCGGTGCCGGTTTGGACGGCGTTAAAAGCGCTGATGCTGTTGAAAGGCGTGGTGATCCCGCCGCCACCTGGGGACGCGGCGGAATTGTCAATAAACCAGATCATTTCCGTAACCACGACAAAAACCGTGGCCGGGTCCTGATTGCCGTCGTTATCTTGGATTAAATAGTTGAAGCTGTCTATGCCTTCGAAGCCGGTTGGGGGCAGATAAGAAAAAGCGCCGTCGGACCCTATGGCAAAGGCGCCGCCATTGGCGGTCCCCCCAGCAGCGGGGATGACGGACACGGAACCGCCGTCGGGATCATTGTCGTTGACCAGCACGCCGCTGCCGGCAGGGACGCTGATACCCACATTACCTAGTGAAGTATATTGGTCATTGCGGGCAATGGGCGTTGTTTTCAGACTGCCGGCCACCAGTGTGGTATTGGGATCGATGGTATCCATGAAAGCAGCGCCGCCGGTATCTGTGGAGCCGCTGTTGGTGATTATATTTGTATACCGAATCGTGTCGCCGGGGTCAGCAACGTTATCTGCATCGTTATCAACGATCAATTGATCGCTTTTGGTGGCTGTGAGGATGGGGATTGAGAAGGTGAGGGGAACGGCCGTAATAGCAAAAATAAGTAAAAGTAGCGGTAAGACTGAAACTTTACCTTTTGCCAAGAACTTGTGGATTACCTGACTCGATCGAGGGAATGACAATTTGTTCACGTGAATCTCCTTTTATCGCGGACAGATTGGCCGACTCCTCAGGAGACCAATTTATTCAGCTTAGGCCAATCCCCAAAAATAATTACCCGGAATCGGATTTACTTCGGGGATTGGCTTGCGGTTGTTTTCGGCAATACCGGGTATTTTATTTCTTGGAGCAACCTTAACAATGATTCGTTTGTTTAATAATGATTACTATGAGCGGTGCAAAATTGAAGGATAGTGACTTTATGCCACTTGGTAACAATACAATGAGGTTCTTGCTATTTCTCTTAATTTATTCTTACAAATACCAAAAATTAAGCGACGAAGCAAAATGATCACCCGTTAGGTGAATAATGCTTCATACTGTACGCCCTTCTTGCCCTGTCCAACCGGCACCAGGAAAAGATCAAGTGTGCCCAATTGTTCATGGCTTACTTGATAGATTCGCTGTGGCAAGACTGGCTCGGCCGGACCACGGAAGATAACTGAGAACGGCCGTTTCCCTTTTTCGCCCTTCTTTCTTTTAGAACCGAGTTTGTTGACCTCGGTTAATATAAACTCGATTGGGTCAGGTAATTCAGTTTGCACCTGGAATTTTTGGTTAAGGTATTTGGCAAAGTCTTTACTTTTTAATGTGTCGAGCATTTTTTCAATTCCTATGAATGCGTGGGGATCAGGTTCGCCGCCCCCCAATTAAGGTATCTTGCATCTGCTTCAATTCGTCCCATTGGCCCGATGCGGCCAACCTTGCTTGCTCAGAATCATCACAAAGCAGCCAGTAAGCGGGTGGTTTGAAATGGGCAGCGGGCTTGATGGCGCCAATAATGCCCTGGGCTATTCCGTTTATCTGCTGATTCATTTTATCTGGCATCGGGGGGACACTCCATCAAAAGGTAAACGCCCTCATCTCCAATCTGGCGAAAACCAAGGCGGTGGTAGAGATTCAGGGCCGGATTGTTGTGTTCGACGTGGATGCGGACGGGGAGAACGGCCGTTTTCGCATCGGCCAATATCTTTTTTAACAACCTGGATCCAATACCGCGACGACGGTGTTCCGGTAGCAAGGCGATGTCAATAATACGAAATTCATCTTTGCGGCAATCTAAATAGAGCCGGCCTATCGGTTCGCCATTGCAAAGAACCAGGTCAAAATCAGCCCGCTTAAACTGTTCCTGGTAAAACTTGTGCTGGGCATTAAACTGCATTGTTAGAAATACTTCCTTTTCCGCCGCGCTCCAGGGCAAGACAGATAATTCATCTTCTCTTGTGCTGGCGTATAAACGGTAAAGAAATGGTTCATCAGCCGGTGTAATAGGACGAAAGGTAATGTTTTGTTCCATAAAATTAAATCAAATCTGATAGTTGATGCTGAAGACCCGGTTTGCGGTCAAATACATAGGAAAAGTGAACTTTTTGTCCGCTGGCAATTTGGTCCAGATCGTGAAGACGCAGCGGAAAGCTCAATTCACATTCATAGGGTCCAAAGCCATACGAACCGAACACGGTCACTGTCGTCAGCAGCAAGAACTGGTCGAATTGTTTGTTCCGCGGCGGAATATCAATTGTTGCCAGAGGAATTGCCGCCCACTCAGAGCCAATCGCCTCGGCGCGTGCCGTGGTGGCATTCAGCGTGATAATACGGCCCAGGGGGACACGATTGATAAGCGTCTGTTTTTTCCGGCCAACAGGATAGCCAAATTCGTCACGATGCATCAATAGGCCGATATCTTCGAGTTCCGAATTACTTAAACAGGCCTCCACCACAATATTCTCAGGAATAAAAATACCATTTACCTTTATTTGGGAGAGGAAGTTACGCATGATGGCTACTTGCGGTTCCCGTGCCAGACCGGCTTGCATGGTTTCGCTGACGACCATGTGCAGCGGAATTCCCGGCGGGTGCCGGTAGGTGATGGCATTTGCCTGGACACAAGCGTAAATATAGTCGCCGAGGCCCAGCGCCTTGATGAGGCGCTGTACGCCGTCAATGGACGGTTGGTTAATGTCAATTAAGGTTAATTGAATCTGTTCGGATGTGAACTGAGTGGTAAGCGGCAGCAGCAAAGTGGCGTATGGACCGCATCCGGCATAAATGATGTGAATCTGTTCATCGGGAAAGCGTCGCATTGCCTCTTGTATGCCGGCGTGGATGCCTCGAAGAAACTGGACGGTGCGGACAGGATCAAAAAGGCATCGCGCTGCCAGATGCGGCGATATGGCCACGCCGCCATTCAGAAATGTATCCTGATCGTGCTGTTTTTCCAGAACATTGCCGCGCACAGTGGTAATTTCTGAACAAATGGCGTGGATGGTGTTTAGGGCTGAGTGAACGGCCGTTTCATCATCTGTATGCAGCAAACAGGTTGTGGCAGCTTGTAATTGAGCGAATGACATAGAGCGCTTATTGGAAAATGGCTCGATACAAAGCCGGACACATACCTTTATATCGAGCCATCTGTATTAGCTGCCTTAACTCCGCGAGGGATAAAGACCTTGTAAGGCGATGATAAAGTTGAGGGCCAGGAAGGGTTGCAAGTTATTATGTGATTGGCTGCCGCCGTTATTGGCGGCCATCGCTGATGACATTCCTTTTAAGTTATTGGCCGTGTTGTAGGCCATTTCACCCACAGAACGATTGAACGTATTGCCCTGCGGTTGGCTGGAACCGCCCCGGCTGACAGTCCCGCGGAGGGTGTGGTTATGGGCAGGCATTTGCGCTTCGGTTAAAGTTACCGTTTCTGTGCCGCCATTTTGACCTAACCGGCGGCTGGTCAGACCAGGCCCATTTCCAGGGTGCATGGGCGCGCGGCCCTGTAGATTAGGCAAGGCGGTGGTGGTACGGCCGTCGCCGCCATATGTTGTCCCAATCAGAGAAAACAAAGCGGTATTCTGGGCAATCGGCAGCAACTGCCCGTCGCAAAACGCCCAGCCACGCGGAGCGAAATTACCGGCAAAAATTCGTATTTCGGCAATAAATGGTTCAGACATCATATTCTCCTTATTGACGTGACGGGTAGACGCCAAATAAGGCAACAATAAAGTTGACACATAAGAATGGCATCACGTTGGTATGTGATTGGCTGCCGCCGACATTGGGCACAGCCGCTGGATTAAAATCTACCGTCGGCGCAACCGGGGCATAGAGGTCTACCGTGGTCGATTGGGCTGGTACGGCATTCGTCGGGTCAGCGGCGTCGGCTATATCATTCGTGCCTTTGACCGCATGAGTATGGGACGGCAGTTGATTTGTTGTGAGCGTTACCTTTTCAGCGCCGCCCTTTGAACCCAGTCTACGTTCTGAAAGCCCCGGTCCTTGGCCGGCATGAATAGGAACCCGGCCGCGCAGGTCCGGCAGACCGAATGTGGTACGGCCGTCGCCGCCATAAATCGTGCCAAACAGGGAAAACAAGGCATCGTTTTGATTAATAGCCAGCAATTGCCCATCACAGAAGGCCCAGCCTTGTGGAGCAAAATTACCGGCAAACATTCTAATTTCACCAACAAATGGTTCAGACATGATTCCTCCTTAGTTGCGCGACGGGAATAGACCCTGTAACGCGATGCAAAAGTTAACGGCCAGATAGGGCTGCATATTGTCATGGGCTTGCCCGCCGCCCTGATTGGTCATTGTGCCGCTTATCATGTCAACTAAATTTGTCGATTGACGATAAAGTTGGGTTGACTGTGCCAGCACGTTGCCGGTCGGATCGGATTGGGTGGCAGTGTCGGCCGACCCTTGAATAACATGCGTGTGCGACGGCATTTCGCCGGCAGCCAGCGTGTGTGTTTCCTCGCCTCCCTTTTGACCCAGCGAATAGGTTGAGCCACCGCCGTTGCCCTTGTGGATGGGCGCGCGGCTGCGTAAATCGGGCAAGGCGAAGGTGGTACGGCCGTCTCCGCCATACGTCGTACCCAACAGTGAATATAGCGACTGATTTTGATTGATGGGCAGTAATTGCCCATCGCAAAATGCATAGCCGCGCGGGGCGAAATTAAACCCCACAATCGTGATTTCAGCTAAAAAAGGTTCACTCATCAGTTATACTCCTTACTTAAAAATATAGATTGGCAAGCCAATACAGAATAAGTTTTGTTGTTCTTTGGAAAGCAAATTGGTTGCAAATGTTGAATGACCGAGTCGGCACAAGCAACCAACTCAAGGAAGCCTACACTGTTTCTATGCAGCCACAGCTTTAAACACTCCTTGATTGCCAGGAAATCTGAAATATTTTTCCGGAATGGGGTGATAATGTTCTCTACAAATAACCGGCTTTTACCAGGAAAGACATAGAATTAAGAAGTAAGACCTTACCTTTCCTTACATGAATATGGATTACCGAGTTATTAATGGGAATAGCTTTACAAATCAGTTACAAGAACTTTTCCAACCACTACCTGAACAACAAAGGCTGTTCTTGTAACGACGTATCTTTACACTTTTCGCTTGTACTCAACATAAAAATTAATTTTGCGGGGAATTTTAATTCTAAATTAGGATAAAGCCTTTTCTACATCGAGTCAACATTGTTACGTTTTGTACAATATTACATAAATCATTTGCAGATTCCCGTAAAAACCACAGGCCGACAGGCCTATTTGGCAAGCCAGAAATTACTCGTTACAATCTTCGCGCCTTTTGCAGTTCGCCCATCCAACATTTGCCTCCCATTTTATGAGCGATAAGATGCGTGCAAATTTTTAGTAACGGCTTTTCTAAACATCAGATAACACATATCTTTTTAGACGATGGCCGTTCGCCTCCCAAGTGGATCGCACTTGAGAATGGCGTTCCGTCCAGTTGAAAACAATGAGTAAGACACATCACCCTCCG
>JBNKZT010000021.1:0-30562 GCA_050301775.1 Promineifilaceae bacterium (SeqCode)
TCACGAATGAAGAAAAAATTAGTGTAATTCGTGAAATTCGTGTCGAAAAATCCTTGTACACCATGCAAGAATCTCACTGATAAAGTATTAATCACCATTTTGGATGAGATGAATGCAAGATCAATCGAAACAAAACAGTGAACAAATACCTGAACCAACCATCGCTCCGGGACCGACCGCTCCCCTGCGCATTGCCGGTCGTTATGAAGTTGTAACGACGTTGACCGGGGGGATGGGGATTGTTTATCTGTGTCGGGATCATGCAACGAATCAAGCGGTTGCGTTAAAGACGTTTAAGCCTGAGTTCCTTTCGCATCGATTGGCCCGCGACTTGTTCCTGCGGGAAGGGACGATGTGGGTTGAGCTTGGTTCCCATCCGCATATTGTGCGGGCGCATCGTGTGGAACGGATTGGGGACGGCCGTGAAGTATATCTTGTTTTAGAATGGGTGGTTGAGCCGAAAGGGAAAGGTGGACCGTCGCTGCGGTCCTGGTTATACCCCGGTCAGCCACTGCCACTGGATCAATCCCTCCTGTTTACTTTGCAAGTTGCCCGGGGCATGAAATATGCTGTCAACAAAATTCCGGGACTGATCCACCGTGATCTAAAACCGGAAAACATCCTGATTGGCTACGATGGCATTGCTAAAGTGACTGACTTTGGTCTGGCCAGCACGATTTCCGGCGTGAGTGAACAGCTAGGATTAAACTCGCCAGCCGGTGAAAACCGGCAGCGCACCCAGGTGACGCAGGGTGTGGTGGGGACGCCTCTGTATATGCCGCCGGAACAGTGGCTTCATGAGCCGTTAGATGAACGAGCCGATATTTATGCCCTGGGTTGTATTTTGTATGAGTTGATAACCGGTAATGTGGCGGCCGAGGGGGAAACACAAGATGAGCTGCGTGAGATTCATTTGTCGGGCCGCATTAAACCGCCACCCGCTTCGATGCCGAAAGAGGTTGTTACGATTTTACAGGCGATGCTGGCGCCGGAACGGGAACGTCGTTTCCGTAATTGGCAGGATGTGGAAGTGGCGGTGGCTGGTGCGTATACGGCCGTGTCCGGCAAAGAAGCCCCCCTTGCCCAAGTCAGAACCGATATCACCAGAGAAGACAGGATCGCTGCTGGTGAATCCTACAACATGATGGGCCTTTCCTACCTGGACATCGGCAAACTGAGTGTGGCTGTCATGTACTTTGAGCAAGCCGTTGGTGTAGGGCGGGCTGAAGAGTCGGCAAAATTAGAAGGGGTGGGGTTAAGCAATTTAGGCCAGGCTTACGTGGCTATGGGCTATGTCGATCGTGCCCTGGAATTTTTTGAAGAACATTTGTCTATTGCCCACAAATTAGATGATCAAACTGAAGAATGCCGGGCATTGGGCAACCTGGGGCGGGCTTATCGTCGTTTGGGCAAACAAGAAGAAGCCATTCGGCTGCATGAGCGAGAATTGGCCATTGCCCGCAAATTAAGCGACCAGTTCAAGGAAGCCGTTGCGCTGTACAGTCTCGGCGAAACCTATCGCGAATATGGCGATGTGCCGCAGGCTGTCAGCTTGTTCAAAAAATCATTGACGATTTCCCGTGAAATTGGCGATCGCGCCCGTGTACGGAGCATCCTCAATGGCATGGGACGCGTTTACCTGGATTCAAATGACGTGAAAGAAGCGGCCGCACTTTTTCGCCAGTCGTTGGAAATTGCCAGGGAAATGGGTGATCGGATTGGTGAAGGGGTGGCGCTTGGCAGCTTAGGTGATTTATATCACAAGACGGGTAAACCAGATCGCGCCATAGAATTATACAATCTGGCGCTGACTATTTCGCAAGAAAGCAATGATCGCCGCCAGGAGCTGCACAACCTGAACCGTTTAGGTGATATTTATGTTGAGATGAAGCAGTTTGGCGATGCTCGTGATCATTACGAAGCCATGCTAGCTATCGCCCAGGAAGTTGGCGATAAAACCAGCGAGATGAGAAGCTTCGAGACGGTGGCCGATTCCTATCAACAGTTGGGCGACTATATGCACGCTGCCAGTTTGTATCGTCGTATGTTTGCGCTGACTCAGGACATGAAAGATGAGGATGCGGAACAACGTGCTTTGTATAAATTAGGAGTTGCTTACGAAAGCTGGGGGGATTTGCGGCGTACGATTAATTATTTCAAGCAGCATCTGATCATTTCGCAGCAGAAAGCGGACAGGGAAGCTGAGCTGGAAATGTTTGCCCGGCTGGGCGATTTGTACGACCGGACAAAACAGAACAAACCGGCCATTGAAATGTTTGAGTTGTATTTGGCCCAGGCGCGGGAAATGGAACTGCCCCAGGCGATTGGTCATGGATTGAATCGTTTGGGCGATATGTGCCGCATCCGGCTGGAATTGGATCAGGCGGTTGATTTGTACAAGGAAGCGCTGGATTTGGCCCAGGCGCAGGGCGACAGTGCCGCTGAATTGACGACATTGGCTAATTTGGGGCTGGCTTACACAGATCAGGGGAAAAAATGGCAGGCGATACGGTATGCTGATAAGGCGTTGGCGCTGGCACGCAGTACGAAAAGCGGCAAGAACCTGGCCTGGACGTATTATAAATATGCCTTGATTTTGTTTAAGCAAGAAAAATGGGTCAAAGTGTTTCCCCATGCCGAAAAAGCGGCCGATTTGTTTGACCGGCTGGGTGATGATGCGATGGCGGAAAAAGCGCAAGCTTTGCGTGATGAGGCGGAAGCGGAACAGCGTAAAAAGCGGTCGAGCGGCTTTTTGTTTTAGGAAAGCGTCGTTTTTTTACCAGGGGGGCTTGTTTAAGGTCGGGGCTTGGGAGGCTCCTCTGCACTGTCGTAGGCAGTGCCACCTTGGCCCGCCGGTGAATTAATTGACAACTTGTTCGTGTACCCTTTACCAGGTCGTGTACGGCCGTAACACCAAATTCGAGTTAAAATACCGCGGATCATCGGTCACTTCTTCCCCCAGCCAATCCGGTTTCTCAAAATATTCATATTCGGCTTGCAGTTCGAGCTCGGCCACGACCAATCCCGCATTGTCGCCGAAAAATTCATCAACCTCCCAGGTATGCCCGGCAAATTCGATGAGATAGCGCGTTTTTTCGATTAACGGCCGTTCACACAAATCATCCAAAATGGCGTTGGCGTCATCAAGGGGGATTTCATACTCAAATTCGCGGCGGACTGCGCCGGTATTGAGTCCTTTGACGGTCAAAACGGCCTGCTTGCCCATCGTGCGCACGCGGACGACGCGGTGCAAATTGCTGTTCAGATAGCCCTGCCGGAACGGCGTCCCTTCAACCGTCCGCCAGCTATCGTTGCGAACCAAAAACTTACGTTCAATCTCCAAACCCATTGTTGATTTCCTTGATGGCGGGGATTGGGGGATTAGGGGATTTTTATCCCCAAATCTCCCAATCCCCGCATCTCTTACTTGTGGCGGCGGGCCAACTCGGCGCGCACATCGTCCAGGGTTAGGTCGCGGGAAACCAGGAGGACAAGCAGATGATAGAGCAAATCGGCCGTTTCTTCCACCAGCCGTTCGTTGCCCTGCCCTTTGGTGGCCAGGATAATCTCCACCGCTTCCTCGCCTACTTTCTTGACGATTTCGTCTTCACCAGCGGTTAGCAATTCGGTCGTATACGATCCGGCGCGCGGATTGGCTTTGCGATCTTGTAATGTAGCGAATAATGTATCAAAAATGTCTGTCATCAGTCTTTAGTCTCCAGTCTCTTGGTCTTGTATCGTTTCGTAGTCTGGTAGTTGGCGGTAGAAGCAGCTTACTGCGCCGGTGTGGCAGGCCGGGCCGGCCGGGTCGACCAGCAGGAGCAGGGTGTCGCCGTCGCAGTCAACGCGGATTTCGCGGACGTGCTGGACGTTGCCAGAGGTGGCTCCTTTGTGCCATAGTTCCTGGCGGCTGCGGCTCCAGAAGTGAGCCTCACCGGTTTCCTGGGTCAGTTTGAGGGCTGCGGCGTTCATCCAGGCGACCATGAGGACTTGGTGGGTAAGGTGGTGTTGGATAACGGCCGTTATCAATCCTTTTTCATCAAATTTCAAATGTAATGCGTCATGCGTCATAATCGCACCGGAATACCTTGCTCGGCCAGATACGCTTTTACCTCGGCGATTGATAGCTGCTTGTAATGAAACAACGACGCCGCCAGCGCCGCATCGGCCCTGCCATCGGTGAGCGCCTGGGCAAAATGGGCCAGCGTGCCCGCTCCGCCAGAGGCAATCACCGGGATGTTCACCGCCTCGCTAATGGCGCGGGTCAGTGCGATGTCATAACCTTCCTGCGTGCCGTCGCCATCCATGCTGGTCAGCAAAATCTCGCCCGCGCCGCGCCGTTCCGCCTCCTGCGCCCATTCGACCGCATCCAGTCCCGTCGGCGTGCGCCCGCCGGAAACGTAAACTTCCCATTTAGGACTGAGGGCTGAGGGCTGAGGGCTGAGGCGTCTGGCGTCAATCGCCACGACCACTGCCTGGCTGCCAAACGCCTCCGCGCCCTGGGTGATGAGTTCCGGGTTGCGCACGGCGGCCGAGTTGATACTGATTTTATCGGCCCCGGCGCGCAGGATGCCGCGCATGTCGTCCACGGTGCGGATGCCGCCGCCGATGGTGAAGGGGATGAAGACCTGTTCGGCGACGGCGCTGGCCAGTTCGACGACGGTGCGCCGGGCTTCGTGGGTGGCGGTGATGTCGAGGAAGACGAGTTCGTCGGCCCCGGCGGCGTCGTACACTTTGGCCTGCTCCACCGGATCGCCGGCGTCGCGCAGTTCAACAAAATTAATGCCTTTGACGACACGGCCGTCCTTCACATCTAAACAGGGGATAATTCGTTTCGCCAGCATAGAATCCTCTTTTGTTATACGGTAATTTCGATGCGATTGCCATCCGGGTCGAGGATGACACTTTCGTAGTAGCCGTCGCCGGTGGTGCGCGGTTCACCGATGACTTGATAACCGTCGCTGCGAAGCTGGTTGGTGAGGTCGTCAACGGCCGTTGCACTACCCACACTCACCGCCAAATGCGCTAACCCGATTTTCTCGGTCTCGCCGACGGGCGTGATGATGTCAGGTCGCTGCATCAGTTCCAGCCTGGCTCCGTCATCAAAGGTGATGAAGTAAGAGGTGAAGCCGGTGCGGGGGTTGGTGTATTTGGTGTTGGAACGGCCGTTAAAATACCGTTCGTAAAAGGTGCGCATCGTTTCCAACTGCTGCGTCCACATGGCGATATGTTCAATCTTCATTATCTTCTTCAATCCCCAGCATCAAAAATACATCCAATTATGCGATCCAAATACTAAGCTGGTTGGCATTTTCAAGCATCTTCTGGGCCAATAACGTTCCCGTGTAGGTGAAGTAATTACCTTTTTCGTCGTTGCAGAAATATTTATGACTTTGAACGAACCGTCCTCTAGCAATACTTGTATGTAACAAGGGAATAAGTGTTGTTTTCATTTGAAACTGATTGAGGGATTGTCTAAACGCATCGCCTAAGTTCTTTGTTGTCCAATACCCATAGTGATGCACGGGTGTAATATCTAACGCCCTTCTTGCAAACTCAAACGAAAACGCGCCAAAGCTTATGACAAATAAAGGCTTGTATTCATTGATTAATTGTCGGAAAATCCCCACCTCAGCTTCAATTTTTTTGTGCCAAATTTTACTGCTGCGTTCTGGTTTATCTGAAGGATGTTCAATCGCGTTTCTAATGTAGAGCGTACTTGTATCAATTCTGGCATGTTGTTTGCGGAAAACCCTATCTTGTATAACATCCAAGACAGACGTCCAGATGTTGTGACGTGCTGGGTGTCGTGGATCGAGCGGCGAGTCTAAATCAGCTTGCCAGTTTCGAGGATTCGAGTCGCCGAGCAACCAGATGGGAAAATTTTTGTCTCCAACTTCCTTGTTCACCCGGATCTCCTCTTTGTGACTTCCAATGCGTCAACAAGATCAAGTCGCCCATCATACAAAGCACGGCCGGTGATGACACCGACAACGCCTTTGCTAAACAATTTAGCGCAGCGGCGAATATCATCCAGCGAAGCCACGCCGCCGGAGGCAATGACCTGTAGACCGACGGCCTGGGCCAGTTGGGCGGTGGCGGCGGCGTTGACGCCGGTAAGGACGCCGTCGCGGCTGATGTCGGTGTAGATGATGGTTTGCACGCCCAGGTTTTTCATTTGTTGGCCGAGTTGTTGGGGGGTAACGACCGTTTCCTTTTGCCACCCCCTCGTTTTCACCACCCCATCTCGCGCGTCAATCCCCACGGCAATTTGGTCTGACCCAAATTGGGCGATAGTTTGCGCCACGAGGTCGGGATTTTCGATAGCGGCCGTGCCCAGGATGACGCGGTTCACCCCGGCACTGAGCGCCCGTTCCACATCGGCCAGCGCCCGGATGCCACCGCCGAACTGGACTTTTGCGCCAAGTTGGGTCAATTGAGGCAGCGCCGCCCAGTTAGCCGCGCCTGCTTCGTCAAATGCGCCATCCAGATTGACGACATGGAGCCATTCGGCCCCGGCGTCCACCCATTTGTGCCCCATTGCTGCCGGATTATCGCCGAAAATGGTTTGTTTGTTGGGATCGCCGTATTGCAAGCGCACGACACGGCCGTTTCGTAAATCAATTGCGGGGTAAATGGTAAAGATCATGTGGCCCCTTTTGGACAGTGATGTCAGATAAGCATCCAATCTTGCAACTATATTGTGAATGGTTACAAAGTAACAAAATGAAGGCAAAAAAGTTAAAAAACAGGGGGAACGGTATCATAATTAGCCCAAAAAAGCGAGACGGTTTCTTATCTGGCAGCAATTCTCAATTTGAAACCCTTGTCGCCAATAGCCACCGATTGAAATCGGCGGCTGTGATAGCAAAACCTGTTAAAACAGGTTGAAAGCGCCCCACTCAACGTGTTTTAACACGTTTTAGATGTTAGCCTATGAATTCATTCATAGGCAGGAAGGCAAAATGAGAATTGCTGCTTATCTGGCTTCTGTCCTGAATTTAGCTTGCCGCTCGTTTTTCGTGAATGGGCAAGAGGAACAGCGGCAATTTTACATGTTGCACAAGCCGTTCGGCCACACTGCCTATAAAGACTCGATCCAGGCCGCCGCGCCCATGAGTGGCCATCATAATCAAATTTACATTTTCTGCTTTACTAACCGTCGCAATGGTGGCGGCCGGTTCAGAGCCAGTCACGATGGCGCGAACATTTATCCCCTCATCCTGGAGCGCCCCGGCGACGTTTCCCAGATACATTTGTGCCTGGAATTCCGCTTTTTGCCGTAATGTCTCCACCGCATCGGCCATAACGCCATACGTAGCCGCTTCCGGCACTTCAGGGATAGACAATAATATTATTTGGCTCTCAAACGCCGGATCAAACGCCCGTACATAGGGCAGTACCCGTTCGGCAAATTCGGACCCATCCAAAGGAACCAATAATGTTCTAAATTGTGGAACAGCCAGTTGGCCGTTTGCTTTGGACCGAATCAGTAAGATTGGCGTGGTACTCAATTGGATGATTGTGCTGGCGACGCTGCCCAACACCCATCGCTGCATTCCGGAACGGCCGTGTGTACTCAACACAATCAAATCTGCCCCCAATTGATGGCCCAGCATATTCACCGTTTCAGCAACCGGGCCAATGCCGACTGCATAATCTATCGGAATACCATTGCTGCTCAAGCGTTTGATGACCTGGCTCAGATACGCTTCCTTTTCCAACCGCCCGGCTTCAATTTGCGTTTGTGTGGTTGGCAAAATTTGGAAAGAGCCGCGTGTTCGTAGGACAGACACCAATGTCAGTTTGGCATCATAAGCTTGACAGAGCGCTTTAGCGGTAGGCAGAACTTGTTCGGCAAATGTCGATCCATCTAACGTGACTAACAGCCGGCGGGGAATGGCAATTTTACCCCGCCAACCCGTGTTCAAAGCGGGGATAGGATTCCAGCCAATCTCCATCGGTGGAACAGCAATCGTCCCGGTGGGGGCGGCGATAACTTCACCGCTCCCCTCAGCAACGCCCCACATCGCCTTTTCCAAAATGCCCAATTGTTCTTTAAGCGGCGATGGGTCGCCCAGTGTACGCCGGAAGTAACCAAAGATGGCATACAGAACGGGAATGAACAGAAAATAAGTCCAGGCGCCTTCAAAGAAGCGTTCCTGGAAAATGATGAGTGTAGCGGCGCTGGTAATGATCGCCGCAAAGACAGTGCCAACAATAAGCCCCGCTTTCCTGACGGAAAACGCTTCTCGTATCTCTCGTAATAATCGCTTCGTAACGGCCCAACTGGTCATGCTAAGCAAGATAAATACTCCGGCAGCATAAATTGCCAGGTATGTTTCTTCGTTGGTGCCAAAGGCCAGGAAGATGAGACAGGCCAATCCTACCTCAATCCAGACTGGCTTGTCGGCGACATCAAACTGGTTGCGATGGCCAATAAACGCGGGGATGTAATGCCGGTTCTTGAGACCCAACGCCAGATTTTGTAACCCCTGAGCACTGGCGGCCGAAGCTGACATTAACACGGCTATCCCAACTAAGGTTCCCAGAAGAGGCAGGGGAGCGGGAAGAAGCTGGTCCATTGTTTGGGTGAAGACGGATACATGTTCGTTGGTGGGATCGGCCAATTCATAGATGGCTGGCCCAACAATAAGCATGGTAACGGCCGTAGACCCCATAATGATCAGCAAACTGCCAAACGCTTTGTTGCTCTTTTGTTCCTGGTTGCCATCATAGGCGGCAACCAGGTTGGCAAACACCTCAATACCGGTCATTACGGCCAACATACGGGCAAACCCACCCAAAGTAAGCGGCAGATATTCACTTGAGAAAGCGGTCAGGTTAAAGTCAGGGAGTTGTAGGCCGCGCTTCCATAATGTGGCAATAATCATAGCCCATAGCAAAACCAGAACGCCGGCCGTGGCTGGGCCAAAAGCGCGGGCGGCTGTTTGGGGACCGCGATTGACCAGCCAGCCGGTCAAAATGCTCAAAACAATCGCCACCAAGGTGCGATATTGGATACCGATGATGGTTTCGTTAAGGATGGGCAGCCGGTCAGCAATAAAAGTGACCATCGCCGCCATGCTGACCAGGAAAGTCAGCGTATATTCGACAAAGGTGATGGCCGCATTGACTTTAACAGCCCAACTGCCAAACTCTTCTTCGCTCAGGCCGCTGCCACCGCTGCCATCTGTAACCCAACTTATGACCAGGCGGTACGTGGCCGAAATCATGGCGATGGTGGCAATGACCAGCCAGACAGAAGCCCCGAAGGTGACCTGAGCCACACCGGCGACAATGATGAGTTTTAGAAATGGGCCAAAAACGTACAACGGGGAAGTTGCCGGATCGCCTCCACCGGCAAGAGCACCCTCGAAAGCGTTGTTGAGTTTGTGTGAAATGTGTGCCATACGGACCCCTCCCATGGTTCAGGGTCGTAGAACGCGCATCTGTGGGATTTGGGTCGCAACTGAGTGCGAACTATGAACCCGATTTAAACGGTGTGCCAATAAGGTGAAAGTGGGAAAATATTAGGAATTCTATGAAAACCGTTCTCCCGCCTTCCCTGAGTAAACCACAGAGAAATGACACCTTTTCATCCGAAAACTCTCTGCAGTTCACCCAACTCAAACACCGTATTATAGTAAGAAAAAGCGGGCGGCGCATCTATTTTGCGCTGCCCGCTCGGTCAGCTGTCGGGCGAGACGGTGCGGAGACAAGGTTATCGGTTCTGTCCAATTCATGTCCGCACCGTCTCGCCCTTACGATAAACCATAACTGAAATGAAACACACCCTTTGCCAAATCGCTTTACAAATTTTCATTCACCGTGGTACGCTAGCGCCCATGGAAACTCCTTGCAAAAAAAGGCCCTGGTCAAAACGATCAGGGCCTTTTTTACTATGACTTGTGTTTCGCGGAAATGGCTAACTGCTGGTTTATTTAAGCCGCGAAATCCGAGACAGTTATTTTATTGAGCGACAAACTCAGCTACCGGGTAACCAGCTTCAGTCCAGGCGCCAAAGCCACCTTTCAGGCTAAGGACATCCGTGTAACCATAGGACCAGAGAATGCTCATCCCAATCGTGGACCGATGACCGCTGCCGCAGTATACGACAATCGGAGCATCCAAATCGGCCGGCCACATATCCTTCATGTTTACAAATTCTTCCAGCGGAATGTGAATCCAGTTCTCAGCCTCAATGACACCCTTCTCTTCCACTTCAGCATCGGTTCGAACGTCAATCAAGATCAGGTCAGGGTTCTCGCCGAGTGCCAGGAACAAATCATCGGCTGAAACACCACCAAAACCTTCAGGGACATTTTGCAGCATTTCCTGCATGGCTTCCACGGCCGTTGGGTCTGGTTCTGCTACATTCAATTCCAGCGGTTCTGCTGCCACGCCTTCAACGACAGCATAACCAGCTTCTACCCAACCGCTAAAGCTGCCGCCTTTTAGACATTTCACATCTTCCCAGCCCAAAGCTTCCAACGCCGTTAAAGCGATGGTGCAGCGCCAGCCGCTGCCGCAGTAGCTGATGATCTGCGTGTCAAAACTGGGCAGGTATTGCAGGTTATCAGTAATCTCGCGCAGTGGAATATTGACAGCGCCTTCAATGTGGCCCTTTTCTTCCAATTCAGCCACTTCGCGTACATCCAGAATAAATGGCGGCGGATCTTCGGCCAGCATCAGATTCAGATCGTCCAGGCTGATTGTGTTGTACCCTTCCATGTCGGCCAGGAAAGTATTGAAAGCCGCATCCATGTCCCAGGTTACTTCCGGTTCCGGCACGTTCACGCCCGGATAGCCGCCGGCAACCCAGTCGCCGAAGCCGCCTTTCAGGCTGCGCACATTGGTATAGCCATATGACCACAAGATTGTCATCGCAATCGTGGACCGATGACCGCTGCCGCAATAAGTCACAATCGGCGCATCTAAATCGGCCGGCCACATATCTTTCATGGCGATCATCTCTTCCAAAGGCAAAAAGACGACGTTGGGCGCATCAATGTAACCTTGACTTTCAACTTCTTCAGGGGTGCGGAAGTCGATCAAAATCAGATCGGGATTTTCGCCTATTTCTGTATTGAGCGCGTCATTGGCGACACCACCAAATCCTTCAGGTACGTTGTGCAGCATTTCTTGCATGGCCCCGACCATGGCGGCATCGGGTTCAGCTTCATTCAGTTCAACTAATGCCGGGATTTCGCCTTCGGCAATAGGATAACCAGCTTCCAGCCAGCCGCCGTAGCTGCCGCCTTTGAGACCAAGTACATTCTCCCAGCCCATTGCTTCCAAAGCCGTTAGGGCGATGGTGCAGCGCCAGCCGCTGCCGCAATAGCTGACAATGGTCGTGTCAAAGCTGGGCAGATAGGCCACATTATCAGCAACTTCACGCAATGGAATGTTGACAGCGCCTTCGATCCAGCCTTTTTCTGTCAGTTCGCCGGGTTCACGCACGTCCAAAAGGAACGGGGTGTTGCCTTCAACGATCATTTCGTTAAGCGCGTCAATACCAATCGTGTTGTAATGATCCATGCCTGCCAGGAAGGTGCTAAAGCCACCATCTAGGTCGGCTTCAGCCATTTCTTCCATAGGCGCTTCAGCCGGTTCTTCCACCGGTTCTGCGGCAACTTCTTCCGCCGGTTCTGCGACCGGTTCTTCAACTGCCGGTTCTTCAACAACGACCGGCTCTTCTACTGCGGGTTCGGCCACAGGGGCATCACCGCCGCCGCAGGCAGCCAGCATCAGACTAAAAATGACCAGTAAAAGAAAAAGGGTTTTCGTTTTCATTTGTTTCATCTCCTCGAAACTTTGATCTTAAAATCTTTTTACAAAAATATAGAGTTCATTAGGGCGTTGATTCAGTCGTAGTGATCGCTTCTGTTATCGATATCGAGAATGTTGTTGTTATCTCTGAAATCGGCACTGGAATTGTAGTCACAATGACTGATAAATTGGCCTCAATTTCCTCTGAGTAAACATCATCAATGGTTAGGAACAAATCTGCATTGCCATGGCAGGCATCGCATGATTCGGTTTGGGGTGTCTCGCGCTGGATGTTATGCGGGGTGGTATAGACCCAGGTTGGGAGCGCTGACATATTGGGCAGTAAATTGTCTCCGTAAAAGGCAAAACTATCCGTGGCTACCGGCACGTGCCGTAATGTGACGTAATCATAAGGCCGGTCATAACTCTTAAGCGGGTTTAGCCCAATCTTGAAGCTAAGGTAGGAACCATCGGTGGCGTAGAATGGTTTCCCTGTTGTTTCGCTGATGGCAACATGACAGCCGTCACAACTGGTATAAGCGACTGAGTGACAGACCTGGCAGGATAGATCACCGCCGTGTGCCTGGTGCATTTCGATGTCGTCTTCACCGATGGCGGCTGTAATGTGGCAGGTTTCGCAGCGTGGTGACTGAACGCCGGCGTAACGATGGTCGGCCGGGGCTACAGTCATTTCTTCCGGTCCTGTATGGCAGGTTGTACATTCAGAAGGCTGGCCATGCATTTCATGGCTGGTGTGACAATCAACGCAGGTCATGCGTCCCTGGCGGAAATGGACATCGCCCATCAGCCCTTCATGTTTGCCTAAGTATTCGTTGCCGACCCGGCTGCCGTGGCAGGCGGTGCAGTTGCGGGTCATGGATGGTGTGGCATTGAAATTATGGCCATCAACAAAACCGCTGTCCACCAGACGGGGCTGACTAACATGACATTCGCCACAGGTTGCGTGGCAGGTGCTGCAATGGTTGCCAAACATTTGGGTGATGGTGTCGTGGTCTTCTGGTACAGTGCGCTGATTGAGGACAGTCCAGTAGCCGGTAAGGTTGCTGTGTAGACTGTTTTCATTCATGGTGACTACATCAGGGTGACATTCACCGCAACTTGCTTGGGCATTTTCACTAGGGGTGACAATTAAGCCTTCGTGGGCTGTCGCTTTATCTGATGATTGAACGCCAGCGTGACAATCCTGGCAGGCAATTAGTCCATGAACGGTTTCAGGATAAGTTTCATTATCGACGAGTACTTTTTCCCAAGGCTCCAACGGAGCCACTTCACCACCTCAACCTTCGCCTTCGTTTTCGCTGATGACTTCTTCTTCCGGATCGGCGGTGGCGATTAGCATCTCTTTATCAATATGGCAGGCCAGGCATTCATCGATAGGTGTTTCTGGGGTAACGGCCGTTTCCACCACCACCTCATCTAAAACCACTTCTTCCATCGCCATAGCCACGGCCGGTTCGCCAATGATCGCTGCCGAAGGCTGTTCTTCCGGCGCATTGCTGCCACAACCCGTTAATCCAAGCGACAAGATCAACAGGGTTAATACCGAAAAAAGTATGAGCCATATTGACCTTTGTTGAATACGTTTTGTCATAAGATTCCTCGTTGAATAACCTTAATAAATTCTGAGAGCGTGAAAATTTTCACCAAAAGTATAGCAAATTGCATAGGCAAATCAATGCTTTTAACAGGTTTTTCTTATAGGTTTTACCTGTTGACATCTATAAGAAAAAGCAATCAAATAGTGACAGTAGTCCATTGAATTCGTTATAATATTTGTTAAAATGTTCACAAATGAGGTTTAGATCATGCTAGATGCCCACCAACTCAATGTTTTTTTAGTGGCTGCGGAAACGCTCAATTTCACTGTCGCCTCGCGCCGTCTTCATATGAGCCAGCCCAGCGTTAGTCAACACATCCAATCGTTGGAACAACATTTTGGGCAGCCCCTATTTATTCGGGCCGGCCGTACAATTCAACTCACGGACGCGGGCGAAGCGCTGGTTCCGTTGGCCCAGGAGATGGTCAATCGCTCGATTAACATTGAAGAAACGCTCAAATCGCTGCAAGGTGAAGTGTACGGGCAGCTTTTGTTTGGCTGCAGCACAACGCCTGGGAAATACATCTTGCCCCAACTGTTGGCCCGCTTTCACAAAAAACATCCGAAGGTCAAGGTTGCCTGTCACGTTTCGTCGCAGGAGCAAGCTTTACAAACACTGCAAGACGAGGAAATTCATTTTGCCCTGGCCAGTACGCCGCACACGGCCCATAGAAATCTTGAGTTCCGCAAATTTATGTCTGATCAAGTTTTATTGATTGTGCCTCTGGATCACCCCTGGGCCGCGCAAGGGGAGATTGATCCGGAAGAATTGTATGGCGCGGAATTTATTCTACGGGAGGAGTCGTCAGGCACACGTCTGGCGGTGCGTGATAGGTTGGCGACAGTTGGAATTATGGAGCAGGAATTGGACGCGCTTTTGATTTTGGGCAATTCAGAGGCGATTGCGTTGGCGGTTGAAGAAGGGTTGGGTGTGGGTTTTGTTTCTAGCTTGGTGGTGAGTCGGTTGGTAAACGGCCGTGTCGCCCCCATTAAAGTCCGTGGTTTAAAAATAGAACGGGACATTTACGTGAGTAAATTAAACAATCGGCTGATGACCAAGGCCCAAACAGCGTTTTGGGAGTTTGCCATTAATGAGAGAGAAGCTATTGCCGAGGCACTTACAGTTGAAAAAAAGGCGATTACCTAGGAGTTTAGCCACGAATTGACACGAATTAACACGAATTTGGTTATGTTTTCCGTGCAAATCCGTGTTAATCAGTGGCAAAACATTCCTGTTCTGGACTTTTCCGACAGGCTGCTAGTGCAGATCGTCTGCTTGGCTGATCAGCTTAAATGAGGTAAAGGTGATAAAGATGAGGCGAATTCAAGATATTAGTTGGTCATTATTGGCAGGATTAGGGGTGGGGTTGTTGTGTCTCTTCATCACCGTACAACTGGCTATGGCCGCGCCGCCACAGCAGGAAGGTGAGGGAAACGAGGGCGATGGAACTGCCGAGGTGCAAGCTACTCAGGATTGTCAGGAATGCCACCTGGATGTGGCGGCGCACTGGGCTGACAGTCCTCATGCCCATGCATTCGATGACGAAGTGTTTCAGGAGAGATGGAAAGGGATGGGTGAACCAGGTGAATGTTTGGCTTGCCATACAACCAATTTCATGGCCGCAACTGGAGAATATTCGGCTGAAGGCGTTGAATGTGAAGCATGTCATGGGGAAGTGACGGCCGAACATCCCCCTGAACCGATTCCTATTAAGGCTGATACCGAATTTTGTGGTGAGTGTCATACGACTACACTAGGCGAGTGGCGCGTAACCGGTCACGCCGCAGCTGATATTGGCTGCATGGACTGCCATGATCCGCACAGTCAGGCATCACTTTTTGAAGTTCCTGATGATTTGTGTATTAACTGCCACAAAGACTCAATGGAAGATTACTTTGAAGATACACATGTGCAGAAAGGCATCGGCTGTGTAGATTGTCACGCGTTGGTCATTCCACCAGAACATGCACCAGAAGATGGTATTGTTCCTACTGGGCATGCTTTTAATATCACGCCCGCCACCTGTGTTGCTTGCCATACAGACGCACTGCACGCCGGTTTCTCTTTGCCGGGCTACGAACATGGCGCCAAAGCAGCCAATGGCGAGGCTGCTAACGAAGCTGAACTGGTTCCTACTTTACTACAAGAGGAAAAGGTTGAAGAGGGTTTGTCACCGGAACAGCGTGCACAAGCGTTAGAAGCCGCTTTAGCCAATCAAAATGTGACTTTATTGTTTCAGGGGGGGGTTGTTGGTTTGATGTTGGGCGGCACAACGGCCTGGTTTGTCGCTCAGAATATCCGCGCTCGCCGGCGAGAGGAAGATGAACATGGCCAAGAAGAAAAATAGTGATAGGGCGCTGCTAAGTCGCCGCGATGTTCTAAAGATTTTGGGAGCGACGGGGGTAACGGCCGTTGCCTCTCAAGTCATCACCACCGGCGCTCTATCGGCCGACGCCATCGAAGGGATTACCCGCCACACAGAAGCCAGCGGGCAGTATGAATGGCACATGGGCATCGATCTGGACAAATGTATTGGCTGCCAATATTGCATGAAAGCATGCCAGGCGGTCAACGATATTCCCGATGATGATATGCGTTGGAATGTAGGCTTCCCGGAGCGGACCGAGGGTGGTACTGACTTTTTTATGACACGGCCGTGTTTACACTGCCAGGAAGCACCCTGCGTTAAAGTATGCCCGGTTGGTGCCACCTGGGTGCGGGAAGACGGCATTGTCTCCATGGATTATGACCGCTGCATCGGCTGCCGTTACTGCGAAGTTGCCTGCCCATATGATGTACGCCGGTTTAATTGGGGACCACCATCAACAGAAAAGAATTCGTACCAGCCGACCTGGGGCGTCGCTGAAGTGGAACGTCGCCCGCGCGGTGTCGTAGAAAAATGTACCTTCTGCGTCCATCGCATCGATCGCGGTTTATCGCAAGGCTTAACACCCGGCATAGACCCGCAAGCGACACCAGCTTGTGTTGTCATTTGTCCGGTAAATGCCCGCGTTTTCGGTGATTACAATGATTCCGAAAGTCCGATCTCGAAATTCCTTGAAGAACATGAAACATTTCGGCTGCGTGAAGATTTTGGCACAGATCCCAAAGTTCATTACGTCCGCCCCGTAAAGGAGGAGGTGTAACATGACAGCCATCAAACCACTTGCCAGACGCTCTTTTGGTACAACGACTTTTTACCTTTGGGTAGCAACATTGGTGGTTATGATTGGTGTCGGCGTAACCGGCATGGTCCAAACATTGACCCAGGGATTACAAGTTACCAATTTGAGCGACCGCGTTCCCTGGGGACTATGGATTACCCACGATCTGTCAGCCATTGGTTTGGGAGCCGGCGCGTTTACGCTTTCAGCGGTCATTTATTTGTTCCGCATTAAACGGTTCGAACCGGTAGCCCGTATTGCCGTTTTCGTTGGTTTCCTGGGGTACACATCAGCTATGTTGGCCTTGGCGATGGACATTGGCCGCCCGGATCGATTCTGGCATCCGCTCGTTTACTGGAACGTTCACTCAGTGTTGTGGGAAATTACCTGGTGTGTCATCCTTTACTCAACCATTCTGGTTATTGAAGTATTACCCCTCATCCTGGAAAGTAAATATTTCGCTCGTTGGCCAAAGCTGGTCAAATTTAGTCACTCGCTTCATAAACTAACGCCAGTTATGGCCGTCCTGGGTTTGGCGCTATCTTTACTCCACCAATCATCTCTGGGGGCAACTTATGGGGTTCTCTCAGGACGTGCCATCTGGTTTAAACCATCGATGCCCGTGATGTTTATCTTGTCGGCTGTAGCTGGTGGGGTTTCTTTGACGCTGTTGGTAACGATGATTCTTAGTTCGTTAACCGGAAAAGAATTAATTGATAAATTTCTGCGGCGCGATATTGCCCGATTGTCGGCTTTTGCGCTGCTGGCTTATCTTTATCTCAAGTTATGGGACTGGGCAGCGACAAATTATTACAGCCATGCTCCGGGAACGGCCGATGCGTTGGCCCGCTTGCAAGCAACCACACCCTACACCCAATCTTTTTGGTGGTTGGAAGTGGTCTTGTGCGGCGTTGTCCCGGCAATCATCTTGCTTAACCGTCCTTTCCGGCGGCGGCATGGTGTGTTTATGGTTGGCTTGGCTTTAATTGTGGTGGGTGTAGTTGTGAATCGCTGGAACGTGACGCTTTCCGGTCTGGTTGTGCCGCCTAGTTGGTCACCCGGTGTGCTGGGAAATGCCATCGCTGCTGCATATACACCGTCCTGGACAGAAATATCTGTTTCGCTGGGTGTGTTAGGGTACGCGCTGTTGGCTTTTACGTTGGGAGCAAGGTATTTGCCCTTGTTCCCGTCACAATCTGAAACGAGCGAATCGTAATTTCGCTAATAAGGAAACGTTGGACTGATTAGATTGATGAACCCCTAAAGCATGAACGCTTCATAACAGAAGGCCTGGAAACAGGCCTTTTTTTGTTCAATTAAGGCCCTGGTTATTTTGCCAGGGCCTTTGTTGTTGGTGGTGTAATGTATCCATTGCTAATGTGGGGTTGGATATTCTTTATTAGGGTAAATCACCCATAAATTATGACATTTGTCACTATTAATTGGCTTGCAAAGGTTTATACTAGGGGCTATACTCATGATTGATTAATAATTCACAATCTTTAATGGGTTGAACTACCCAAAGAAACAACAGGGGATAGGATGACTCGTTTTGAATTGCAAGAGGCAATTGTTATATGAAAAAACAACTGGTCTTCATCTTGATTTTGATCGTTGCTCTGGCTGTTACCAGTTGCGTGGGCGAACAAGGAACTCCTGGTCCTGCTGGCCCCGAAGGGCTGCAAGGGCCGCCTGGTCCGGCTGGTTCTTCTGGACCGGCTGGTCCGGCTGGTCCAGCCGGTGTGGATGG
This sequence comes from Promineifilaceae bacterium (SeqCode), assembly GCA_050301775.1. Lineage (GTDB taxonomy): Bacteria > Chloroflexota > Anaerolineae > Promineifilales > Promineifilaceae > JACKCC01. The sequence goes on from JBNKZT010000021.1 coordinate 18,306, forward strand.
TATCAGTTATACCCCGCCTGCCTACATTGGCAGTGATACGTGCGCTGAATGTCACCAGGAACTATATGATGTTTTTATGCAAAGTGGCCATCCTTATAAGCTGACTAAAGTTGTAAACGGACAGCCTCCTGAATACCCTTTTACTGAAATTCCTAACCCACCCGAAGGTTATACATGGGATGATATTTCATACGTCATTGGCGGGTACAATTGGAAAGCGCGTTTCGTTGATCAGGATGGTTATATCATTACTGGCGCCGATGAGAACGCCACTACCCAATACAATTTTTATAACTCTGATTTAGATATGGGTGACAATTGGGTTGGCTATCATGCCGGTGAACCGAATGTGCCTTACGACTGTGGCACTTGCCATACAACCGGCTACAGTGCTGAAGGTAATCAGGATGGCTTGCCCGGCATGGTCGGTACTTTCGCTCAGGGGGGCATTCATTGTGAAGAATGTCACGGTGCGGGCAGTTTGCATGCCGAATATCCTTTGGTTGTTGATATGAAGATCGATCGTGATTCTGAGGCTTGTGGTGCTTGCCATGTTCGGGGCGACTCAGACCAGGTCAATGCTTCGGATGGATTTATCCAGCATCATGAACAGTATGAGGAATTGTTCCAGGGCAAGCATATTACGCTGGATTGTGTTGTTTGCCATGATCCGCATACAGGCGTCATTCAATTGCGCAAGGCTGATGTACAGACAACAAAAACGGCTTGTGAAAACTGCCACTTTGAAAAGACCCAATTTCTCAAGAATGAGTCTCATAAAGCTGTGGATTGTATTGATTGCCATATGCCCCGTGTAACCAAGAGCGCTTTAGGCGATGCGGCTATGTTTACGGGTGATATTCGGACCCATCTCATGGCTATTGACCCGAATCAAGTTGGTCAATTCAGCGAGGATGGTACGGTGGCCTTGTCGCAGTTATCGCTGGATTTTGCCTGCCGCAGCTGCCACAATGCGAATGGCGCAGCCAGGGTGAAGACGGACGAGGAACTGATCGGTATGGCGGTTGGTTATCATACGCCAACGGCCGTTACCATAGAAGAAACACCAATACCCTAATTAATGTTCTTTACGTATTTCAGGCCGCGTTCCTTAAATTTGGAACGTGGCCTGCCTATTTTTGAAACCTGTTAGGAGGCTCTTTTGGAGCGGTTATATCGTCAACAATTGAAAATATTTTTACCCATTCTTTTGTTGATCGTCGTGGTCAGCTTTTTCTTTTTGTTTCCTGGTGATATTAATGCGGGAGGAGAAGAAACGGCCGTTACCACCACCTCATCACAAATAGATACCGGACAATATGACGATCTGGCCTGCCGCCTTTGCCACGGCGACAGCGAAAGCGCCATCACATTCTCCTCTGGTGAAAGCTTACCCGTTCTGGTGGAATTGGCGGCGCTGGCGGATTCGGTTCATGGCACGCAAGCTGAAAATCCGTTAGCTTGCCAGGATTGTCACCAGCCACTCAATAATTACAAAATACCCCATGCGCCCGTGGAAACGGCCGATTACCGGGCCTATCAATTAGAACGATCTACCGCCTGCGAACGGTGCCATCAAGAACCTCATGTAACCAGCCACGACCCCACTATCGCCACCTGTACCGATTGCCATGGCGCACACGACGTCCATCCTACCGATACCACACCCAACGTAACCGCATGTGTCGAATGCCATACGAGAAATGAGGTCCAAACCGCTGACGCGGCAGCCTTAACCAGCATCGTGGAAAAAGGATTGTTTGCCCAGCAGGTTAACAACGATTACTGTCTGGCCTGTCACGATCGGCCGGATATCAGTATGACATTTACCAATGGTGATACCCAATCTATTAGCATAAGCGCCGAAGCGTTGGCCAATTCGGTTCATGGCAGCAGCAACTCCTGGCAGCCATTGGCCTGTACCGACTGTCATCAACAAGAAAGTGTCGAAATTTTTCCGCATCAACCCGTTTCATCGACTAGTAGTCGTGAATATCATTTAGAAAAATATACCCGCTGCGTCCGCTGTCATGAACAAAATTATGAAAAATCATTAGACAGCGTTCACGGTGCGGCATTGGAATCCGGCAATATCGATGCGGCCGTTTGTACCGACTGCCACGGCGCACACGATACACCTGTGCCAAATGAACCCCGTGAACGTATATCGCACACCTGTGAACAATGTCACAGTACCATATTCGCCGAATATGCCGAAAGTGTCCACGGTGACGCCCTGTTAACCGAAGGCAATGTTGACGTTCCAACTTGTATTGACTGCCACGGCGTTCACAACATCAATGATCCAACGACAGCCCTGGCCCGACTACGGTCACCGCAGCTTTGTGCTTCTTGCCATGCTGATGATGAATTGATGGACCGGTATGAAATTTCTACCGAGGTTTTTGACACCTATGTGTCCGATTTTCATGGTACGACAGTGACTTTGTTTGAACACCAGGACCCCAACGCTGAAACGAACAAAGCGGTTTGCTACGATTGTCATGGTGTCCACAACATCAAAAAGCCAGATGATCCTGAGGCCGGTATTAAGGCCAATTTATTAACTACCTGTCGACAATGTCATCCTGATGCCAGCGCCAATTTCTCGGATGCCTGGACCAGCCATTTTCAACCATCGCTGGAGCATAATCCGTTGGTCTATCTGGTAAATTTGTTTTACAAGATTGTGATTCCGTTTACTGTGGGGTTGTTCGTCTTCTTGATTTTGACTGACGTCTACCGCCGGGTACGGGAACGTGTACAACGGGTGGCCAGGAGTTAACGATGAGTAAAGAAACCCAACAATACCCGCGTTTTCGCCTGATGGCGCGCATTGAGCATCTTATTTTAATTACCAGTTTTACTGTCCTGGCGATAACCGGTTTGCCGCAAAAATATGCCACTTCTGGTGTAGGTGAATGGATGATTGGTGTCTTTGGTGGCATTGAGTTGATTCGGATTGTACACCATTATGCGGCCTTTATCCTGACGGTTGGCTCGGTTTTCCACTTGTTTACAGCGGCTTACCGATTGTTTGTTAAGCGGGAACGGATGCGCATTATGCTGCGTGCGCAGGATGCCCGTGATGTCTTTGATTGGGTGCGGTTTAACCTGGGTTTGATTAAAAATCATCCTAAGATGCCTAAGTTTAATTTTGGCGAAAAGGCTGAGTATTGGGCCGTGGTGTGGGGAACGGCCGTTATGGCCATTACCGGTTTTATGCTGTGGAACCCCATCGCAACAACAACGCTGCTGCCCGGTCAATTTATCCCGGCTGCCAAAGCTGCCCATGGGGGAGAAGCGGTTTTGGCCGTCCTCTCTATTTTGACCTGGCACATGTACAACGTCCTCATCAAGCATCGCAATTTCAGCATCTTTACCGGCAACCTGCCACGCCACCAGATGGAAGAAGAGCATGCGCTGGAATTAGAGCGCCTGGAAGCCGGAGGAGAGCCCTGGCCAGGGTTGGCATTACCCGTGCTGTATCGCCGGCGGCGGATATTTTTGATCGCCAGCGTCATTATCGGCGGATTGGCGTTGGCCGGCCTTGTGTGGGCGTTTACTTTTGAAGAAACAGCTATTACAACCCTGCCGGCTGTTACAAGAGAGATATTTGTGCCTTTAGGCACACCGGTACCCTAGTGTTTCGCGGCGTAAATAAACCAACAAATCACGGATATCGCGAAACACTTAAGCAGTTTGGCGCGGACGGTATCGTGACTGTGGGTATATTTGCGCCAAACTGCACTAGCGATGTTATTTATACGAGATGTTCACTCAATTGAAGGAGGTGATGTTCTCCCGCGAAGTTGAACTAAAGCATATTTTTGTCTGTTAACAAACGAAGACAGACGCCTTTTTGTCTCGGTAAAGATGCTTATTTTGTTGTTTACGGCCGTTGCAACCAAAAGTGCGACTTCAAACTAACTTTTGGATGGCAGCATCAGGCCACCAATCACAAATAAATCACCGATACCAAAGACAATATTCCAAATTGCTTCGGATTAGGAGGATTTTTTAATGTTTACGAAGAAGCGATATTTATTAGGTATAGGATTACTTTTCATTGTTGTTATCGCTCTGGCGGCTTGTCAAGGCGAACCGGTGGAAGTAACCCGTATAGTTGAAGTCCCAGGCGAGACTGTCGAAGTCCCTGGAGAAACAGTTGAAGTAGAAGTAACCCGCATTGTCGAAGTTATGCCCGAAGCGCCGGTGACGGCCGTGTCGGTCATCCCCTTTGAACAAGAATGGGCCAACTCGCCCCACAATGCAGCCGATACTGAGGCTTTTATGCATTGGAACGAAGATGACCCGCAAGAAGTCCCCGCTAACTGTGCCAAGTGCCACAGCACACCCGGTTACATGGACTTTTTGGGCGCTGATGGCTCTGCATTTGGGACAGTTGAAAATGCTGCGCCAATCGGTACCACCATCGAATGCCAGGCCTGCCACAACAGCGTGACCGGCAGCCTGACCAGTGTTGTCTTCCCCTCTGGCATCGAAGTGTTGGGCCTGGGCGACGAATCCCGTTGTATGCAGTGTCACCAGGGTCGGGCCTCCAAGTTGACAGTTGATCAAGGTATTCTTGACGCCGGACTAGACCCGGTAGCCGATCTGGACACCGTCAGCGAAGACGTAGGTTTCACCAATATCCACTACTTTGCCGCCGCTGCTACTTTGTACGGAACGGCCGCTAAAGGTGGCTATGAGTATGATGGTAAATCCTACGACTCCAAATTCGATCACATCGCCGGTTACGACTCCTGCATCGACTGCCACAACCCGCACACCCTCGAAGTCAAAGTTGATGAATGTTCTGCCTGTCACGAAGGCGCAGAAAGTGCTGAAGACCTGGTCAACATCCGTATGCCTGGTTCTTTGGTAGACTACGACGGCGACGGTGACATGGAAGAAGGCATCATGTTCGAGATTCAGGGCATGCAAGAAATTTTGTACAGCGCTATGCAAGCATACTCTGCCGAAGTAGCTGGGTCCACCGTTGTTTATGACTCAGCCAGCTACCCCTACTTCTTCGATGATGCCGGTGAACGGTTTGCTGCCTGGACGCCTCGTCTGGCACAAGCAGCCTACAATTACCAGGTTTCCCAGAAGGATCCGGGCGAGTTCGCCCATGGCGGCAAGTACATCATTGAGCTTCTCTATGATTCCATCGAGAGCTTGAATGAAGCGATGGCCAGCCCAATGGACATGACCGCTTTGCACCGCATTGATCATGGCCATTTCGCTGGTTCTGAAGAAGCATTCCGTCATTGGGATGAAGATGGAGCCGTCCCCGGCTCTTGCAGCCGCTGCCATTCGGCCGCCGGCCTGCCCCTCTTCGTGACCCAGGGCGTTGCTATCAATCAGCCCACGGCCAATGGCCTGAACTGCGCCACCTGCCACAGCGACTTGAACACCTTTGAACTCTATCAATCAGCCGAAGTTCCCTTCCCCAGCGGCGCGACACTCAGCCTGGCTGCGGATGAAAATGACGAAGCTGGTCTGAAGAGCAATCTGTGCATCAACTGTCACCAGGGTCGTGAATCCACAGTATCTGTAGACAGGACATTGTCTGGACTTGAAGACGACGTAGTTTCCGAATCGATCCGATTCCGCAACGTTCACTACTTCGCTGCCGGCGCAACGCTGTTCGGTACGGATGCCAAGGGCGCTTACGAGTTTGCCGATCAAACATACCTGGGACGTAATGAACACGTAGGCAAGTTTGACAGCTGTATTGAATGCCACAGCGCTCATGCCCTGGAAGTGAAGTTCACAGAATGTGCCGAATGCCATGAGAATGTGGAGACCATGGAAGACCTGATGGCGATCCGTGAGTCGGAAACGGACTTTGACGGCGACGGCGATGTGGCTGAAGGTATGGCCGGCGAGTTGGCAACCATGGGCGACGCCCTGTATGCTGCGCTGCAAGCCTATACCGCCAGCACCCCCGGCACTGATCCCATCGTTTATAATTCTGCCAGTTACCCCTACTTCTTCAATGAAGCGGGTGATAGCTATGCTACCTGGACACCCAACCTGCTCCGTGCTGCTTACAATTACCAGTACTTGCAGAAGGATCCGGGCGCATTCGCTCACAACGGTCAATATGTCTTACAGATTTTGTATGACTCGATCAATGCCGTTGGCGGCGATACGACTGGTATGGTACGACCTTAATCAAGGTGGTGCTTTAATATGATTCGTAAGGCCAGGTGCGTTGTGTGCCTGGCCTTACTTGCTTTCAGGGCTATTGAGCCGATTCTTTCCAATTTGACAGTATAATCAAATTGGACATTAAGATGAGCCGATCACTTTTTGCACTGGTTTACTTTTTATACGGCCTTTCTTTTTTCAGCATGGGGTTGATTGTGATGTTGGAAGGGGGGCGTGGCTCGGATAAACGGCTGCGTCATGCGTTACGGCCGTTAGCCGCTTTTGGCCTGATCCATGGCATCCATGAATGGCAGGAGTTGTTTTCTACTCTGGGCGTACTGCCCGGACAGGATGTGGCCGATTTGTTGTGGGAAGGGCTGCGTCTGGCTACGTTGGCTTTTTCTTTTTTATCCCTCACCGCCTTTGGCGCTTCTTTACTTTCGCCCAATGAACGAATCCGGCGGCTGAGTTTGTTGGGTCCATTGGTACAGGCCGCCATTTGGGTCATTGGTTTATTGATTATGCGTGGCTTCTATTCACTGGGCAACGGGCTGTTGGATGTGACCGATGTCTGGTCGCGCTACGTTCTGGGTATGCCAGCCGCGGTCACAGCCAGTGTGGGACTTATTTATCAGCAGCGGATTTTTCGTAAAGCGGGCATGGTTCAATTTGGGCGGGACAGCCTGTGGGCTTCTGTGGCCTTTGCCTGGTATGGGATATTGGGCCAGGTTTTTACGCGGGTCAGCCCGCTACCACCGTCAACTTTTTTGAATCAGGATTTATTTTTACAGATGTTTGGTTTTCCCGTTCAAGTGATGCGGGCTACGGCGGCCTGGGTAGCGGCTATTTTTGTAATTCGTTTTTTGCGCGCCTTTGAAGTGGAAACCCAGCGGCAAATCGCTCAGTTGCAGGCGGCGCGGCTGGAAGAAGCTGAACGGCGGGAAGCGTTACGTGGTGAACTGTTACGCCGGGTGGTTGCTGCCCAGGAAGCGGAACGGCAGCGAATTGCCCGGGAACTGCATGATGAAACGGGACAGGCATTAACGGCCACCGGTATGGGGCTGCGCGGGGTGGCGACACTGCTGAACCAGGACAAGGATCGAGCGGTTCATAATCTCAAACAACTGGAAAAACTGGTTACGGGATCATTAACTGAATTACAACATTTAATCGCTGATTTACGGCCGTCCCACCTGGATGATTTGGGTTTATCGGCGACGTTACGCTGGTGGGCAGATGAAGTCGAAAGCCGGGGACCTCTAGCCGTTTCGGTCACGGTCGTTGGTGAGGAGAAAACGCTTTCTCCACCGGTACGGCTGGCTCTTTTCCGTGTCACCCAGGAAGCGTTAACCAACGTTGTCAAACATTCCCAGGCTGCCAAAGCAGAAGTGATTTTGAAATTTAATGCACAAAACGTGAGCATCGAAGTGACGGATAATGGGACTGGTTTTGATTTGAATCACGTCACCTCGGAACAACAGCGCCCGTCCTGGGGCCTGCTTGGTATGCAGGAACGGGCGGCGCTGCTTGGTGGCAATGTGAATATTGATTCTCAACCTGGTCGGGGAACGGCCGTTCAAATCATCATCCCTTATTTATTAAGCGATGAAAGCGAGGTGTCTGATGACGATTCGACTGCTGCTAGTCGATGATCATGCCGTAGTGCGCCTGGGTATGCGCATGTTGTTTGAGAGTGAAACGGATATTGAGATTGTGGGTGAAGCTGAAACCGCTCAGGAAGCGATGACGGCCGTTGCCCGGCTAAAACCCGATGTCGTTTTAATGGACATTGGGCTGCCTGACCTTTCGGGCATCGAGGCCACTCGCCGTATCAAGGCGCAATCCCCGGATACGGCCGTTGTGGCTTTAACCATTCACGAAGACAAAGAATATTTCTTCAAGATGCTGGATGCCGGGGCGAATGGGTACGTACCCAAACGAGCCGCACCGGAAGAATTACTCACGGCCATTCGGGCCGCCGCGGCCCAAGAAATATACCTGTACCCTTCTCTGGCCAAATTGTTGGTCAAAGATTACCTTTCCCAACAACCGTCAACCAGAACAAAAGAAAGGATTGATGATTTAACCCCTCGCGAGCAAGAAGTGTTAACGCACTTGGCTGAAGGTGAAACCAATGTTGAAATCGCCGAAAAACTAACGATTTCCCCCAAAACCGTGGCCCGCCACCGTGAAAATATTATGCAAAAATTGAATCTGCACTCGCGGACGGATCTGGTGAAGTACGCCATTCGTAAAGGGATTATTCGGCCGTAAGATTCCTGAGTTTGCGAGATTTTCATCTGTAATGAAAAGCCCGGCTTTCCGGGCTTTTTTGTTGTCTGGGTAAATTCCCCCATAAAATTGTGATGGAAACGGCCGTTTCCCACCCACGTACCCCATCGACCTCCCACAACATGGGACGCTGATCCCATCCCAAAAGATACGAGCATGATCCGATTGTGCGGCACTGCTTTGCACCCTACACTAAAGATAGGAAAAAGCAGAACCAATCGGAGTCTAAACCGCTCCCAGGAGATACAAAATGACTATCTTACAAGCTATCCTCATACTCATTTTACTGACTACAGCCAGGTTCATTTTACCGACTGCTCTCACCATCGTCTTCGGCAAAATTGCCGATCGCTTCACCGTCAAATTACGGTAAACAGGAAATGGAGAACACATTCATTGAAATAGCTGCGGTTGTACTTGGCATCCTGCTTCGGTTGGGCGTCCCCATCGGGCTGACGATTTTGTTCTCGCTGTTTTTGAAATGGCTCGACAAACGATGGCAGGCCGAAGCAGAAGCCGAAAAGGCCGTAAAAATCAAGCACATTGAAGAACTCGTTGCATATAAACGGCCGTGTTGGGAAACGCACAACTGCCCACCACGGCTGCGCAATGCTTGCCGGGCCTATGCGGAACCCAATACCCCTTGCTGGGAATTGTTCCGTGCTGAGGGGCGCCTCAAACCGGCTTGTCAAAATTGCAAAGTTCTGCCGCCAGCAATGGCTTAGCATAAAAAAACAGGAGAGAAAACAATGCAAACAGGCTGGTTAAAAAGAATTTTTATAGGAATATGTTTTGCTTTTCCCCTGGGGGTGATGGCAACGGCCGTTACCGTCCAGGCTCAAACACCAGAGCCAACAATTGCAAAAGACGATTGCCAGGGCTGCCACGAAATAATCGAGACCCATTGGGAAGACAGTGCCCATGCCAAATCCATCACCAATACCGTTTTTCAACAGGCATGGCAAGAGCAGGGGCAGCCTGTCGAATGTTTGGCCTGTCACACCACCGGTTTTGACCCTGAAACAGGCGAGTACGAAGCGGACAGCATCACCTGCACCGTCTGTCACAATCCTGTGCCTACCAATCACCCCGAAGACATCATGCCCACCGATATTTCCTCGCGAATGTGCGGTGAGTGTCATTTGGATACCTATACTGAATGGGAAGACAGCACTCACGGTCAGGAAAATTTGGCCTGCGTTCGCTGCCACAGCCCGCATACAACAGGCATTCGGGCCGATGGCGTGCAAGAGTTGTGCCAATCCTGCCACAACAACGAAGCCCACTTCTACTCCTACACAGGCCATGCTGAAGAAGGCTTGCTATGTGCCGACTGCCATTTGCGCGTGAATGACGGGCAAATGGGAGATGGGCATGGCCAACGCATGCACACTTTTGCCGTAGACCTGGAGACCTGTGGTAAATGTCATGGTGAATCCATGCATTATCCTACGGTCGCGACGGCAGCTGGTGTGGGCAGTAACCTGGTCACAACGAATACAATCGCGCCCATGACAATGCCTCAACTGAATGCAGCCCCCGATCCGGTCAGCCCCTTTGGTTTTGCCATCATCGCGGCGCTTATCGGCATGGGGTTTGGAATCGTGATGGCTCCCTGGTTGGAAAATTGGTACCGTCGCAGCAAATAATGGAAGGCGGGGATTAGGAGATTAAGGGATTTTGTCACTAAGGTTAAGGTTACAGTCACTTTTTCAGACAAGCACAGCAAAATGCACACTAAGTGACTGTCACCTCTAGGGCTTAGTAGTTAAGGGATTTTTTCCTAAATTGTATCCCCTAATCCCCGCTGTTTTGATTTTGAATGGAGAGAACATAGATGAATACCGAAACGATTAAACGGCGCGATTTTGTCAAACTGGTTTTGGCCGGCGGCGTTGTGATGGCTGGCCCACGCTTCCTGCGCCGCCCGGCATCAAAGGCGGAAGGCGAGAGCAAGTACCGTTGGGCAATGGTTATCGATCAAGCCAAATGTACCGGATGCAACAACTGCACCCTGGCCTGCCGGGCACACAATGATGTTCCCCCGGATATTTCATGGAATCAACTGCTGGAAGATGATCAGCCAAATGACAATGGGCCAGTTTATTTACCAGTTCCCTGTATGCATTGTGAAAATGCGCCCTGTGTCAATATTTGTCCTGTTAAAGCAACCTATCATCGGCCTGATGGTATCGTGATGATGGACTATGATCGCTGCATTGGCTGTCGCTACTGCGAGATGGCCTGCCCTTACGGCGCCCGTTCGTTTAACTGGGACGCGTTCACGGAAGAAAATCCGGCCGTTCCCGACTGGGGTGAACCGGAAATCGAACGGCGTCCCCGTGGTGTTGTCGAAAAATGCTCGTTTTGCTATCAGCGCATTGATCGCGGGCTGGAATTGGGTTTGACACCGGGGATTGACCGGGAAGCCACACCGGCTTGTGTCGCCGCTTGCCCTATGGGCGCCCGAATTTTTGGTGACTTGAATGACCCTGATTCACCGGTAAGCCTCGCCCTGGCTCATACACATTCGCACCAATTACGCAAGGAATTAGGGACCAATCCGCATGTTTATTATCTGGCCCCGCTGCGCAGCGTAGAGGAGATCAACCGTGAAGAAGCTTAAACAACGATTCAATTTGACGATTTTCCACTGGTGGGTAGCCGCTCTGACTGTGTTGGTGATGGTTGGCCTGGTCTCCGGGATCACGGTTTTTGTGAAGGGGCTGGGCATCACGAATTTGAGCAATATTGTTCCCTGGGGATTGTGGATTGTCATTGACTTATCCTCGATTGCTCTGGGGGCGGGCGCATTTATGTTGTCAGCGGCCGTTTACCTGCTGGGGTTAAAACAGTTCAAACCGGTAGCGAAAACGGCCGTTTTCATCGGTCTCATCGGCTACAGCATGGCCATGATGATGCTGCTGCTCGATATCGGCCGGCCGGACCGCTTTTGGCATGGCTTTGTCTTTTGGAATCCCCATTCACCGCTTTGGGAAGTAACCATGTGCGTTGGTCTGTACTTCACCGTGTTAACGTTGGAAGTCTTGCCCATTTTCGGCCAAACTGATTGGCTGAAACAGCGCTGGCCGCGCCTGGCCGCCCGCCTTGAGCACATTCACCATTATGGGCTGGTTTTGGCTATTGCCGGGTTGTGCTTGTCTATGCTGCACCAATCATCTCTGGGGGCAACTTACGGGGTACTGGCTGCCCGGCCTATCTGGTACCGGCCAGGCCTGGCTGTTTTGTTCATCGTTTCAGCCATGGCTGCCGGGCCGTCACTGACTGTTTTGGCCTCCACAATTGCCGCCCGCCTGTCCAATCGCGCCAATGTCAATGAAGACATTTTGGACCAACTTGCCAAATTTATCGGCTGGGTGCTGGTGGGCTACCTGTATTTGCGATTCTGGGACACACTTTCCATGAGCTACACCTACGAACCGGCCCGTTCGGAAGGGCTGCAAATGCTGACACGAGGCAGTTTATCTTTTAATTTTTGGGTTGGCGAGATCATTTTGGGCGCGCTCATTCCGGCCATCATCTTGCTTACTCCGAAGTTCCGCCTTAACAGCCGGCTGCGCACGTTTGCCATGCTGCTGGTCGTTGGTGGGTTAGCAGCCTACCGTTGGGACACAAACATGGTAGGCCAATTGGTGGTCTTTAACCAACTGCCGCAGGGAATACTGCAATATACTCAATATTTCCCCTCACTCGTTGAGTTTGGCGCTGGGATTGGGGTCATCGCCTACGGGATGCTGGCATTTACGTTTGGAGTCAAGTATTTGAAACTTGTGGATCATGGTGCG
>JBNKZT010000022.1:0-30536 GCA_050301775.1 Promineifilaceae bacterium (SeqCode)
ATTTCTGATTCTGCTGCTGTTTGAGCTGCTGCTTTCGCTGGCGATTGGGTTTTTGGTGGGCAAGTTTTTGCAGCTAATTCTTTCCCGGCATGCCAACCGTTATGTAAAATCAGGCTTAATCCTGTTGACCGGTTACAGCGTATTTGTCATGTCAACGGCCGTACGCACCTACAGCCACGAATTCCTCCCCTTTGAACTGCTGCTGGAACCACTGTTAATCTGCATGATTGGCAGTTTCTACATTACTAACTTTACCGCCTACCGCATCGAATCTACCAAACGGCTGCATGATATGAGCTTGCCTATTTACGTTGCTTTTTTTACATTGACCGGCATTGCTCTGGAACTGGATGTCCTGGCTGACGCCTGGCTGATTGCTCTGGCTCTGTTTGCGGTGCGTCTGGTAAGCATTTTCATCGGATCGGTGGGTGGTGGTATCGCTGCCGGTGATCCGATGCGGCGTAACCGGCTGACCTGGATGGCGTTTGTGACCCAGGCTGGTGTAGGGTTGGGGCTGGCCAAGGAGGTGGCGGTAGAGTTCCCCGGCTGGGGCGAAGAATTTGCCACGATCATTATTTCCGTCATTGTGTTGAGCCAGATTATTGGCCCGCCGTTTATCAAATGGGCGATTCATCGGGTAGAGGAGGATCATCCACGCGGGGAAACGGCCGTGTTCGATGGCGTGCGTGATGCCTTGATATTCGGCGTCGATGATCAGGCGCTGGCCCTGACCCGGCAGTTGCAGGCCCACAACTGGCAGGTGAAACTGGCTTGCCTGGACGAAACTTATCTGCCGCAGTTGGGCAACGGCGATATTACCGTGTGCCCCTTGTTCCAGATGGACCGCGCCGGGTTGGAGCGCATTGGCGCGGCGCAAGTTGACGCCATCGTCACCATGCTGTCCGACGACGAAAATTACCGGATTTGTGAGATGTTTTACGAATATTTTGGCACAGACATTATGGTTGTGCGCTTGAATGAGCGTCATAATTTTGACCGATTCCACGAACTTGGTGCATTGATTGTCGAACCGGGCACAGCGATTGTCAGCTTGCTGGACCATTTTGTCCGGTCGCCATCGGCTGCTTCCTTGATTTTGGGCACGGACCCCGATCAAGATATGATTGACATCGAAATATGCGATCCCGTCCTGGATGGTATGCCGATTCGTGATTTGCGCTTGCCGCTGGACACGCTGATTTTGTCATTAAGCCGGGATGGTCATACCATTGTCTCGCACGGTTATACCCGGCTCAAGCTGCATGACAAAGTGACAGTGGTTGGTTCACGCAAGAGCCTGGAAGAGGTGATTCTGAAGTTTGAAGCGTAAAATGGGGCGGGGCGTTGAACCTGATATAATTTCCCCAATGCAATCATTTTACGGTTTCTGTTTTTTGTTTTAACCTATGCCTTTACTGCCCGGTGAAATTCTCAATCAACGTTACCGCATCCTTAGCCTGCTGGCCGAAGGAGCGCGTGGCGCTACTTACCGCGCCTGGGACATCAAAGCCGAACAAAACGTAGCTATCAAGGAGTACCTTGACCCGTCGCCGGAAACGCAGAAGCGGTTCCGCGCCGAGGCCCGCCGCCTGAGCCAACTGGAACATCCGCAGTTGGCCCCGGTTCTGGACCATTTTGCATTGGAGGAGACAGGGCAGTATTTGGTCAGCAAATATGTCGATGGGGTGGACTTGGGTAGTTTGTTGGCGCAGTACGGCCGTTTCCCCTCCGATCTCATCATTAGCTGGCTGCAAGCTGTTTGTCAGCCTCTATCTTATTTGCACGAGCAAAATCAACTCCACCTTAACATCAAACCGGCCAACATCCGTCTGGCCCCATCCGGCGACATTTTCCTCGTCGATTCCGGCCTGCCGGGGCTGGGTGTGCCCGCCAGCATCAGCGGCTACGCCGCCCCGGAACAGCAGTCGCAGGCCGAAGTCACGCCGACCAGCGATATTTATAGTCTGGGCGCAGCACTGTACACACTGCTCACCGGCAAAATCCCGCCCGATGGCCTGCGTCGTCAAAGCGGCCTGGTCGAACTCATTCCCGCGCGTGAAGTCAACCCGGACGTGGAACCATACCTGTCATTAGTTGCTACGCGCGCCGTGTCACTGCGTGGCGATGCCCGCTATGAAACGGTTAACGACTTCCGCAAGGCGCTGGCCCGGCCTATAGGCCATCCAGCTATCGAGACCGAAGCATTACGCCGGACGCCGGAACGCACGGCGACGCCAGGGCGAGGGGCCGCTGCCGCGCCAAAATTGCCCGTCAAAAGCCGACGTCAAATGGAGCCGCGCACCATATGGGCACTGGTCGTCATTCTGCTTGTTATTTTGGGGGCAATTGGCAGTCTGTTTTTACTTAATCTGGACAAGCCGGAAGTGACAGAAGCGGAAGCGACAGCCACCTTGCAATCGGCGGTAGTGGCCGCGTTGACGGCACTGGCCCCGTCTCCCTCGCCGCTGCCCGCACCCACACAAGCACCCACGCCCACACCGCAGCCGATTATTACTGAAAGCGGGTCCCGCATGTTGTACATGACCGGCGGTATTTTTCGGATGGGCAATGATGATGGGGAAAATAATGAACGGCCGTCCCAACTTATCCGCATCGATCCTTACTTCATCGACGAAACGGAAGTGACCAATGGCCAATACGCCCAATGTGTGGCCGCCGGAGCCTGCTCACCGCCGCGCAGCAGCCAGGCCACTTACCACGACGCCTATTACGGCGCACCGGCTTATGACGATTATCCGGTTATCCAGGTAAGCTGGTATGATGCCCAGACATTTTGCGACTGGCGCGACGCCCGCCTGCCTTCGGAAGCGGAATGGGAGAAAGCCGCCGGTTTTGATCCGGTCCAATCGATTAAACTGCGTTACCCCTGGGGTGATGCTTTTGATGGTACGAAGCTGAATTATTGTGACGCGGGCTGTCCTTTGGATAAGCGGGATGCCACAGTGAATGACGGGCATCAGGATACCGCGCCGGTGGGCAGTTACATGGACGGCCGTTCCCCCATTGGCCTGTACGACATGGCCGGCAACGTCATGGAGTGGGTAGACGATTGGTACGATCCCCACGCCTACGCCGACATGACCGACACCAATCCGCGCGGCCCGCTGGAAGGCGAGTTCAAAACGCTGCGCGGCGGGTCCTGGCTTTCAGCTGCGGATGAGGTGACAGTTACTGTTCGTGGCTCTTTCGATCCAACTGTGGCCCGGGCTAACCTGGGCTTTCGCTGTGCGCTGAGTGCGCCATAACTGGTTTGCCCGCTCAAGTAAAAATGGGTACTCGCCAACTGCAACGCGTCAAAGACTGTTCCGATTATCGATTATCGTATACAGACGCTCCAGTCGTTCAGCCTGATCTGCCCAATTGAAATGCGCGGCGATGTGCTCACTGGCCGCTTGTCCCATTTGCGCCCGCTGCGCTGGATTTTGCAGCAGGTAGATGAGATCGGCCGTTAACCCGGCCACATCGCCGGAAGCCCGGAGGAGTCCGGTACGGCCGTGTACCACATACTCATTAACTTGACCCACAGCCTCAGCCACAATCGGCAAGCCCAGCGCAGCCATGTCGGCCAATTTGACCGGACATTTTGTCCGGTTGAGCAAGGTATCTTCCATCAGATAAATGCCCACATCGGTCGTGGTTAGCAGCCCTGGCAGAGCTTCCGGCTCTGTCCAACCGGCGTCAGTCACTGATTCGGTAAGCCCGGCGTCGGCCAACTGCTGGTGGAACTGGGCGGCATCGGCTTCGTACAGTCCGGCCCCTACCATGAGAATTGAGAGATTGGGAACGGCCGTTTTCACCCCCCGCAAAATCGCCGCCAGCCGTTCCGTATCAAACTCAAACAACCGGCTGTACACCAGAATCGTGGGCTGAGAAGATTCTCCCCCGCTCCTCTGCTCCCCTGTCCCTCTGCTAATTCCCGGCCCATTTGGCACATACATCACTTGCTCCGCCGGAACGCCCATGCTCAAGGCAATTGTCTCCAGTGCCCGGCTGGCCACCGTTAATGCGTGATTGTGCCGCATCCCCCAGCGCTCCTGCCAGGCAAAAAAATGCTTTTGCAGCGGCGAATAAGGCGCTAACTCATTCCAGCCGCCCCAGCCTTCCCAGTCATCCGTGTCCATGACCAGTTGGATGCGGTTCCGATAGAACTGCCACAGCCACCAGCCAGCCAATCCGCTGTACGCCTTAGGCTTGAAGCAATGAACAACATCCGGCTGCCAGGCCAGCGTTTCGCGGATGAGGCGGCGCGTGATCCCCGGCGTGCCGCCTGTCAGCGGCGTGTAGCGCAAGACCACGCCGTCTTCTTCCCAGCTTTTGTCTGCCTCGTCCGGTGTTTGCCAGGGGGGCATGAACAATTGCACTGTGTGTCCCCGTCTGACCAGTTCACGGGCCAGACTAAAGGCGCGGCTGCGCATCGTTTTGTTAGGATGCAGGCCAAAGGGGCCGACCATCGCAATTCGCATAATGTGATCTGTACCACGAACGGAGATTTTAGGCGAGTGCATTTGGGAGAGAGACTGGAGATTGGAGACTGGAGATTGGCCTATTTCCAGTCTCTAGTCTCCAGTCTCAGCTAACAGTTTTTTGAGGCGGGGATGGCCGGCGTAGATGCCGCGATATTTTTCTGGCAGATTGGCGGCGATGCGGCACATAATTTCTTCTGTTTGTTCGGCCAGGTAGGCATCACGGTTTTTGCGATCCATTGGCGGCAGGGTAAACGGTTCGCCGGCCCGAACTGTGATGTCCAGCCGTTTGAAATGGCGCAGCCGATCGCGGACAACGCGGTCTTCCGTGCCGGTTAGTACCACTGGGATGAGCGGCGTGTTGGTTTTGGCGGCCAGATAAGCCGCGCCCGGCTTGCCTTCCTGCAGCGCTTCGGTGGGGCTGCGGGTGCCTTCGGGGGCAACGGCCATAATGCCGCCTTGTTTGAGCCGCCGTGTCGTTTCGCGCAGGGCGTGAATATCGGCGTCAAATCGGTTGATCCAAATGACGTTGAGGTTGTTGCCTATCCAGCGCCACAAGGCCACTTTTTCGTACTTTTCGGCGACCATCATGATAACATCGGTGCGGTCAATAAGGATGTAACCGAGCATGGCGTCCAGCCGGCCTAAATGGTTGGTAACGACGATGGCTGTTTCGGTTTTTGGGACACGGTCGAAATCGATCAATTCCACACGGGCGATCAGGTGTAAGATGGTGCGAGTGATGATGCGAATGAGTTTCAGAAACATAAGTTTCTAATTATAACGCAGGTTTCGTGTCGTGCCTGATGTTTGGCTTTGCTTTACAATTGGGCCATGTTTGATTTTGATGAGAAACGGCCGTCTACCATCCCCATTGTTGTCTTAGATACCGAAACGACCGGATTGTTCCCCGGATTGGGGCATCGCGTTGTGGAAATTGGCGCGGTGCGGTTTGAAAACTGGCAGGCAGTGGCCGAATTTGACCAGCTCATTTACCCGGAACGGCCGATGGAAGCTAAAGCCAGTTTGGTCAGCGGCATCAGCGACGCCGATTTATTAGGCAAGCCGACTTTTGCTGAGGTGTTACGGGAACTTTCGGCTTTGCTGGATGGCGCGTTGATTGTGGCCCACAATGCCAGTTTTGACGCCGGGTTTCTGGGAATGGAGGTTTTCATTGCCCGCCAGGCTGAATTGGATGGCTCCCGCCAGCCGGTTTTGCCCAATCCGTGGCTGTGTACGCTGCTGTTGGCGCGGCGGCACTTTTATTTTGGCCGCAATAATTTGGGCCACATTGCTCAGAAATTGGGTGTGCGCAGGGGACGGGCGCACCGGGCGTTGAATGATGTGTATATGACGGCCGAAATCCTGAAGCGAATGGTGCGGGAACTGGAAAAGCGGAAGATAGAAACGGTAGGCGATTTGTTGTACGCGCAGGGGGAACCCATTTATACGCCGCCGCCGCCCAATCTGTTTTTGCCGGAACCGGTTATGGTAGCGTTGGGAAACGGCCGTCAACTACGCATTCTCTACCTGGGTGAAGACGGCGAAACGGAACGCACCATTACCCCGCTTTACCCCAGCGATCATCGCGGCGTTGGCTACCTGGTGGCCGACTGCTATCTGCGCCATGACCGCCGCACTTTTAGGCTGGATCGTATCTTTAGCGCCGAAGTGATTTAGGGGCGGGGATTAGGAGATTAGGGGATTTTTATTAGCCTTATCCCCCAATCCCCGCAGAAATCAACCAATCAAACTTATCTGCGTTTCATCACGTGTGTAGCCAGTAACGTGCCCGCTTCTTCTCCTTGAGACCCGAAAACGGCAATCATGTCGCCGCTAGCAAAATCTTCCAGGGTCGCCTCGTTGTCGCGGCCAACGCGGAAGATGGTATCTGGGTTGGTGATGACGGTGATGGTTTGGCCACGCAGCAGGGTCAGGCTAATTTCATCGCCATTGATTGCCAAAATTTCACCGGTGACGGGTCGGCCGTGCGGGCGGTTTTCAGGCACAGCAGCAACGATGCGGGCGTTGAATGTATCTTCTTCGCCGGGCTGACCAATGATAACCACTTCATCACCCACAGCAAAATCAGCCAGGGTAGGATTTTCGACGTTTCGCATCCGGTAACGGGTTTCGTCGTTTACCAAAACTGTGACGGTTTTGTCGCGCAGGGTGGTGATAGTGAATCTGTTATCGGCAATGGAGTCGATGGTTCCGGCGACACCTTGCGGGCGCTGTGGTCGTTGGGTGACGAGGGTGTGGGCGTCCAAACTTAAACCATCACTGCCAATTGTGCCGAATGCGGCTACGATGGCCCCTTCATACAGACTATCGCTGCCAGCCGGATTGCCATCCCAGGTGAGTTCTTGCCCGATCATGGCCACAATGGTGTCAGAGCTGACGGTGATCGTGATTTCTTGTTGGTCACGGCCGTTTACCAGCAAACTGGTTTCGTCTACGGCCGTTACCCGACCCCATACCATATCCCCATCTGGCTGCATCAGGATTACCGATGCCCGCATTGTGCCATCTTCCAGCCGTTGACCACGGGCTAAAATCGTATCGCCGACATTGAAATCGGACAAAACGGTCGTTTCCTGGCCAATAATGTGGAAGTGGGTCTCGTCGTCGGTAATGACCTGGACGCTCCGCTGCGGCAGTTCAAGGGTAATGGTGGTGCCGTCAATGGCGCTGATTTCACCTCGTAAAACGCCGCGATTGCGTAACGGCCGTTGTGCTTCCTGTGCTGATGCCGATCCAAAAACGGCGAATATCATGACCAAACTGAGAATAGCCAGTACACTGTAACGAACTTTTTTTGACATAGTTACCTCCGTAAAGATCGAGGAAAGAGATAGAGTGTTGCTTTTCGCTCTAGCGCTCACCTCTGGTTGTTTGAGAGAAATCGTTTTCTTTTTGAAAAGTTATTTGCAAACGATTCCTGATTGGCTGTAGGATGGCAAATGTTTGTTGCCCGCTTGTTGGCTGATTGTAAAGTGTTTGTAAAATCCGATTTCACTACAAAGGACATAAAGCACGCAAAGAATATGAGTTCATCCAAATCTATTACTGACAGCCGCAACGGCCGTTTCGCCCTCTTTGGCCTGCTTTATTTTGTTCAGGGAGCCATGCTGGCCTATGTTCTGGTTTTTAACAATCTGTACCTGCGCCAGTTTGGAGCGACGGCGGGGCAGCTTTCCCTGCTCAATGGACTGCTGGTTGTGCCATTCATCCTCAAAATCGCGTTTGGCCTGCTGAGTGACAAGGTAAAGCTGACGCTGCCTTTGTTGGGCAGCGGCTACCGGGCGCCTTACATTTCGCTGGGATTAATTTTGATTGCTGTTGGCGGCATCGGCGCGGCATTTATCCCGCCCGTGGCCATGTATCCGCTTTTTGTGGCCGTGGCTTTGTTCATCGCGCTAGGGTTGGCGTTGTACGACACGGTAATGGATGGGCTGGCGATTGATGTGACGCCGGATGATGAGCAAGGCCAGGTGCAAGCGGTAATGGTGATTGGACGGGCGTTGGGGTTAGTGATGTTGTCGGCGATATACGGCCGTGTCATCACCGCCTATGGTTGGCAAATCATCTTTTGGGCGGTGGCCTTGTTCGCGCTCCTGCCCTTATTATTCATGCGGCTGGTTCATGAACCGGCGCAGCGGGCCGCCAGGCAGACCTTTAGCTGGGCAGCGCTGCGCGGGCTGTGGGGTGTCGAAATCGGCCGTTTTGCCCTTTACGCCATTATTTATTCTGTCGCTATTTACGGGGCCAATGCCATTGTGACCTTGTTTGCCAATGAAGGATTGGGCGGCACCCTGGTGCAAGTTGGCGATGTGGCCGCGCTGGGTGGTGTTGGAATGGTGATAGGTGGTGTGTTGGGTGTGGTGTTGGCTAAACGGGTTTCTATTTGGCAGCAGGGCATATGGACGACCGGATTTGTCACCTTGACGCTGCTGCTCATTGCGCTGGTGGCTACATTGGCAAATATTGCCCTCATCATGCTGTTGTGGGGTGTGGTTTTGGCAGCTGCCGAACTTGTTTTTATCACGTTGGCCATGGCCAAATCAGACCGGCGCATGGGAGCGGGACAGTTTGCCATTTTCATGGCGATTTCCAATGTCGGCACAGGGGTGGGGCAAGCGGCATCAACCGGCTTGATAGATATGGTCGATTTTCATTGGATTTTTGTCGGGCTGGCTTTGATTAATTTGCTGGCGATTCCGCTGCTGTTGACGATGCAGGCGCGTGATTCTTATATATTGCCTGGTGTGGAAGTTCCGTCCCCGCTGAATTGATGACCAGGCTCGATGATGATGTCTGGCCGATACTGCTGGACAGCGTGAACGATGCGTGAAATTATGGCGCTGTTGTCAAAGGAGGGGGCGGATTGTCTTTCTTAGGCGGGTTGGTAAACAATTGACGCACTTTACCGGCCAGAGTCCCGATCGTAAACGGTTTTTGCAAAAGATCGATGGCTGCGTCGTCTAGCCCGTGCCGGGCAATAACTGCATCTGTATAGCCGGTCATGTATAACACTTTCATTTTGGGGAAGAAGGGATGGAGATGCTGGGCTAGTTCAGGTCCGCTGATATCGGGCATAACGACATCGATAAGTAAAAGGTCGATTGTCCCAGCGTGTCGCCGGCATAATTTAATGGCTTCTTCGCCACCAGAAGCAACCAGCATTTTGTATCCTTGATCTTTTAGCCCTTGATGGAGCAAATCACGGACATTGTCGTCATCTTCAACCAGCAGAATAATCTCATTGCCCGGGCGTTGTTGGGGCGCAATTTCTGATTTTGTGTTTTTAGTTTTGTCACCCTGGTAAATACGCGGCAGGAAAATCTCAAAACGGGTTCCATCGCTAATTTCACTGTGAACAATAATGCCGCCATTGCTTTGAGCCACAATGCCATAGACGGTTGAAAGGCCCAGTCCCGTGCCTTTGCCGGCTTCTTTTGTGGTAAAAAACGGATCGAAAATTCGTTTGACGGTATCGCTATCCATACCCCGTCCAGTGTCGCTTACTGTCAGTTTGATAAACTCACCGGTGCCTAGTTCTGGACTGATACGGCTGTCTTTCTTTTCTAAAACAATGTTTTCCGTTTCAATGGTAAGGGTCCCGCCCTGGGGCATAGCATCGCGAGCATTGACGGCCAGGTTCATGATAACCTGGCTCAACTGTCCGGGGTCGGCTTCGATAGACCATAATTCGGGTGTGAGCAGGGTGGTGAATTGGATATCTTCACCAATGGGCCGCCGGATCATCGTTTCTACTTCCATAATAACTTGGTTGAGGTTGACTTCTTCCGGCTTTAACATTTGTTGTCGGCTGAAGGCCAGTAACTGGTAGGTCAACTCGGAGGCCCGTTTGCCGGCGGTATAAATTGGCTCGACATATTTGCGAATTTTTTCTTCTTCGTTGAAATAGCGCAGCAGTAAATCAGAATAGCTGATGATAACGGTGAGCACATTGTTGAAATCGTGAGCGATGCCGCCAGCTAACAGGCCCACGGCTTCCATTTTTTGCGCTTGCAGCAGGGCGGTCTCCAATTGTTTGCGTTCGGTGGCATCGCGCTCGATGGATACGAAGTGGGTTAATTCGTTGTTCTTGTTGATGATGGGGGCTACGGTCATATCTACCCAAAATTCTGAGCCATCTTTACGGTAGTTGACCATTTCGACATGGATGGCTTCTTGATTGAGCAGGGCCTGCCGGATTTTCTCCAGCTGCCGGGGGTCGGTGTTTGGGCCGTGGAAAACCTGCCGCGACTGACCGACAATTTCTTTGTAACTGTAACCGGTGGCTTTGGTAAATGCCTTGTTGACATAAACAATGCCGGCGTTGGCCAAATCTTGGGGTTTTGATTCGGTAATTATGACGGTGTCGCTGGTGTTGACGATGGCGGCTTCCAGCAGGCGTAGTTGTTCGTTGGCTTTGGCTAATTCTGCCGTGCGATCTTTGACGCGCTGTTCGAGTTCATCGTTGAGCTTTTGCAGCGCATCTTCAGCTTTTTTACGGCGGGCGACTTCATGTTTGAGTTCGTTGCGCTGTTGGGTGAGGCTTTGCTGGAGGCGGCCGATTTCAGTACTGTTTTCAACGATCAGGAGAAATCCGGCGGGGAGGTTTTCTGAATCCAGCAGTAGGAGTTGTACCGTGACGTAACAGAAGTCATCGTTTATTTGGCGGGCCAGGTTCTCGAGACGATAGAAGGGGCGGCTGCCGGATTGCACGGCCGTTATCTCGGCTTCCGCGCCCACAAATTCACCAAACAGGTCGGTTAACGGCCGTTCCACGAAATCTGTCAAGTTATCTTGGGGTAGAATACTGCCCAGGTTGGGTGAAATGCTGGAAATCGTTAAATCTGCCGACAATGTTAAGTAAGCTAACTGATTCGATTGATGGAACAGCGTTAATAATTGATCAGACAACAGGTGTTTGCCACTGTCGGCTTCTGAAGGGGGCATATTACTTTTCCATCTGATCGGCAAGGGTTGTAAAGGCCAGGTCAACGTTTTGGCCGGTTTTGGCGCTGGTTAACAAATACGAGTTACCAAATGAGGATATTGCTTCTTGCAGTTCATCATGGGCGACAACGTGTTCCAGCACCAAATCTGCTTTATTGGCCGCGAATACCAGGGCGGCATCCGGGTTAAGTGATCGAATTTGCCCGGCATAATAAGGTAGCGCCGCTAAGGTCTCTTTGCAAGTTAAATCACACACAATGATGGCCCCGGCAGATCCGCGCAAATAGTTTGGTCCAATGACTTTGAAATTTTCACCACCGGCTAAATCCCAAATGAAAAAATCCAGAAGATGTTCGCTGCGTTCCAGCCGTTTGCGTGACATATGGACACCAATGGTACTCAAATAGCTTTCGTCGAATCGTTCTTCAACAAAACGACGGATTAAACTGGTTTTTCCCACTGAAAATTCACCGAGTAAGCAAATTTTCTTTTGTATGACCTTCATAGATATATCAGCTTATGAATATTAGTTACTTCTGGGCGTGATAAGGTAGGATGGAACCGGCTCACGCAACGTTATCCATTTTAACAAAACCCAGCCCCGTTGTACACCCTCGTCATTCGTCCACTCGACTTCGGCCCAAATATCGTAGATGCCGAGAATTTTGATGCCTGTTCCCTTGAATAATAATCCTGTCCGGGAAGTATATTCAAGCGGCGCAGACAAAGCGTAAACGTGGCCATTCATAACGGCGAAAGGTGGCGTTGGTGTAATTGTAGGTGTGGCGGTAGTGGTTGGTGTGTGGGTTTGGGTGGGTGTCGATGATGGTGTGCTGGTAGCGCTTGCCGTGGGTGTTTTAGTATACGTGGCTGTTGGTGGGACGGGTGTGAGGGTGAGGGTTGGAGTTGGGAGAACGGCCGTTTCCGTGGGCAGCGCAGTAAATGTAGCCGTAGGCAGCGAGGTGGCCGTTTCCGTTGGCGTAGGGCCAGGGAAGGCCACCGGCAGCAAAGCAATCGTAAACTGCAAATAAAAACAAGCTGTCGCCAACAGCAAAATCCCGCCCAGACCAACGATAAGCGCAATCAATCGCTGACCGCGGCTTAATGGCTTAATTCCTTGCCACTCTGCTGATACGGCCTCGGTTAACTGCGCCAGGTCTGATTGCAGCGAAGTAGGTAATAAATCCGGGTCACCATCGTAACGGCGCAGCATCATCTCATGGTCAATATGCAAATCAGAGACAAAACCCCGCAGTAGTGACCGAAATCCTTCCGGTTCAACGCCGTCGATAACGGCCGCTAAAAAAGCATACTGCCCACTTTGAATGATAATTCGCTCGTTGCCATATTGAATTTCATCCAGTTCTGTATCAGTTTGCCCCCGGCCAAACGACTCGCGGGCAAAATCCCGAATGGCTGTTAACATGCCGCCAATTAAACCAGAGCTTAAATCGGTGTCATCGGCTGGATAGCTGGCCATCAGCAGACCGGTTCCTGGCTGAATGAGAAATAGCTGCCGCACCGAAAACGGAATGGCATCTCGCAGAGCCAGTTCTGAATAAGAAACGCCCCGTAATCGGGCGCGAATTGATCGAAATACGCCCCCCGTTGTCTGCCGCAAGCGGGAATCGATATTTCGTTGAATTTCACGCAGGGTTTCGGTTACCGCTTTTTGTACCGAGGCACCGACAATGGGGTACATGGCATCGACCATATCCTGGCGGCTGTTGCGGATTTGGGTCCGAATCGCTTCGCCCATGATAGGGCTGAAGGTCTTGGCCATTTCCTCCCGGTCATCTTCGATCTGCCGGCCAATCAACCGGCTGAAGACAGGTCCGAGACGGCTTAACAGGCTTTCGGATCGGCCGAAATTTTTATAGTTGAGGATACTAACGTTGGTGTGTAAATCGAGCAACTGGTCTTCGTAGGCACGTTCAACCGAAAGAAGCTTGGCTTCGAGACGTTCGATCTTTGCTTCAAGTTCTTCGACCTGGTGTTCAGCGGCCTGCCGCGCCGCAATTTCATCTTCTAAAACACGAATACGGTCCCGTTCACGGGCAAAAAGAATGGATTGAGCCGCTCGTAATAAATCTTCATCTTTACGACCAGCAGAGCGGCTCTCATCTATCGGCGGCAGCGACATGGTGTTTCATTGATGGGCAGCGGCTACCCAACGGGTAGTGGTTACCCGTTATAGAGGCGTCGCCCTAATTCCATGTACATTTGGCCTAAATCATGGCGGGCTGTTGATTTGTCGTCCAGAGCGGCCGTTAATTTTAGCATCTCCTGGCGAATGTCTTCATCCCGTTTTTGCCCTTCGGCGCGGGCGGTGTTCAGGCGTTGGTTTTGATCATCGTTGAGGCGGGTGATTTGCTGGGATAAATCTTTTTGTACCTGGCCTAATTGGGTTAGTAAATCGGTAGCCAGTTTGTCGATGCGGTCGCTTATTTCTTGCTGTGCCTGGCGCAGGTTGGCAGCCTGGGTACTGCTTTGCTGATCGACATATTCCATTAATTCCCGGTTGAGCTTGCGCATTTCAACAGCATGTTCGTCTTGCTGACGGTCCAAACGCTGGGTGAGTTCCTGTTTGAGGCCAGCGATGGCCTGGACATTTTGTTTGGACTGAGCTTCGATTTGCTCGTTGAGTCGGGAATGGGTGGTGGTTAGTTTGGTTTGTGAGGATTCGGCTAGTGAATTTAACCGGTCGGTGAAGTTGTCCTGGAGGGTGCGGTTCACCATTTGCAGCCGTGATTCGAGGTTGTTGAAACGGCCGTCTGTGTTGCGGATATGGTTGCCCCAAAATATTTCGCGCAAATCATCCAGGTCGGTTCTTGAGTCCATTGCCGGTTCCTGGCGCACAGCGTAGGCTGTCAGATTTTGTTACAGTAGGCGAATTACGAGAAATTCTTGGGCGGAAGTTTGACTTATTTCGGAATTCTCTTGAGGCATTTTCGGATTGGGGGTTTATTTATTATTCCGAAAATGCCAGGAGTGTCGGATGGAAGGAAACGGCTCCGCCTCCCCATCATCTCTTTACCAACTACTTGCCAAAGCGATCCTCGCTGCGGGCACGGAAAATGAGGTGCATGGGAGAGCCGGGGAAGGGAAATTCCTCGCGCAGCCGATTTTCCAGATAACGTTGATAGCTGAAATTGACCCATTCCGGTTTATTGACAAAGAAAACAAAGACCGGTGGGGCGGTGCTGGCCTGGGTGGCATAGAAAAACTTCACCCGTTTGCCTGATTTACTTGGCGGCGGATGCCGGGTAGTTGCATCGCGCATCAGCTTGTTCAAGGCTGCTGTGGGCACACGCTGCTGCCGTGCTTTGTTAACTTCCAATACCATGTCAAGAATCTTGTTGACGCGCTGTCCGGTCTGGGCCGAAATAAATAGGATGGGTGCATAGGACAAAAAGTTTAGGTCTTGCCGGAATTTGTCCTCAAATCCCTTCATTGTATAGGTGTCTTTCTCGACAGCATCCCATTTGTTGACCAGGACAATAACCCCCACCTTTTCCTCTTCCAACATACCGGCAACATGCGTGTCCTGGGCGGTCATGCCTTCTTCGGCATCAATGAGCAGCAGGGCAACATCGGCGCGTTGTAATGCTTTGATGGCCCGCAGAACGCTGTATTTTTCAACGCCAGGATCGATTTTGCCCCGCCGCCGGATACCGGCCGTATCAATCAGGGTGAAAAGTTGGCCGTGCCATTTCAACTGGGTGTCGGTGGCATCACGGGTTGTGCCGGCAATGGGGCTGACGATGGCTCGTTCTTCGCCGATGAGTTTGTTGAGCAGCGTTGATTTGCCCACATTGGGCCGTCCCAAAATAGCGATTTTAATTGACTCTTCCACCTCGTCTGATGGGGCGGTTTGCGGGATGGCGCTGACGACGGCATCGAGTAAATCACCGCTGCCGGACCCGTGCAGTGATGATACGGGAAAGACTTCGCCCAGAGCGAGTTCGTAAAATTCGTAGGCTGTGTCCCATAATTTTGAAGATTCTAGCTTGTTGGCAGCGATGATGATTGGTTTTTTTGATTGACGCAAGATGTCGGCGACTTCTCTATCGGCGGCGGTGATACCTGTACGGCCGTCAACCACCTGTACAATCACATCTGCATCCTGAATAGCCAACGCCGCCTGTTGGCGAATAAGCGGCATAAACCGTTCCGAATCTTCCGACAGCGGTTCCGTGTTCCAACCGGATGTCGCTTCAATACCCCCCGTATCCACCAGCGTAAAAGCAACACCGCCCCATTCCGCCTCGGCGTAAAGACGGTCCCTGGTGGTGCCGGCAACGTCGGATACCACAGCCATCCGACGACCGACAATACGATTAAAGAGAGTTGATTTGCCCACATTGGGCCGTCCGACTAGTGCAACAAGTGCTTTTTGTTTCATGGTAAAACTCGTTTGGAAAAAGAATTGAAAATTGGCAATGCGGCAGTTTGTGGCGGTGGGAAATAATTAAATAATGCCATTTTGCAGTTACTTGCCGTTAAATCCGGCAGCGCCCAGACCGAGGCTGAGGCCTCCGTCGTGGGCAACGTTCCGGAAAGTTCATTGGTAATTGTTAAAGGTGTCGTGATTTCTACAGTCACCTGAGCCGGCTGGATGGAGCGTAACTCAATGCCCCGATCGGGAAAGCTGACATCTGGTTCAAGACTGTAGGTGCCGATCATGAGACCAAACAAGTCAATAGTAACCTGTACTTCTTCGTCTAGCAATGTTTCCAAAACCGGCAGTGGGCCGTATAAGACAACACGTACAGATTCCGGGTTTACAGCTGCTGCCAGTTTTTTATCCAGCCCTTGAATCAATACCATGGGCGTGTATGTGTCTGTGGTGAACAAGGGTTCAATGTCGATTTCAACAAAAATCTCTTGCACTTCCTCTTGGGTGATACCTGTGGGCAGTGCCAGGGCTACTTGTTGGCGGAATGTTTCCGTTAGGCCGGTGATATCGATTGGTTCTGTTTGCACCCGGTCAAGCTGGCTGAGCTGCGTGGGCCGACCCTGCACTAATACGGTTAGTGGCGTGACATTTATGTCGAGTATGCGATAGCCGGGGGCCGGTTGACCAACCAAATCAACATCGATTGATTTTTCGGCAAAACCGGCCGATTCGGTGACCGGAATGGTAATGTCGATTTGTTCATCGCTAAGGGTTAAAGCGCGTACGCTGGCGACTCGCCCTTGCAGATCGTAGAAGATGGGCTGTCTGGTGTCGAACATATCTTCTCGGTTGTTATTGAGAAAGACGGTAACGCGGGCAAAATCGAGGCTTTCGGCATTGGAAGCCGGTCCGGATACAGTTATGGTCGGTGGCTCGATGAGTGGGGCGCCTTGCGTGTAACCGCGAGAAATTTCGCCGCGTATATCGAGAACCACCGGAATGTCGCGGGTGACGAGCTGCTCCAGTAAGATTGTAATTTCTATGGGCTGTGACCGTAGTGTGATGTTGGGGATTTTGGTTTGGACGTTGACCGGCAAACGTGTTTCTGTGCCGAATGGAACCCCACTTAAGTCAATTGTGGCGGTAAAGTCGTTGGTGGTGGCTTCACTGACAACGGAAGTGGGACCTTCAAAAACAAGCTGGACGGCAAGACGGTCCGGAGCAGGGTCTAATAAGATACTTTTTTCTGGTTGGCCAATGATATTGACAGGAATGGTCAATATTTCGCTGCGCAGCGGGTCTTCGGTTTGTTGGGCGTTGACCCAAATAAGAACGGCCAGCGACAGAGACAGTAAGAACGTAAACAGGTTGGATACAATGGAGTGGAGGAATTTTTTCACGCAGCCCCTCCATTGGTTTGATTTTGCAAAAAGGCGTTGAGGATTGTATCGAGACGGGAGGGGTCCTGGCGGCGGATGATACGGCCGTTATGGGCAATCGATATCTGACCTGTTTCTTCCGATACAACCACCGTGACGGCGTCACTGACCTCGCTGATACCCAGGGCGGCCCGGTGGCGCAGCCCCATCTGCCGGTCGCTGAGGCTGCTGGTGGAAAGGGGCATAACACAGGCGGCGGCGGCAATTTTGTCGTTACGAATGATGACGGCGCCGTCATGCAGTTCAGTCGTTTTGTTGAAAATGGTTAAAAAGAGTTCGGGTGACGGTTCGGCATTGAGTTGGATACCGGTGTCGATGTATTCTTGCAGGCCGGTATCGCGTTCAAACACGATAATGGCGCCATGCCGCCGTTGGGAAAGTCGCAGGCAAGCTGGTTTGAGGGCGGCAACCACCTGGCTTTCTTCCGGGCGGCGGAAAAGACGTAAATAACTGCCGGTACGGCCTAGCTGTTCCAGTGCCCGGCGCAGTTCCGGTTGAAAGATGACGGGGATGGCTAACAGCAGGGTGGGGATAGCCCGGCCAACGAGCCAGCCAAAAGCAGGCAGTTCAATGATTGAGGAGAGCATGGCGATGATCAAGGCCAGGCCGATGAAGCCACGCAGTACCTGGACGGCACGGGTTCCCCGGATGAGGATGAGGGCGCTGTAGATAACGGCCGTTACCAGCAAAATATCCAGTACACTGAGCAAATTTAATTGATTGAGATAGTCCAGCGCCGTTTCAAACACAAAAGCCGCCCGCAGAAAAAGTTAGTCGTTACAAAACAAGACCGACAAATGTTACCTTGTCGCTGCCCATGACAAAAATATGGGTAGATCAGAAATCAAGTGGGATGATGGCAGCCTATCAAGAAGCCAAGAGAATAGAATAAAAATGATTATGAAATCGTTTACAAATAACGATTCTTTTCAAGCAAACGCAGTTTTTCCGCTCAAAATGCATAAGTTAAAAACTGCGTCTGCTTATATGTGCCAGAAAAGACCATCAAACACATCTACTGACACTCTGCAAAACTAACTTAGCTGCCGCCTTAGTTGAGACAATAATTGTTGATAACTATCAGCGTTCTGCGGATTCAGTTTGAGGATTTTTTCAATCGTATTGACAGCATTTTGCGTGTGGCCTGCTTCCAACTGCGATTCTCCCAGCTTATCCAACAAAGTGATGGCATCACCAATTCGTTTCTGTTGAATATACAACCGCGACAATCGATCTACCAGATTGCCGTCTGTGGGGCGCTGTTCAACCATGTCCTCCAGAATGCCAATGACTTTGGATCCACGTCCACTGCGAACCAGATGGATTAAATATTGATCCAAGGCCTGAATTGCTTCCAAGTTTTGGCCAATACGATAGTGCAAGTCAACCAGTGTGATTGCCGTGCGTTCATCTTCCGGCTCTAATTTACGCAATTCTTTGTAGGTGGATAAGGCACGCTTCCAATCGAGGCGCTGCATATCAATATCGGCCATGAGGCGTAAAATACGGGGGCGCCAATCGTCACTGGCCGCGCGCGAGGTTAATTTTAACGCTTCCTGGTATGTTTCGCGGGCTTTATCAACCTGGGCTAATTGATAGTAAGCGTCGCCCATGGCCATGTAATGTTCCAGAGACCGATCTATTTGTCCGTGTCGTTTGAGTAAATCAATGAGTTTGGAACGAACCGTCAGGTCGAGCGGTGACAGCTCCACGACTCGTTCATAGGAAGAGACTGCGCTGGCTACGTCACCACGGGTATGGAAGGTGTTGGCAACGGTGATGAATTTTTGGGCGGCAACATCACGCCGCCCCTGCCGGGCCAACACTTCGCCAAGTTGTATATGGGCCGGCAAGTAATCGTATGAAATTTGGATGGCACGGTAGATTTCTTCAACGGCCGTGTTGTACATTCCGCGCTTCGTATATTCCTGACTCAGGTAAAGTGATTCCAGGACTTGTTCCGAGCCGGCGGTCAAGACATCGCCCAAAATCATCATGCCCGCATCTGAAATCGAGTCCAGCCGCTGCCGGGCTTGCTGTACTTTGTCTTCCCAGCCTTTGTGGCTCAGGAATTCAACCAGGGCATTGGCGAAGGCAGTTGCCTGATCATGTTCACCTTGCGTAGCCAGGCCATCGGCCAGATTTTCATACAATTCAATGAGCCGGTCAGCCTGGCTGTGCTGCACGGTTTTCAGGTCTACGATTTTGAGTACGCTGATGAAATGTTCAATTGCTTTCTCAATTCGGCCCCGACCCCGGTAACATTCGCCCAGGGCAAAATGGCTGGCCAGTTTATATTCACGTTTCGTAACTGAATACTCAAATTCCCGAATCGCATCTTCAAATCGCAGTTTGTCTTGATACAGCAGCCCCAAATTGAAATGGGCAGCCATGCTTTCTTCACCGGAGCTAATTGCTTTTTCGTAGCAGCTGATGGCTTCGTTGACCATCGCCCGCCGTTGGTAATCCAGCGCCTGACTGATGAGATAGTCACGTTGCAATTTCCCGGTGTTGCCCCCATCTTCAGCCTCGTCATCGAAAAGCCCACCGGCCAGTTCTTCCATTGCCAGACGGCGGGCATCCTGAACGGGAGCGGCCGTTTCCGCATCTTGTTTGCTGGGATCCCAATCATCTTCACTGGAAATGGCCATCTGGCGCAGCATTCCGGTGACACCGGCTTGTTTGGACAGGGGGATTTCGCCTTTTTTGAAGATGTGTTTACCTTGTTTGACCATCTCGATGGCCGTTAAAATGTCGGGGTTACGTGGGTCGAGCTGCAAGGCCAGATTACAGGTTTCCAGTGCCTGGTCGTTTTCACCCTGGGTTTGCAGGATATTGGCGATGGTCAGATATTCCTGAATGGCGTTGCGTACAGCGCCCTGTCGTTGGTAGATGGAGGCCAGTCGTTGGTGGGCACGCAGCAGATTGGGTTCCAGCCGGACGGCACGATGCCAGTTGTCCATTGCTTCTTCCAACTGGCGGCGGCTTAAGGCCATTTCGCCTAGAGCCATGTAGGTTTTGCCGGCTTCGTGGTCCTGGCCTAGTTGCTCTTGCATTTCGGCAACTTTGCGCAGGTAGATGACATTGCCGCGTGAGTAGCGGGCCGCTAGTTTGTAGTTGTCGAGGGCTTTGTTGAGTCGGTTCAGCCCCATGTAGGCGTCACCCAGCCCAGCGTAAGGGGCCGGTTCATCTTTGGTGATGGAAACGGCCGTGTTAAACGCCTCAATCGCCTCTGTCCAATGTTGATCCCAGAGGTAGGTATGACCTTTATTCAGCGATTCATTAAAAAGGGCCTGGTCCTTAGCCACAAAAGACCTCCCCGTAAAACATGATGGAACTGCGTTTTACGTATTGCGTAATTAATTTGCCAACAACTCTACCAATATCGCTTTTTGGGCATGCATCCGATTCTCGGCCTGCGGGAATAGTACCGAATTGGGGCCATCGGCCACTTCATCGGTGATTTCTTCGCCGCGATGCGCTGGTAGACAGTGCATAACGATGCAGTCCGGTTTGGCCTTGTTGACCAACTGCTGATTGATTTGATAGGGTGGGAACACTTGAAGGCGGGTTTCTTTTTCCGCTTCTTGTCCCATGCTCGTCCACACATCAGTGTAAATGACGTCGGCGTCAGTCACAGCTTGGGCCGGGTCCTCATACAGTTCGATTTGAGCGCCAGCCGTGCTGAATGTTTTGGCCAGGGCAATCGTTTCCTCGTCCAGGCCATAGCCGGGTGGGGTGGCAATGGCAAAATGTGTCCCCAGTTTCATGGCCGCAAATAACAGCGAACGGGCCACATTGTTGGCATCGCCGACGTAGGTCATTTTAAGCCCTTCCGGGTTGCCTTTGTGTTCCAGCACCGTAAAAAAGTCGGCCAGAGCCTGGGCCGGATGGTTGTAATCAGAAAGGCCGTTGATGATTGGCACGGAGCTGTATTTGGCCAGATCTAAAATATGTTGGTGTTCAAAAACACGAGCCATCACGGCATCTACGTAACCGGACAGCACGCGGGCCACATCGGCTACACTTTCGCGACCGCCCATCTTTACTTCGTTGGGGGAGAGGTAAAAGGCATAGCCGCCCAGGTGTACCATACCCATTTCAAAGGAAACACGAGTACGCAGCGACGGTTTCTGGAAGACCAGCGCCAGGCTTTTGCCTTGCAGAACGGGTTTATTACCACCATTACGCCTCTCGGTTTTTAATTGAGTGGCTAAGTCCAACAAATTTTTTAATTCATCAGGAGTAAGATCAGCTATACTTAAGAAATGTTTCAACGTTTAAAATCTCCGAACTATTCTTGGGGAATATCAATAAAATCGTTGAAAGTATACCACAGGCAAAAGTGAGAAGAAAGAATTAGGTGAAAGCGGAAAATGTCTTTGAATGAATGGGCTGAGTAAACCACAAA
Source organism: Promineifilaceae bacterium (SeqCode) (assembly GCA_050301775.1). Classification (GTDB taxonomy): domain Bacteria; phylum Chloroflexota; class Anaerolineae; order Promineifilales; family Promineifilaceae; genus JACKCC01. Next base: position 21,202 of record JBNKZT010000022.1, read on the forward strand.
GTGGCCAACGAATTTACTTTTATAGACGCTTGATGGTTTACCTAAACATAACTTGTAGCGCCTGTTTAGTTATGGTAAGATAATCAATGCAGAGGGGATGTCACTATAGTTTCGTCCCGCTGGGGCATTTTAAGGAAGGTGACAGAATGGAGATGATTAAAAAACAACCTGGTTTGGCTGTCCTTGTGGCCTTTGTTGTAGGGCTGGTATTAGGGTTAGTTGTGTTAGGTTGGGGTTTGTTTCCGGTGCAATGGACCGATGCCGGACCACAGCACATGGCGGAAGCAGATCAGGCACGGTATATCCGTACGGTGGCTGATTTGTATTCTTTCCAGGGTGACCAACAGAAAGTGAAAGAAGCGCTCGGTGGCTGGGGCGGGGACGTGGCGGCTTGTAAACTGGCGGCTACGTCGTCTGATCCGGCTGAGGTGGCTCGTTTGGAGGCCGTCGCTGGTATTGTGAGTGGTCAGCCGGGCTGTGGTGCGATAGTGGGAGGGGATACGGCCGTTGATGCCACCGCTGACTCCACAAGTGAAGAAGGCGGCAGTTCCTTTGGTACATTACTGTTGTTAGGCTTGCTGGTACTCTTCCTGTTGGCAGCGATAGTATTTGTCATTAACCGGCGGAACGCGCTGGCCGTTGGCGACGGCCGTCGTCCTGGATACACCGATATTCCTGATTCAGCCCCAACTGGCGGCGATGATGGCATGATTACGACGCCGCTGGCCCGTTTCCAGACAACCTATACATTTGGCCATGATTCATTTGATGATTCCTTCAGCATCGAGAATTCAAATGGTGATTTTCTGGGTGAGTGTGGTGTCGGTATTTCTGAATCGATTGGCGCCGATTCACCTAAGAATGTAACTGCGTTGGAAGTATGGCTGTTTGATAAGAACGATATTCGTACGGTGACCAAGGTTGTCATGAGTGACCATGCTTTCTTTGATGAAGCGTTAAAAGCCAAGCTGGCTCCAAAAGGCGAACCGGTATTGGCCCGCGAAAATGAGACAGTAGTGCTGGAAACGGCATCACTTATCATCAACGCTGAAATCCGTGATATGCAGTATGGCGCCGGTACGCTGCCACCGCAAAGCTACTTTGAGCAGATTACGATTGAATTGTCGGCCTGGGCCAAAGAGGGTGATTATGATGCGCCCGACATCGAAGGCCGGGTTGATGAGATTATGAATTATTAGTCTGGTAGTTAGATAGTCGGGTAGTCTGGTAGTCAGATTGTTAGTAAATAAACAAGAGCTAGAGGTTTTGCGACCTTTAGCTCTTGTTCTATTTCTCTAACCGACTACTCGACTACCTCTTTACGCTGGCTGGTAGGGATCAAATAGTTTTTGCCATTCTTGCAGGGCGTAGCGGTCGGTCATGCCGGCGATGTAGTCGGTGATGACGCGGGGCAGGGGGGCTTCGTTGAGCTGCTCCTGGGTTTTGGCCGGGAGCATTTTGGGTTCTTTCAGGTAGGCATTGAATATTTCGGTGAGGAAACGTTCGGCTTTGGTTTGCATGCGCATGAGCCGGTAATGACGGTACATGTGCTGGAACAGGAATTGTTTGAGCTGGCGCACTTTGATGCTGAATTCAGCCGAATAATCGACTAAATTATCGGGGTGGGTCTGTACTTTTTCCGGCGAATCGATCTGGTAGGCGGCTAGATTAACGGCCGTATTCTCCGAAATATTGCTCACAGACTGGCCAATCAATTCGCGGATGATGGCGCGGCGGATGATGGGGGTGAAGGAACGGCCGTTATGCCAACCTACGGCCTCTTTCAACTCCTGCCAGATAACCAGTTCCTCCAAATCTTCCGGCACAAACAACCCGGCCCGCAGCCCGTCATCCAGATCGTGCGCATTGTAGGCCGTTTCATCGGCCAGGTTGGCGATTTGGGCCTCCAAAGAGGCTCGTTTGCCGGGCGCATAGCTGCTGGCATCACTTTTGTCGTAGTCTGTTTCGTGTTTGAGCATCCCTTCGCGGGTTTCATAAGTGAGATTGAGGCCTTTGAAATCGGGATACCGTTCTTCTAACTGGGTCACCACACGAAAACTTTGGGTATTGTGATTAAAGCCGCCATGCTCTTTCATCAACCGGTTGAGGGCGTGTTCACCGGCGTGGCCAAAGGGCGAGTGGCCTAAATCGTGGGCCAGACAGATAGCCTCGGTTAGATCCTGGTGAACGCCCAGGCTGCGCGCAATCGAGCGCCCCAATTGGGCTACTTCCAAGGTGTGGGTGAGGCGGGTACGGTAATGGTCGCCTTCGTAGAAGACAAAGACCTGGGTTTTATATTCCAGGCGGCGGAAGGCGGTAGTGTGGATGATGCGGTCGCGGTCGCGTTCAAAGGCGGTGCGGCTGGCAGACTCTTTTTCATCGTAAACCCGACCCTGGGATTGGGCACTTTTGAGGGCGTAGGGCGCTAAAACGGCCGTTTCGATTTCTTCCAGCTTTTCACGTTTGTACAACATTGTTTACTCCCAAAAAGATGACTTGGATACAAGCACACTTGCGTACTTATTATGACAAGTGTAACATAAACCTAAATGTTCAGCTATCGGTAAACGATCGGATTATTGTGTCTGAATTCGCCGGGGCTGGATACCGATTTTGCCGCCCAAAAGGGGTGCAACCATGCAGAGAACACAATATCCCATTGTCATTACAATTGTGATCATGGCTGTGATAACGGCCGTTGGCCTGTTTCTGGCCTGGTCATACATCCTGCGCCGTCCGGAACTGCCGGAGGGCAGTTATCGAACGACTGTCGAGGGTGTGGAAGTGATTGTTAATCGGGACCCTAATAAACAAGTGCAGCTGATCGCGCCATTGATCGACCAAACGCAGTTGCAGCCCGATAATCAGGCGACACAACCGGAACCGGTGCAGCCTACGGCCGTTGTCGAGGCGCCAACAGAAACCCCACTACCACCTGAACCAACGGCAACACCGCCGCCGTCAGTCATTTTTATCGATTACGTGGTGCAGCCCAATGATACAATGTACGGTGTGGCCTCGCGCTACGCCACTTCTATCACTTTGATGGCCCAGGAAGGCATTGCCCAAGATAATCTTATTCCCGGTCAGACGATCCGGCTGCCCATCGGAAATCCGGACTACTGTCCGGGACGGCGGCCTTATGCCGTAACGGAAGGGGATACAGCGTATAACATCAGCCGCACGACTGGGGTTTCCCTTGATGATCTGAAAGCCATCAATAATTTAAGCGACAACTTTGACATCAAGGCGGTCCAGATTCTTTGTATACCATAAAAAAAGCGGGGATTGAGAGATTGGGGGATAAATATTAAATCCTCCAACCCCCTAATCCCCGCCAGTTTAGAGAGGTTTTGATTTGAATTGGATTTCGATTGCTGTGGGTGGTGCGGCCGGCGCACTGCTGCGATATTTGGTTTCAGGTTGGGCGTACGCGCTGTTGGGCGAGGGGTTTCCCTGGGGTACGCTGAGCGTAAACATCATTGGTTCGTTTTTGATCGGGTTTCTCTGGCGTTTATTTGATCAGATTACGATTTCGCCCAACGTGCGTACGTTGATTTTTGTCGGTGGTTTGGGTGCGTTTACCACATTTTCTACATATGGATTGGAAAGTTTGAATTTGCTGCGCAGCGGCCAGTATAAATTAGGTGTGCTGAATATGCTGGGCAGTAATGTGTTGGGAGTTTTATGTGTTTTCCTGGGATTTGTGGCTGCCAGAGCGGTTTTGGCAGCCGGACGATAGGAGGCGGTGATGAAGTTATTTGAGGATGGGTTTTTGCTGCGGATTTTTATTGGTGAGCGGGATTCGTATCAGGGACGGCCGTTGCACGAGCAAATTGTCAAAAAAGCCAAAGAACTGGACATAGCCGGGACGACAGTGCTGCGCGGTATGATGGGATTTGGCGCGCACAGCCGGGTTCACACAACCAGTTTGCTTCGTTTGTCGGCCGATATGCCGTTGGTGGTTGAGATTGTGGACAGCAAGGCTTACATTGATCAACTGCTGCCCTTGCTGGATGAAATGATGACAGGGGGAATGGTTACGATGGAGAAGGTACAGGTTTTGAAATACGGCCGTCAACAGCGTGAAAAGGAATGACAATCGCCGTATAATATAGCCTGTGAAAATTATAACCATCGTGATGTGACCCGCCTGCTAAAATCTGGCCGGTCACATCCTGAACCAAAAGAGGGATAAATGAACAAAAAAACGATTACTGATATTGACGTAAAAGGCAAGAAAGTGCTGGTGCGCGTTGATTTTAACGTCCCCCTCAGCAGTAAAGACCCTAACGATACCATTACTGTCACGGATGATACCCGTATTCGGGCGGCACTGCCCACCATTAATTACTTGTTGGAAAACGGAGCGGCGCTTATTTTGTGTTCGCACCTGGGACGGCCGTCTACTGCGGCCGACAAACAGTATGCAATGGATCCGGTTGCTGCCCAATTGGGCGTCCTGTTGGGTAAACCGGTACAAAAAGTCGATGAAGTGGTTGGCCCTTCAGTGACGGCTGCTGCTGCCGCTTTGCAGCCAGGCGATGTGCTGGTGCTGGAAAACACGCGCTTTGAACCGGGAGAAAAGAAGAACGATCTGGGTTTGGCGGCGGAACTGGCGGCGTTGGCCGATGTGTATGTTAATGATGCATTTGGGTCGGCTCACCGGGCACATTCCAGCACGGAAGGGGTGGCCCGCGCGATTCATGCCAAGGGCGGTCCGGCCGTGGCCGGCTTTTTGATGGGGAAAGAGTTGGCGGCACTGGGAACGGCCGTGACCAATCCTCCTCATCCCTATGTTGCCATCATGGGCGGCGCCAAAGTTTCCGACAAAATCAAACTAATCGAAAACTTGCTCAAAACAGCCGACAAAGTCCTCATTGGCGGCGGGATGGCCAACACCTTCCTCAAAGCTCAGGGGCACGAAACCGGCAAATCTCTGGTCGAGGCTGAAGCATTGCCCGAAGCCAAACGATTGTTGGGAATGGCCGCTGATCGGCTGATTTTGCCTGTTGATGTGGTTGTCGCCGATGCGTTTGCGGCCGATGCCAAAGGCGATATTGTGCCCGTGTATGCCATTGCCGCCGACAAAATGGCCCTGGATATAGGTCCGGCAACCGTTGAGCGCTTTAACGACGAACTTCAGAATGCGCAGCTTGTGGTTTGGAACGGACCAATGGGTGTGTTTGAGTTTGAGAATTTTGCCGAAGGAACCAATGCCATGGCAGAGCTGTTGGCCGAATTGACTGAGCTGGGTACACAGGTTGTCATTGGCGGTGGTGATTCGGCGGCGGCTGTGAAAAAAGCAGGGTTGACTGATAAAATGAGCCATGTCAGCACCGGCGGCGGCGCCAGCCTGGAACTGTTAGAAGGTAAGGAACTGCCGGGCATTGCTGCCCTTGACGATAAATAATTACTTGAAACGCAGCCCTATCATAATCAGGGTGTTCGAGGGCAAGAAGCATCCTTGATAAGTTGGGGTTGACTAAATAATTGATAAATGGGGGCCAGTGTTTAACTGTGCCCCCATTTTTGCAGGAGTTTCCGTGGCTGAAGCAAGCGAAGAAAAACCAACAGAAACAAATGATATGATATTTCAACGGCGCCTTGCTTCAGCAGCCAGGTTGTTTCAGGAAGATATCACAGTCAAAAGCTTGTTGGCGGCCTTGACGGAAGGTATTGTCGTTATTGATGAGTCGGGCGTCGTTATTCTGATTAATCAGCGTATTGAAGATCTGTTTGGCTATCGTGAAGAAGAGGTGGTTGGCCATTCACTCAATATTCTTTTGCCGGAGCGATTTTCAAGTTCGCACACGGCCCACCTTAATGTTTATTTCCAACAACCGTGGCAGCGCCATATGGGGCAAGGCATGGATTTGGTGGGACAGCGGAAAGATGGTACTGAATTTCCAGTTGAAATCAGTTTGAGTCATTTGGAAGTTGATATGGGGCGGTTGGGTATTGCTTTTGTCACAGATATTACGGAGCGAAAAAGGACAGAAAAGGAACTGCTGGAGCGCAATCGGGAGCTGGATGCGTTTGCGCATACGGTGGCGCATGATCTGAATGCGTCTATGTCGTTGGTGGTGGGTTACAGCGATACGTTGGCGGCTATTCATGAGTCTCTCTCGCCGGAAGAATTGCATAATTATTTGACGTTGATAGCCCGTAACGGCCGTAAAATGTCCAATATCGTTAATGAGCTGCTGCTTTTTTCCAGTATGCGTAAAGAGGATATCCCTTTTAGGCGATTAAAGATGGAGTCCATTGTCAGTGAAGCACTGCGCCGTTTAAGCTATGAAATTGAAGCAGCTGAGGCTGAAATTGTTCTTCCGGAAAGCTATCCTGAGGTGATAGGGTATGCTGCCTGGGTGGAAGAGGTATGGTTCAATTATATTAGCAATGGATTGAAGTATGGTGGCAGTCCGCCGCGCCTGGAATTGGGCAGTACCATCTGTGAAGACGGCGAGTTTTGTTTTTGGGTCAAGGATAATGGGGAGGGCTTGACGGAACTTGAACGAATGGCGGTTTTTAATCCGCCGTCGCACACGGGAATATTGCGGGTTGAGGGACATGGGCTGGGGCTGTCTATTGTGCGGCGGATTGTGGAGAAGTTAAACGGCCGTGTCTATGTGGAAAGTCAACCTGGCGCCGGCAGCCAGTTCGGGTTTATTTTGCCGGCCCCGGCAGACATGAGCGAGTAAAGGAGACGGAACGGGGAATTTTTGGCAGCGGCGGGCACGCTCTTTTATACGGCCGTTGTCAGCCCTGGCTACTTTGCCCAAAAAGGTCAATGGGCCTAGCTTATTATCTTTACCGTGTTGATTATACTTGGTTTAGGCCAATCCCCAAAAATAATTACCCGGTATCAGATTTACTTCGAGGATTGGCTTGCGGTTGCTTTTGCAATAACGGGTATTTTATTTCTTGGAGCAACCTTAGTCAGCATCAGTTTCATCATTTAATACATCATTCTTCAGCGGAGACAATTGATGTCCTCAACAAACGTACCCTTCAACGCCCGCTTTTTCCCTCAGCACATTCTGCTGCTTACCGTCGGCGACAACATGATGCCCATGGGGTACTGGACAGTCATTTCCAAATCCCCTTTTCGTTTCCTCCTTTGCATGGGTGTGGGCAACCACAGCCTGACCCTCATGAAAAAACACCAGGAAGCCGCCCTGCATTTTATGCCCTGGACCGCTAAGGAACGGGTTGTACGAGCCGGCTTCATCAGCGGCCGCGACGTGAACAAGGCCGAGGAATTGGGTTTCGGGCTGCGTCCGGCGGAAAAGCTCCAACACACAAGCCTTATCGATGGCGCTGACACAATTTATGAAACCGTTCTTCATGAGGAACTGCCCAATCTGTCAACCGAATTTGTGTTGTACGTAATGAATGTTGTGGCGGCACACGGTAAAAAACGCCCCATACAACGGCAGCCCATCTTTTACTTTGGTGGTGACGATTTCACGACGACAGGTGAAAGTTGGCGGCATAAAAGATAATTAAGCCCTCCGGAAATTGGACCAATTTCTGCGCACAAATCAGCCGCGCTGCCGGGGAAAATTGGTATAATTTTGATTAGCCGTTACTAATCCAATCAAAAAGCCATTGGTAGGCAGGGGAATCCCCATCTGATATACTGCTTATCGTCCTCATCATTGAGCGCAACCATTATTAAACTGGCGTGTTTCTAAAGTAGACATGCCAATACCAATCAAAGGAAGCTTGGCTGTCTGGCATGGAAGATTCAGAGTTAATTAAACGCGCAAAAACCGATAAAGACGCTTTTGGGCAGTTATACGAACGGTACGCCGATAAAATTTATAATTATGTCTACTACCGTACGGGCAACGTGGCCGATGCCGAAGATTTAACAGCCCGGGTTTTTATGCGTGCCATGAAACATATCGTCAATTACGATGATCGTGGTGTTCCGTTTTCAGCCTGGTTATATCGCATAGCCCACAATCTGGTGGCAAACTGGTATCGTGATCGCAGCCGACGAAAAATTATGTCGCTGGACGATGTGTCACAGTGGAATTTTCATGAAGAAGGACCAGAATCGTTAGCCCAATTTTTGGAAGACCGGGAAGCGCTGTTGGCTACCATTCGCCGCTTGCCGGCTGATCGTCAGGAATTGCTCATTTTGAAATTTGTTGAGCGATTATCTAATAAAGAAATTGGCGATATTATGGATCGCAGTGAAGGGGCTATAAAATCTTTGTATCACCGGACGCTGTTATCTTTACGTGAGGAAATCCAAAGCAAACAGGACCCAGCTCTCCTTGGCAAAACCAAGCGCAATTTGTTTCGCCGGCCATGGCGTGGTGAGTGAGGGTGTTTATGAAGAAAATTTTGTGAGAAGAGGAGAAACTTACCTGTGTCTAAAGAAAAAGTAGCTGTTGTTGTTGATAGTACCGCCTTTATTCCCCCTGATTTGGTTGAAAAATATGATCTCCACGTGATTCCCTTGATAGTAAACTGGGAAGGTAAGGGGTATCGTGACAATATCGATATTAAACCGGATGAATTTTATACACGGCTGAAAACGGCGAAAGAAATGCCGACGACATCGCAGCCATCGGCTGGAGAATTTCATGACTTGTTCGCGAAATTGGCTGAATCGTATGACTCTATCCTGGCCATTGTTATTTCTAATGAATTGAGCGGCACCCTGGCTTCGGCTAAAGCCGCGCGCGATATGATGCCTGATTTCCCGATTGAGTTGGTTGATTCTCGCAATACAGCCATGGCCCTGGGTTTTATGGTGCTGGCGGCGGCTCGAGCTATAGAAAATGGGGCTGATTACAAGGAAGCGGCCGATGTGGCTCGATCTCTAGTGGATAAAGTCCACTTGATTTTTGTTTTGGATACGCTGGAATTTTTGCATCGCGGCGGCCGGATTGGCGGGGCGCAGCGTTTTATCGGCTCAATGCTGGCGATTAAACCACTGCTTCATATTTTGGATGGTAAGGTGGAGTCTTTGGCGTCGGTGCGGACCAAGCGTAAGGCTGTGAAGCATATGTTGGATGTCTTTGAAGAGGAAGTAAAGGGAAAATCCAATGTGCATGCAGTGGTTTTGAATACATTAGCTCGTGGTGAAGCGGAAGAAGTTGCTGAGGAAGTGAAGCGGCGTATTAATCCGGTTGAGTTTTTTATTACGGATCTTAGCCCGGTTATTGGGACGCATGTGGGGCCGGGTGCGGTTGGTGTTATTTATTATGCCGAGGATTGATAGTTAGAGACAAAGTATGACTCTTCCGAAAAAAGCCTTTCAAGACCAAAAGTTCAACTTTTCGTCTCGACAGAAATTTTCAGTTAATGACAAA
>JBNKZT010000023.1:0-30508 GCA_050301775.1 Promineifilaceae bacterium (SeqCode)
CATCCCGCCAAAGCCATATTCCGGCGAAACTTGATTTTCCGGCACAGTCAATTCCTGGCGGTAGCGGCAATATTCACACACCAACGCCGTGCCATCAGGCGTGTAGTTCATCCGGGCAGCGCAGCGCGGACATTGAAAATGGTCGGCGTTAGCGGCTTGGGGTTCGGTGGGCACGGCCGTTTCCACTTTCACGGTATCGGGATTGAAAATTTCCTGGGGATTGATACGGCCGTCTAGCAAAGCCAGCCCCCGCCGCACCAATGGATTCATCGGCTCATGCACCAGTGCCTGCTCCAGGCAAATGCGCTGATCAGCATCGTCTTCGTAAACCTGGCTCAGCCAGAGCCAGGCTTCGGACCGCTGGGCATCGCTGGAATCGGTGTGCAGAATCCATTCCAGACAGTAAAACGCCTCGTCCTTATCGCCAGCTTTGGCAGCAGCAATGCCCTGCGCCAGCCGCAGTTTGACACCCTGAGAATCCGTTTCGCGGGCTTCATATTGATTGGTTAACTGCAAAGTTCGGGCCATTTCGGCAGCAGACGGCCGTTTCCGCTCCACTTTCTCTTTCCAGCCACACCGTTCACACAACCGGGAACGGCCGTCCGGCGCAAACACCATCTGCCCGCCACATTCCACACAATTCGCACCACTCATACCATTTCACCTTCCCCACCAACATAATCTTCAATCATTAATCGTCAAGCGTCAATCCCCAATCACTTAAACTCGACTCGCGGCTCAATCGCACTCGTACTCTCCCACCAGGCTCGAATCCGGCCGCCGGTCGGATGGCCGACCATTTCTTCCAAATCATAAATGATTTGCCATAACGCATCAAAATCAACACCAGTGCCCATTCCCATTTTATAGGCCATGAACACCAAGTCCTCGGTTGCCAAATTGCCGGCCGCACCGGGCGCAAATGGACAGCCGCCCAATCCCCCCACGCTGCTGTCGATGATGCGCACCCCGGCCTGGATCGCCGTCAAGGCATTGGCCAATCCCAGCGCCTGCGTGTCGTGCAGATGGACGGCCAGCTTGCTCATGTCCAACCGCCGCCCCAAATCTTCCATGAGGCGGCCCACTTCCAGCGGATTGGCGTGGCCGATGGTGTCGGCAATCGCCAATTCATCCACACCCAATTCCCACAGTTTTTCAGCCACCGCCAGCGTGCGGAATGGATTGGTTGGTCCTTCAAACGGGCAAACCCAGGCCGTCATCACATACACCCTGGCCCAAATACCATCTTTTTTGGCCTGGGCCACCAAATCGCGGGTGATAGCCAACGCGGCTTGCGACGACATGCGTGTATTATTCTGGCTAAACGTCTCGCTGACCGATACGCCAAAGGCCATCGCTTTACAGCCGGCGGCCAACGCCCGGTCGTAGCCGCGCTGGTTAAAAACCAGGCCAATAAAATCAATGCCGGGATGATCCCGATGCGCCCGTTGGGCCAGATTGTCGGCATCGGCCATTTGCGGCACAGCCTGGGGGTGAACGAAACTGGTTAACTCGATATGCCGCAAACCGGCCGCTATAAGGTTGTCAATCAGGTGATTTTTCTGCTGCGTATTAACGGGTTTGGCTTCGTTTTGCAAGCCATCGCGGGGACCTACTTCGTAAACCTTCAGGTATTCGCTCATAGGGGGAAGTATCGAGTGTCAGGCGTTGGGTGTCAAGTAAATGTTTTACACAGAGATGTGGCGATTTGATAACATGCTGGTATAAACGTCAGCTGCCCGGTTTCTACCGGGTAAACTATTTTGTGAGGATAGAAAATGGGTAATTTTGAACGCGGCGATGCCGACCATACGCCTTTTTTGGCGATGTTGTACCAGATTAGAACGGCCGTTGCCGATCTCATTGTGCCGCTGCTGGCCGGTTTGATGACCGTCTGGCTGGTGGTGGTGACGCCATCCCATTTCTTCAAAGCCAGTTTTTTCCACAGCCGTCCGCTGGAAAAACTGCGCAGCCCATTCCTGTTTCTGTGGCCATTCCTCTCCAAAGAAGAGCGACGGCCGTTAGACCCATCCCAATTTTTGCTGTTTGGCATTTTTACCGCAGCGCTGGCCGGCTTTGGCTTTGACAACAGCAACCAGCTACGCGGCCTGCTGCGCGAAACCGGCGTGACCGAATCGCTCCTCAGCTATTTATCACAGCAAAATGCAACATTGGGCCAGATCGTCGCCTCCATACAGCGCGTTTTGCAAAGCGGCCCAGTCGTCGCCTTACAAACCTTCATGGATCAGGCGCTGATTGCCGCTATTTGGGAGCTGATTGTTAATTTGTTTGTCATGGCCGTTTTCGCCTATATCTTCTACCTGCTCGTCCGGCGTAACTTGTCACCGCGGCACAGCTACAGTTTTTGGCTCTACATGCGAGGGATGCAGTATTTCACAACAGCCGTTTCCACCCTCTTCCTCTCCTTCTTCTCCCTGTCGTTCCTCGGCCTGCCCGAAGTCGCCCCGGATGTGCTGTTTTGGCTGTTTGAAACGGGCCTGCGGCTGGTCTGGCTCTTTTTATTCCCGGCCATCGTTCTGCCGCGCCTCTTCCCGGAGCTAACCAGCAAACGCATCCTGGGCGCATCGCTGGTCGGCAATATCATCCTGGCCGGCGCGGGCTGGCTTCTGGCTTCTGGGGTAGTTTTCATTTTGGCCATTCTGGGCGCGGCCGCAGGATAGGAGGAGGAGTCCACCGCAGAGAACGCGAAAAATGCAGAGATTTTGGGGATAATCTTCGTTTCGACCAACAATGACGGGGCTGAAACAAAGACTATCCCCGGGAATTTTCTCTGGCAGCTTCACAAACTTTGCGCCCTTTGCGTCTTTGCGGTTTGTTTTTCAATGGACTCACTGATCGTCCCGGTGCAAATCAATATCTTCCCAGGAAACCGGGTCTTCGATAGGCTCCAGATGAGTAAAGACAGACGTGGCCGGAACAGCCAGGCGCAGTTCACGCTCCAATTCCTCCAGCAAGGTATGGCCTTGTTGCACACTCCAGGCTCCCGGCACCTGCACATGCACCGAGATAAAACGCTGCGCCCCCGATTCCCGGCTGCGCAGAGCGTGATGGGTGATACCTTTTTCGTCGTGGTAGCGGGTGAGTACGGCCGTTACCTTTTCCATTTCCTCGGCCGGCAGCGCCGTATCCATCAAACCCAGCACCGCCTGCCGCACCAATTTGACGCCAGAATAAATGATTTGCGCGGCTACCACCAGCGCAATGAGTGGGTCCAAAATTTGCCAACCGGTCAAGGCCACCGCACCCACACCAACCAATACACCGCCCGACGTCCAGACATCGGTCATCAGGTGGTGGGCATCGGCCGTTAGTGTGATGGAGTTGTGGCGACGGCCGGCCCGAAGCAGCACCTGGGCAGCGCCAAAATTAGCCACTGCGGCCACCATGGACACAGCCAAACCAATCCCCACCTGCTCCAATGGCTGGGGATCGAACAGACGCGGCACAGCCGAATAGGCAATGGTCCCCGCGGCAAACAAAATCATCATCCCTTCCGCGCCGCCGGAAAAATACTCCGCCTTGGCATGGCCGTAAGCATGATCTTCATCCGGCGGCTGGGCAGCCACAATTAGCGCCACCAGGGCAAACAAGGCCGCCGCCAGATTCACCCCCGATTCCAGGGCATCGGATAACAGCCCTACAGAGCCAGTCAAGAAATATGCTGTCGTTTTAAGACCGATAGTGAGAACGGCCGTGCCAATCGACAGCCAGGCATATCGTGTGAGTTGTTGTCGTTTTTGCATAATTACAGGAGCAGGGGCGCAAAGGAGAGAATTCTCGCCAGCACCTCTGCTGCCTTTCTCCCTGTTCAACTCTGATACCGCTGCAAAATATTGGGAATCAGATAATCATGAAAAGCACGTTCCACATCATAAGCCGGTTTCCAACCCCAATCGCGGCGGGCGGCCTTATCATTTAGGCCGGCAGGCCAACTATCGATGATGCCCTGTCGTTTCAAGTCCGGTTTGAAATCAATTTCGGCATCGGGGAAAGCCTGCAAAACCAGATCACGGAATTCGCCGGCCGTTAAACTAAAGCTGGTGACGTTGTAAACATCTCGTGTCAACTGCTCCAGCGGCGCTTGTGATAGCTCCCACAAAGCTGTTATCGCATCGGGCATGGCCATGAACGGAATAACACTGTCTTCTCGCACAAAGCAGGAATAAGGTTCACCCTTGGCCGCCGCATGAAGCATTTCCGGGCCATAATCACTTGTGCCACCGGCGGGCAGAGTAAAGGCACTTATTAACCCGGGAAAACGAATGGCCCGGAAATCAAGCATCACCGGGCGGCTCTCGGCCATTTGCTGGTAATTATGATTGTAATAGGAACCCAATAGTTCGCAATACAATTTATTGCAGCCATACATCGTCGTTGGCTGGTTCCAATCCCATTCACGCACGTCAAAATCACGCGCTTTCGTCTCTAGATCAGGCAGTCCATAGGCAGCAATGGAGCTGGGGAAGATGAATTTCACAGGACGACCACGCCGCTGCGACTGCTCGGCAGCGATTTGCAACAAGCCCAATGTTCCTTCAACGTTAACCTGATGGGCCAATTCCGGGGCAAATTCGCCGCGCGTTGACAATAGGGCGGCCAAATGATAAATGGTGTCAAATTCATACTCAGTAACGAGTCGAACCATCAAATACTTATCGAGAATATCGCCTTGAATATGGGTGGAATAGCCGTCCAATTCCGGCGGCAGCCGCTGTAGATCCAATGTCAATAATTCGTTGTGGCCGGACTGGGCCAGATTTTTGATGAGCGCCTGGCCAATTTCGCCAATCGCACCGGTGATCAAGATAACCTTTTTACGCATGTTAACCTCTTTTTATTGGAGACTTGACAGGTTTTGCAACGCCTGACGGGTCTAGGGAAATAGTGGTTTGATCAATGAATGAGGCGCAACAACGCTTCAATGAGTGGGGAATCAATCAAACCGGGTTCTTTTGGTAAACGTGCTCTGATTTTATCAAATTTCAGACAAGGCGTGTTATACTTTTACCCACTGAAATCTTAAACAAACAAAAAAGGCAGTCCCAGTCAGAATAATGACGCCGGGACTGCCATTTCTTTTGTCTGGAGTATTTAATGCGACAACGCGATATTTTTCTTTTCTGGCTGCCGCTTTTTGCCAGCTGGCTGCTGATGACGGCGGAAGGGCCGACGATTACGGCCGTTATCAACCGCCTGCCCAATGAAGTCATCATGCTGGCCGCGGCCGGTATCGTCATCAGCCTGTCGGTTACCATTGAAAGCCCAATCATCAATTTGCTGGCGACTTCGACAGCGCTGGTAAAGGACCGGCAGTCCTATTTAATGGTGCGCCGGTTTACACTGCATTGGATGGTTTTGTTAACGGCCGTTTCCCTCCTCATCGCCTTCACCCCCGTTTTTGACCTGGTGGTCGTCAACTGGCTGGAAGCACCGCCGGAAATAGCCGTTTGGGTGCGGCCGGGACTGCAAATCATGAGCCTGTGGAGCGCAGCTATCGGCTGGCGGCGATTTTTACAGGGTATCCTCATCCGCTACAACCAGACACGCAAAATCGCCTGGGGCACCGTTGTTCGCCTGGTGGCTTCGGCGGGAACAGTCATTGGCCTCTCCATGCTGACAGATTGGCCAGGCATTATCAATGGCGCAGCGGCCTGGATGGCCGGCGTGATTGCCGAAGCAGCTTATGCGACGTGGGTGGTACGGCCGTTGCTGCAAAACGAACTCGGCCCCGACAGCCTGCCCGACGGTGAACCGATCACTTATCGCGAGCTGTTCTGGTTCCATCTGCCGTTGGCGGGCACGTCGCTGCTCAGCCTGCTGGCCCAGCCGCTGGTCACATCCAGCCTGACCCGGCTGAGCGATCCTACCCATTCGCTGGCCGCCTGGCCGGTTCTCTTCCAAATCACATTAATGACCCGCGCCGCCGCCTTTTCATTGCCGGAAATTGTCATCGCCTTGAGCAAAAAGCCGGATATGTTCCCGCTTATTCGCCAATTCAGCTTCCGCATGGCCGGTGCACTGCTCATCCTCATGGCTTTGATTGTGTTTACGCCGCTGGTCGGATTTTACCTTTTTGTGGTGCAGGACATGACACCGGCCGTCGGCGATTTGGCATTGGCCGCTGTGCGCTTGTTCCTCTTTTTCCCGGCCCTGGCCGCCATTACATCCTGGCTGCGCGGCCTGCTCATCAATAATAAAGCGACACGGGCAATAAATATGGGGATGGCAATTAATTTGGGGGTAACGGCCGTTATCCTCATCGCCGGTGTCGCCGCCCAACTACCCGGTCTGCCCACTGCGGCCGTCGCCCTCAATCTGGCCTCGGTGGCCGAGAATATTTATTTAGGCCGGCGGGCACAACTCGCTGTAAGACCCGATTTTTCACTGCTGGGACCAGTGCCTGTCTCCAATTTGTGATGGGGTTGTCTGGGAATATGGTTTTCCCTGAAAGTGAACGGTCTTTTTTGTAAACGGCCGTTTTGTTGTAAACTTCCTTATCGACAACACCCAATTTGTTTCCAAAATATGCCAAAGTAATGGAGCAAAGCATGACCACTAAATACGAAATATTACTAAAAAAAGTTTATGAAATTAATGACCTTAACAAAGCTTTATCGCTGCTCAGTTGGGATAAAGAGGTCAACATGCCTCCCGGCGGCATTACCGGTCGCGTCCAGCAAATGACCACCCTCAGCCGCCTCATTCATCAAATGACAACATCGCAAGAGATGGGCGACCTCATTGAAGGCACTGCCGCCGAGTTAAATGGCGCCGATTACGACAGCAACGAAGCCAGCCTCATCCGCGAACTGCGCCGCAGCTATGAAGACGCCACCAAACTGCCCGAAGAATATGTCGTCCGCGCTACAGAAATCAGCGGTCAGGCTCATGGATTTTGGGTGAAAGCACGGGCCAGCAATGAGTTTGCCGTCTTCCAACCCTGGCTGGAACAAATCATTGAACTGTGCCAGGAACAGGCTGAATTGTACGGCTACGAAGACGAAAAGTATGACGCGCTCCTGGATAAATACGAACGGGAGATGAAGACGGCCGAGGTACGGGCTATTTTTGATGCCGTCAAAGCCGAACTGGTTCCCCTGCGGGAAGCGATTGAGGAGCGGGGCACGGCCGTTGACGATACCTTCCTCCACCAACATTACGAAATCAACAAACAAAAGCAGTTCGCCCGCTATATCGCCACAACCATCGGCTACGATTTCAGCCGGGGACATCTGGGCACGGTCGTCCACCCCTTTGCCACCAGCTTCAGCCGCGATGACGCCCGCATTACCACCCGTTGGAATCCTGATTTCCTGAACCCGGCGCTGTTTGGCACATTACACGAATCAGGCCATGCCATGTACGAACAGGGAACGCATCCCGAACTGGCCCGTACCCCGCTGGCCAGAGGGACATCATTGGGCATTCACGAATCCCAATCACGCATGATGGAAAACATGGTTGGCCGCAATCGGGGCTTCTGGCAAACGCATTTTCCGGTACTGCAAGCGATGTTCCCGGAACAATTACACCAACACAGCGCCGAGGATTTTTACCGGGCCATCAACAAAACCATGCCCTCGTTCATTCGCGTAGAAGCGGATGAATTGACCTATAATTTCCATATTATTCTACGCTTTGAACTGGAACAGGCGATGCTCAACGGTGATATTGCGGCCAAAGATTTGCCAGGGGCCTGGAGCGAGAAGATAGAATCGCTGCTGGGTATTGTTCCACCCACCGACAAAGTGGGTTGTTTACAGGATGTGCATTGGTCAAAGGTCTATTTTGGCTACTTCCCCACTTACGCGCTGGGCAATTTGTACGCGGCACAGTTGTTTGAAACGGCCGTTGCCCAAACCCCTACCATCACCGCCGAACTCAATCAGGGGAAAACAACATCACTCGTGGCCTGGATGCGCCAGAATGTCCACCAGCACGGCAAAAAATACACGCCGCGCGAATTGATTCTACGGGCCACCGGCCAACCGCTGAGCCACGAACCGTTTATGCGTTACGTCACGCAGAAGTTTAGCGATATTTACGGTTTATGATTGGGGCATTTCTGTTAACTTAAGACCTCGCAGGTTTCCAAAACGATCTGACTTTCGTTTGTTAACATCGCTCAATATAACGGCCGTACTGCTTCTAGCTGAACTGGTCGAGCATCAGGGGATCGTTTCTTGCTTTTTGCATGAACCTGTTTCCTGGATCCAAATTGCTTGACCTAAAAGACTGGTAACAGGAACGGCCGTTTCCCCCAACAAACCACCTTGTAAATAACTGCCCCACCCGCCCCAAAACTGCTACAATCGTGCCAAAATACGACCGGGAACAGTAGTTCCACCATCATCAACAAAAACTTTTAACGGCCGTGACCAGCGAAGACTCAGGACCGAATGCTGCCTCGCTCATCATGTCACACTCTTCCACCCCGGCCCATCGCCAAGGAGCAGTTCGTGCAAACACACCTCTCAAGCAATCTTGATCCTCTAATCAACTCCCACGACATTCGCCTTTCGGCCTGGGGGCCTTACACCAAACGCTACATCGGCATTTCCCACATTCCCGCTGTGGAAGCCGGCCTGCGTTTCGATTTAAGCCTCTTTCCGGGGCTGTATCGCCGTAATGCCCTTATCCCCAACGTGCGCTGGGACTCAGGTTATCACCCCTGGACCGCTGCGCCTGACCTCAGCTATGTTAGCCACCGCCACGACATCATCCCCAAAGATCAACTCTACTGCGACATCGCCACCTATCGCCTGAATGAAACGGCCGTGATAACTCGCTGCGCCTATGTCAACAACACCAACGAGGTGCAAAATCTGGCCCTGCACGCCGCCGCCTGGCTCAACTTTCCGCCCAAAAAGACGAATTCCAATGAGGCGCTGCAAATGAGTCGGGTTGACCTGCCGCCGGGCAGCGTTTGGGTTGACGCCTTGAATTACCATGCGCTCTCTCCCATCCACATTGAGCCGCAGGCCAACCTTACCTACGACGGCCACATCCGGGGCGAAATCCGCGAGCACGGATTTGTCAATGGGGTCGGCCTGGGGCAAGGCTTTGGGCGGGAAGCCGGCGATAGGGTCAGCTACCGGTTCACCGTCCCCCAGGCCTGGCCCGAGGCTTGCCTGCTGCTGCGTTATCGACTGGCGCAGGGCAGCGTGCTGCCCCTCAAACTGTCAGGGTTGGTTGAAACAGAGATTGCGTTACAGGGAGACGGCGTTTTGGCAAATTATCGCCTTGACCTGGCTAATGTACCGGCCGGCGAGGCAGAATTGACACTCACATCAGGGGGTAGTGCGGCCATCGAGCTGGATGGTCTGGCACTGCTCCCGGCCAGCGAGGTTGATAACATCCGCTTTACGCCAGTGGTCTGGAACCCCAAACCGGAGTGGCTTGCCGGTCCCCGTCCCGCCGATACGCTCATCCTCAAATATGAGCATGTGGACAACTTCTACGGGTTAGCCTGGGAATCACAGCCCTCGGTAGTGCGCCAATTTCTCAGCGAAGACCTGGACTGGGTGACGCGCAATTACGTACACGAACATGTGGCGACCACGCTGCTCGGCTCCGGCGAGGGTCATTTTACCGATGTGCTAATACATCCCATCTTGATGGAACCACACACGGAACGAGTGATTTACGGGCTGGTTTGTACCAGCGACCAGGAGGAAGTGTACCGCCAGTTGGCGGCATTTGACCCAGCCTCGCCGAAATGGGAGCCACTCTTTGAGCAGGCCAGGCAAAAGGCAAGTGACAGCCTTACCCCCAAGCCCTCCGGCGAAGCTTATCACTTCAGCCAGGAAAGGATGGCCGCCACGATTGCCACCAATATCGTCTACCCGGTGCGCACACGCGGAACCTGGATTCGGCACTATACGCCGGGCCGCTGGTGGGACAGCCTCTACACCTGGGATTCCGGTTTTATCGGCCTGGGGCTGCTGGAACTGGATGCCGACCGCGCCATTGACAACCTCAATGCTTACGTTACCGAGCCGGGCGATCGAGACGCAGCTTTTATCCATCACGGCAGCCCGGTTCCCACTCAGTTCTATCTTTTCCACGAACTGTGGAATCGTACCCAGTCGCCGGAACTACTGGCTTATTTTTACCCCCGATTGCAGCAATATCACCGCTTTATGGCCGGGCGGCTGGGCAGTTCAACTACCCGCAGCATGAAATCGAACCTGCTTAAAACCTGGGATTATTTTTACAATTCCGGCGGCTGGGACGACTATCCGCCCCAGGTCTACATGCATCGGCACAAGCTGGAAGACCGGGTGACACCGGTGGTCACGACGGCTCACGTGATTCGCACCGCCAAATTTATGCGGATGGCTGCGCTGGCCCTGGGGTTGGACACCGCTGAGTATGACGAAGACATCGCTCTGCTGGGTGAAGCGCTGCACCGCTACGCCTGGGATGAAGAGGCCGGTTATTTCAGCTATGTGCAGCACGACGAGCAGGGTTATCCGGTAGACATTTTGCGCCATGAAAGCGGCCAAAATTTTAACCGGGGGTTGGATGGGGTTTCGCCGCTGGTAGCGGGCGTTTGCACCCCGGCGCAAGAGCAGCGATTGGTGGCGCACCTGATGTCTGAGGGGGCAATGTGGACAGATTATGGGGTTACGGCCGTAGACCAATCCGCCGCCTATTACCGCCCTGATGGTTACTGGAACGGGGCGGTATGGATGTCCCACCAGTGGTTTATGTGGCGGGCACTGCTAGACCTGGGTCGGGCCAATGACGCCCACCGGATTGCCCAAACCGCCCTTGAAGTTTGGAAACGCGAGGTAGAGAGCAGCTATAACTGCGCCGAACATTTCCTGGTTCAGAATGGACGCGGGGCCGGCTGGCATCACTTTGGCGGCCTTTCCGCGCCGGTGCTGGGTTGGTATGGCGCTTACCATCGTTCCGGGCGGCTGTCGGTGGGGCTGGATGCCTGGGTAGAAGCGTTGAATTTTGCCCCCGACCAGCGCTCGCTGACGGCCCGATTGAAATTCTTTGGTCCGCCACATCACACGCCTTTGGTTATTGCTTCGCTGCCAGCCAGTTCGTCCTATTCCGTCACCTGGAATGGCGCACCGGTGCCCTTCAACGAGCGTTATCCGGGCACGCTTGAGATTCAGCTTCCGGCAAATCCGTCGCCGGGAGAGTTGAGCGTTATCTCTGGTTAACGATAAATGCAAACGGGCTTCACACACTTCTGGATATTCCGAATGATCTAGTACAGTTGGGGGCAAACAACTTGCTAGCAGGCTATCGGAAAAGTCAATTCTTGTCCGATAGGACGCGGATGAACGCGGAAAAACGCGGATAATGATCGATTTTTGCCGTCTTTTTCCGCGCAATCCGCCTCCTATTATTCTTTCTCTGACAAGCTGCTAGAAGAAAAAGCGTATGTGCCCAACTGTTTAAGTGCTTCGCAGAATTCATCAACTGTAGACTTATTTAAGCCGCGAAACACCAGACGTGTTGGCCATTCTCCCGTTTGGCTGTCCGGTACACGAAATTAGCCAGGGCCATAAACGGTGCAAGCTACTCTCCGAAGTGGTCCATCGCGGACGAAGTGGCCCATCGCGGACGAAGTGGCCCATCGCGGACGATTTGACCAACTCTTTGCCTGATGCCAACCAGGTTACGTGCGTGCCTGATGTGGCCCGCGCGTATTTTGCTCACCGGCTTCTTTATCTCCTGACCTCTTTCGCAATTGACCATTGCCTAATAAAACTGCTACAATTTCGGCAATGGTGCGGTCTCCCAATCCTTAACCTCCAATTTAGGTAAGTCACTCTTGACCCATCATCCCATAACATCCTGCGGCAAATGTAAGAGAAAGCCACAATGACGACCGAAACAACGAGAAAACCTGGCATATCTGCAGTAGGCGACATCCTCTGGGGAGCATGTGTTTGCCACTTCTTTCAAACCCAACAAGAGAATAATGCAAAAAGGACTTGAAATGAGTAATAAAACGCAGGGCAAGATTGCCAAACGCAAACAGGCAGAGGAAGAACAGCGGAAAAGCTATCAGGAATTGCAGGTCTTTTTCTCGCAAACGATTGACGGTTGTTTCTTTATGATGTTGGATGAACCGGTGCGTTGGGATGAGACGACCGATAAGGAGCAGGTACTCGATTACGCCTTCGCCCACCAGCGCCTTACTCGGATTAACGACGCCTTGCTGGCTCAGTATGGCGCGACGCGCGAGCAAATGCTGAATCTCGCCCCAAATGATCTCTTGCAACATAATCTCGCTTACGGCCGTGAACTCTGGCGAAAGCTTTTCGACGCCGGCAAAATCCATCTGGAGAATGAAGAGCACAAGTTGGACGGAACGCCCATGTGGATCAAGGGTGAATACATCGCCCTCTACGATTCAGAGGGGCGAATCAGCGGCTACTTTGGCATTCAGCGGGACATCACCGAACGCAAACGAACGGAAATGGAGTTTGCCCGCGTGAACCGCGCCCTGCGTATGCTCAGCGACGTCAATCAGACAGTCATTTATGCTGTGGATGAAACGGCGCTGCTGTATGAAGTCTGCCGCATCGCCGTTGAAGGGGGCGGCTATCGCATGACCTGGGTTGGATTTGCCGAACAGGACGAAGCGAAAACCGTGCGCCCGATCACTCACGCCGGCTTTGAGGAGGGGTATCTGGAGTCACTTAACCTGACGTGGGCGGAAAACGGCCGTGGTGATGGCCCGGCGGGAACGGCAATCCGTACAGGGCAGTTGTCTATCATGCGCAATCTTTCCAGCCAACAGTGGGATGATGATTGGTTGGAAACGGCCGTTCAGCGCGGCTACAAATCCATTATTGCCCTGCCGTTAAACAGTGAAGGCCGAGTTTTGGGAACACTCAACATCTATGCCGGTGAAGCAGATGCATTCGACGATAGAGAAGTAGAAATCCTGCAAGAGTTGGCCGCCGATCTGGCTTTTGGGTTGACTGCGCTGCGCAACCAGGCCAAACGGAACCAGGCGGAAGAGGCCCTGCGCCAAAGTGAAGAACGCTACCGCCTCATCGCCGAAAACACCGCCGACACAATCGCCGTGTTTGACCTCAACCTGAATCCGACCTACATCAGTCCCGCCGTATTGAAGCTGCGCGGCTATACGGCTCAAGAGGCGTTGGCCCAAACATTGGAGAAGATGTTAACCCCCGAATCCTTCCAGAAAGCCCAGAACGCACTGATTGAACAAATGCTGCTGGAAGCGGAGGGAACGGCCGATCTCTCAAGAACCGTTATGCTTGAACTTGAAGAATATTGTAAAGACGGCTCTACAATTTGGGTCGAAATTTCAGCTTCATTTCTAAGAGATACCAACCTTACCCCTACCGGCATCCTGACCGTAACCAGAAACATCACCGGGCGTAAACGTGCTAAAGATGCCCTGCGCGAACGCGAACTGCACGCGCAATCGCTCGTGCGTTTGTCCCGCCGACTGGAACAGGCCCAAACCTACGGCGAAATTTTGGACGCCGGAGCCACTGAAGTCAGAAATACCATCGGTTACCAAAATCTGTGGATATACCTCTTGTCCGAAGACAAAACGACGTGCCAGGCATTAATGGCCGGCGGCCCTATGGGGGAGGAAATCTTATCAGAGCAAGGAGCCGCCACATTAACCATCACAGGCGACCTAATGCTCGAAGAGATCGCCAACACCAGAGAGATTGTCCTCGTCGAAGATGCCCGAACCGACAAACGGACAAACAAGGAGATTGTGGCTCAGTTAGGCAACCGCACCATCATCAATGTCCCCATCGTCCTCTTTGACCGACACTTGGGGTCGGTGGGCACCGGTACTTTTGGTGATGAAGGCATACGGATTCCCACCCAAACCGAACAAGAATATCTTGTTGCCGTAGCCAGCCATTTTGCCGTCTCATTGGATCGCATTCATTCATTGATAGAACGAGAACAGGCTAGCGCCGCACTGCGCGAAAGCGAAGAACGCTTTTCTAAGGCTTTTCACCTCAGCCCCGTGGGAATTGCTATTTTCCGCGCCGCAGATGGACGTTTTGTGGACGTAAACGATGATTTTGTGCGAACGTCCGGCTATAGTCGTGAGGAGATCATTGGCCATACGGCGCTTGAACTACAGCTTTATGCCAATCCTGAAGAACGCGACTCTATCTTACAAACGCTGTATGAAAAAGGCACGCTGGAGGTATTTGAATTCCAAACCCGGAATAAGTCTGGCGAGATTGGCGCGGGTCTGAGCGCAACGACAGAGATAACCCTGGGCGGGGAAAAACATTATCTGTCCTTGATCCTGGACATTACGGAACGTAAACGGGCCGAAGAAGAGCGCCAGGCTTATCTCTGGTTTTTAGAAAGCATGGACAGGGTTAACCGCGCTATGCAAGGCATAAATGATATTGAGCAAATGACCCGTGATGTCCTTGACGTCGTCCTTTCTATCTTTGACTGTGATCGAGCCTATCTTCTCTATCCTTGCGATCCGGAAGCGCCTTCATGGAGTTCGCCAATGGAAAGAACTCGGCCAGAATATCCAGGCGTTTTCGATTTAGAGATGGAGGTAGCCATGGATGCGGAGGTGGCAAAGACACTCCATATCTTGCTGGACGCTGACGCTCCTGTGAAGTTTGGTCCGGGAATGCAGTATCCGCTACCCGCAAACCTGTCAGATCAATTTAGCATTCAATCTTTCATGGCCATGGCGCTTTATCCAAAGATCAACAAGCCCTGGCAGTTTGGGATTCATCAATGTTCGTACCCGCGAGTGTGGACTCCTGAGGAAGAAAGATTGCTCCAAGTAATCGGCCGGCGTCTGGCGGACGCTTTAACGAGTTTATTGGCCCACCGCGCCCTGCGCGAAAGTGAAGAGAGGTATCGCACGATTTTCCAGAACGCGCCGTTGGGTATTTTCCGTTCGACGTTTGACGGCCGTTTCCTGGAAGTCAATCCGGCTCTGGCCAGGATACTCGGTTATGATTCACCGGAATCGGCCATCTATGACACCCACGACATTGCCCGGTATACTCGCCCTGGAAAACACCAGAGGATGATCTCCAAACAATTACGTTCACCGGGCGTCGTCCAGTACCTGGATCATTATCGGCGCAAGGATGGCAGTGAATTCATCTCTAATTTGTACCTGAAAACGATACGCGATGCTGCCAATCGGCCCGTTTTTCTTGAAGGCATTGTAGAAGACATCACCGAACGCGAACAAGCAGAAGGAGACCTGCGCAAGTTATCCCATGCGATTGAGCAAAGCCCTGTGGTCATTATCATCACAGATACCGACGGCGACATCGAATACGTCAACCCCAGGTTCACCCAACTCAGCGGCTACACCCGCGATGAAGTGCTTGGAAAAAATCCGAGATTTCTCAAATCGGGCGAAACAAACCAGTCAGAATACCGGCAGCTCTGGGATACTATCACTCGCGGGGGCGAGTGGCAGGGTGAATTCCACAACAAAAAGAAAACCGGCGAATTCTACTGGGTGTCGGCTTCCATCTCGCCTGTTCTCGACTCTGAGGGCAACATCAAGAATTTTGTTGGCGTTCAAGAAGACATCACAGTGCGCAAGCAGCGGGAAGGCGCGCTGGAGGCGCTGGTCACCGTAGCGATGGCGCTGCGCGCTGCGCCTGGCCGTGATGAGGTAGCATACATCGTCGTAAACCAGGTGTTCGAGCTGCTGCGGAACGGCAGCGTGGCCCTTTTACTACGCTACCCGCAAGATGACGAGCTACAGGTAACGGCCGTACGTGGTACCTGGGAACAGTGGCACAGTATTCGATTCCCCCTGGGTGATGAGGTAAGCAGCCGTGCGATAGGTACCGGTCGGCCCTACATCAATAACGATGTAGAGGCCTATATGCAGGTATACCAGCCTGACTTAATCGACAGTTTGTCTGCGGTTGCCTGCGTGCCGCTCATTGCCGAGAATGAAGTCATCGGCGTCTTGTGGGTGGGGCAGCAGACAGCCATCGAATCACATGACGTTCAGCTCCTAAAAGCCGTCGCCGACATGGCCGCTACAGCCATTCGCCGCGCTGTTCTATACGAGCAAACCCAACGCTATGCCGCCGAACTTGAAACGCGTGTCACTGAACGGACGCAGGAACTGGCCAAAGCAAACGAGCAGCTGCTGGAACTTGACCAACTCAAAACCAAATTCGTTTCCGATGTCTCCCACGAGCTGCGCACGCCAATCACCAACCTGCAGTTGTACCTGGATTTGCTCAAACAGGGTAAGCCGGAAAAGCGGGAGCATTACATCGCTGTTCTAGTGCAGCAGGCCAACCGGTTGACCCGGCTGGTTGAAGACATCCTTGACCTGTCCCGGTTGGAATTGGGCGGCAACAGGGCTGTCTTCGCGCCGGTTAATCTGAATCAACTGGTCGAGCAGATTGTTACAACGTACCAACCAAGCGCTGAAAACGCCAACCTACGCCTGACGTTCGAGCCTGGTCCTGACCTGCCGCCGGTGATTGGTGAAATAAATCAACTGGCCCAAGTCGTGACCAATCTGGTGGGGAATGCGCTCAACTACACGCTGCGGGGCAGCATTCGAGTCTGGACTCATTTGGAGGATGACTGGGTCTGCCTGGACGTTGCCGATACCGGCATAGGCATTGCCCCGGAGGATATAGCCCATCTATTTGAACGGTTCTACCGGGGCAAATTCGTCAGCCAGAGGAACATTCCCGGTACAGGCTTGGGACTGGCCATCATCAAAGAGATCGTTGATTTGCATAACGGCCGTATCAAAGTCAACAGCCAGCCCGGTAAAGGTGCGACATTCAGCGTCCATCTGCCCATCGTGGGCTGAGCTTTCAGTGCCAGGCACAGAGCGGGATAGATTGGATGGCACAAAAGCTGCGCCCTGTACCGGGCACTTGCCGAATCACCCCTTGCCTGCCCGGCCTTGTTTCCGGTACGATGAGAACAGGTTTGAACGCATACCCAATCAAATTGGAGGTAAATCATGGACGTTTTTGAAGCCGTGCGCACCATTTTAGCAGTCCGCACCTACCAGGATAAACCCATCCTCTCCGACATCGTCCGCAAAATTGTTGAGGCCGGCCATTTAACCGGCAGCAGTATGAACGGCCAGCCCTGGCATTTCATCGTTGTTGAAGACCGTGACATGCTGCGCCAACTGGGAAGCGAGGCTCATTCCGGCCCATACATCGCCCAGGCCCCGCTGGCCATTGTGGTGGCCATTGGCAAAACCCAGTATGGCGTATCCGATGCCAGCCGGGCAATTCAGTCGATGATGCTGACCGGCTGGGCTGAAGGTGTTGGTTCCAATTGGGTCGGCTTTGGCAATTTGGAAGGTGTACGGCCGTTACTAAATATTCCCGACGACCTGGACATTCTGGCCATTATTCCCTTTGGCTATCCGGTAAAGACGGTTGGCAAAGGAAGCAAGCGGCGCAAGCCTTTGACCGAAGTTGCCCATCGGGAACGATTCAGGCAGCCGTTTTAATTGGGCAGGGGCTGTTCCCGAACCGTCCCTACACGGGATGAACCCATGAATACAAAGCTTTTCGTTCATTACGCCCTTCGGGAAACGATGGGATTGGTGGTAATGGGTGCAGCTTTGTTTTGGCCAGCCGGGCGGCTTGAATGGATTGGTGGTGTGGGCAACGGCCGTTAACACTTGCTTCTCGCAAATCGTCCGCATCCAGACCGAACGAGGCCACAGATCAGCAGCGGGCCGTACCAATTTGTGCGCCATCCAGCCTTAGGATTCAACGCTTCTCAGCCATATAGGCGAAAAAACCGGCACGGCGCAGCGCCGCCAGTGTCAATGCACCCAAAACACCACCAATCGCACCAAAAATAATGTACCCGATGATGGCCCGTGTCAAACCCAAAGCCACAAAACCCACCGGCGCTCCTGTCATCGCTCCCAGACCCCACTTCACCAAAAACTTTCCGAAATGGCCTATCGCGCCCACCAACGCCGCGACTGCCAGATTTTCTAAATCACGCAGCAGCAGCAAGGCCAAATCAGTGCCTACGCCAACGATGGTATATGACAAAAGCGTGTTTAGCCCGCCAAAGTCGCCCATACCCAAAAAGGCTGCCAAAATACCCGAAGTCAAACCAACCAGACTGGCTGCTCCCGGTTTCCGCACAACGCCGGCAGCCACAACGATGATCGCCATCCAAAATATGCCGGAATGCCCCGACATCTGCAAGGGCAGCCGCAACGCGATTTTGGCGACAACGACCAGCGCGGCAAATAAAGCTAAAAGAATTAGTTGGAAGGTAGAAAAATAGCGTTTAGTCATGACATTAAAACGTAAAAAGTAAAACGTCATCCGTCATCGGTGATCCGACGGGCTACGGGTTACGGTTCACGGCCTCCGATTTCGATCAAATCCACATCCTGCACCCACTCATCACGCACATCGAGTTGGGGCAGCAGGGAAACCAGCTTGAGTGTGCCCCGGCCGGACAGGTCGAACATGACCCTATTGGCCGTGTCGTTCACTTCCGCCCAGGTGAGTTGGGCCGATTTACCGCGATGGCTGCTGCTGACGAGAACGGCCGTTTCCAACTCCAAAGCATCGGCATCAACAAATAAGCGCAGCACATCTCGTAACAGCCAGCCTTCCTGCGTTTTGCCCTCCTCGGCATCCTGGAAACTGACCTGCTCCAGTTGTTCCAAATCAGTTGGCTCGAAGCTGCCAACCAGAACGCCGTTGAGATAAATGGGGATGCTGCCGGGCACGGCCGTTGCCATTCCCGGCAACATCTGGCTTTGACTAGCTTGAGCTTCCTGCTGATTCTGCCGCCGTATTGCCTCGATACCCAAAACCGCAGCAATGATGACAACCAAAACGAGCAGTGCCATTATAATTCGTTTGTTTTGTGACATGAGCAATCCATTTTTAGGACCTGGAGGCTGAGCTTGTCGAAGCCCACTCCGCCTTCGACAGGCTCAGGCTGCACTCAACCAACCACATAGTTATGGCCAAAGTAGAAATAGCGTGAGTACGGCCGTTACCACCCCCAGCAGCAGCCAATCCCACCACCCCATCGCCAACTGATAATAAGAACGGCGGTGCGGCGCATCAAAACCGCGCGCGTGAGCCGCTTCCGTCATCGCCCAGGCCCGCTTCGTCGTCAAAACGATGGCCGGAACCGTCAGGGCTACCAGCTCGCGGATTTGGTCCGGCAAGCCGCGCCAACCTGTCCACAGGGGCGGCCGCCACGCGCCCCGTGCCTGCTGCGCCTCGCGGATGGCCTGCCACTCACCAGCCAGCATATTCAAACTTTGAAAAGCCAGACTCAGGCTAAATGCATATCGTCCGGGCAGCCGCAGCCATTCCAACACCAGCCGCAGTTCGCCCGGCGTGGTCGTGTACACCAGGAAAACAAAGGAACTGGCCAACAAAATCACCCGCAGTGTGACCATGATAGCCAGATTCAAATCCACCACCAGCCAATCGACGACGAACAAAAATAGCAGCGCCCATTTCAACCGCCAAAGCTGCTGCACCACCGGTCGCGCCAACCGCCCCCAGAGCAGTAGACCCACATAAAAAGCCAAAAACAGCAGCAGTCGCTCCAACGACAGCATGACCGCCAGCGACGATCCCATGCTCAAAACCAGCCGCACACGTGGATCAGCATCTCTCAGCGGCGACTGGGCAATAAGCTGCGGAGCCAACACGCGATTTCGTCGGGCTGCTTTTATCATTTCCAATCACCGTTTAGCGAAAACCAATCCGGCACAGCTAATCCCACTCGCTGCCACGCTGTCGCATCAGCCAAGACCATTTGCGGCGGACCATCGGCAACAAAACCATCCGATCCCAGCAAAATCAGGCGGTCGGCCTGGGCAGCCAGGGCAATGTCATGAGTGGTGATAAGGACTAACTGACCGGCAGCAGCTACCTGATGCAGCAGGCGCAGCAGCATCTCTTTGTGCGCGGCATCCTGGCCCAGCGATGGCTCATCCAGCAGCAGGCCATGACGCGGCTGGCGCATGAGGACGGTGGCCAGGGCCAGCCGTTTCTTTTCGCCTTCGCTGAGCAGCAAGGGCGGCGTGGTCTCGTAAAGGGTCAAACCCAGAGCAGCCAGGAGAGATTGGTAACGGTCCAGGTCAGGGTTCGGCAAACGGTAAAGAATTTCGTCGCGCACGCTGGCATTGAACAACTGCAAATCGGGGTTTTGGAAAACGAGGCCGAAATCGGGTGGTTCGTTGTTGACGGTGACACGGCCGTTAAACTCCTGCAGCCCCGTCAACGCCCGCAGCAAAGTGGTCTTGCCGACGCCGTTGCGTCCAACGATAGCTACAATTTGCCCGCCGCCGGCCCGGAAATTGAGATTGTGCAGGATGGTACGGCCGTTCCGCACCACCCTTAACTTCTCCACTACCAATTCTATCGGTCCGGTTGTGCTTTCCGGCCATGTCCCACCCGGATCCACCGGTACGGGATGGCCGTTGCTTAAGGCAACGGTACGCAAGCCGGGCAAGCCTGCCAGATATTCGGCGCGATGTTCACAAATGATAACGGCCGTTCCCCCCACCGCCAACCGTTCCAATTCAGCCACCAATTCAGCCGCCGCCGTTGTGTCCAGCATCGAAAACGGCTCATCCAGCACCAGCAGTTTCGGCAGTCGGGCCATCACTGCCGCCAACGCCAGCTTTTGCTGCTCACCGCCGGACAGAGTTTGGGGATCGCGTTTTCGCAGTTCAGCCAGGCCAAACTGGCGCAGTGTTTCCTCCAGGCGTTGGCCCATCGCTTTGCGCGACAGGCCCAGATTTTCCAGTCCAAACAAAATTTCCGCTTCCACCGTTTCGGTCAACATTTGCGCCGCCGGATTTTGAAACAACAGCCCGGCCTGTTCGCTTAACTGCCACAAGGGAGCTTCGGTCGTACGTTGGCCGTTCAGCCATATTTCCCCGCTCAGATCACCCCGGTAAAGATGGGGAATGAAACCGGTCAAACAGCGGGCCAGCGTGCTCTTGCCACAGCCCGACGGCCCGCCGATGAGCACCACCTCCCCCGGCTCTACGTCAAGCGAAACCGGCGGCAGGCCACGGCCGTTTTGCGGGTAATGGTAGATGATGTCGGTGGTGGTTAGGAGAGTCATCGAATTGATGACTGGAGATTGGAGACTGGAGACTACTCAAGTCTCTAATCTCCAGTCTCTAGTCCAGTTTCAACGGCAGCCAATGATCATCCTGCCATTCGACGACGGCGACGGGACGGCCGTTTCGTCGCGCCGGGCGTAGTCTATCGGTTTGAACCAGGCCGTCGGCGACCGGTTGACCATCCAGCGTGTGTACGGCCGTTATCCCGGCCGCTAACAGCGCCGATACAGGCTGCAATCCGGCCAACTCGCGCAATCGAGCGACCTCAATGTAACGGCCGTCACTGCCGCCAGCCGCCAATCCCACCGCCGACAACGCCCCAATCACCCCATCTTCATCGCCGCCCAACCCCAAAAGCGTCAGATTATTGGCAGCCGCCAGAGCGCGGGCTTCGGCCTGGGTGACCAATTCCCGCTGCGCTTTGTGGCCAAAATCGGTGATGGCTGGGGGAACGGCCGTAGCCACACACAAGCCAGGGTCGCTGCCAACAACAAATTGAGCCAGCATGAGTGCTTTGACTTGCTCGGTAATAGCCTCTATGGAATCATCGCTGTCCAACAATATTGCGGCGCAGCTATTTTTGTGCGTGCGCGGCACACGTGGGTCGTCAGAAAGCTGATGGCGGGTCACGCCAACAACCGTGTAATCCGTCGCCAGCGCCGCCGCAATCTCCCGCGCCAGATGCCCTGTTCCCCGCGTCTCCAACGTATCGGTATCGTCAATGCCAATGTAAATCATAAAATGCCTTTCAATAGGGGCGGGATGACCGGACCATGATCGGGGCTAAACATATGGTGATCCATCCCGGTCATCTCGCCCATGAGGGCCAGACGGCGCGGAGACAAGGTTATCAGTCATACCCAACGCCATTCCGCGCCGTCCCGCCCCTACAAAATCCTTATTTCACTTGAATTTCCACCACGCCGCGCAGACGTTCCAAATCCGGGAAAGCGGGCAGCGTCGTGCTGAAACCGCCCTGGGTACGGAAGGAAAGGATACAATCGGTGCAGGCTTGCAGGTCGGCCAGTGGGATTTCAATGCTGTTGCCATCGGCATCGAGAAGGGTAACGGCCGTGGCCCGATTCTTCAAGCCCGCCATTTCCAGCAAGGCATTGATGGAGACACCGGTATACGTTTCTGTCAAACCGCTGTTGTTCACCGCTTCGGCATCCATCGTTTCCATGGCCCGCACTTCCGCTTCCGTCCAGCCCATTTCGTTGTCCACCAGACCGGTGATGCGCAAATCCGCGTCGGCTACGGCCGTGCCGCCTGACTCACCTTCCATCGCCGCCCGCCATTCAGCCGAATCAGGCGTGAACAGCGGCGCGCCAAACTCGGCCACGCCAAACTCGCCAATCAATTCCTGCGTCGGCACCGAAATGAGCCAATCAATGAACAGATTGGCTAAATCAGCCTGTATGTGATCGCCCTTATCTGGGTTCACGGCAATGACGCCGTAGGGGTTAAACAGGATGGGATCACCTTCAACCATGATTTCCAGGTCGATGCCTTCCAGCGTGCGCGCCAGGTAGGTTGCCCGGTCACTGAGTGTGTAGGCCTGCTGTTCGTTGGCCATCGTCAACACCGCGCCCATTCCCTGCCCGGCAGCGATATACCAATCACCGGCCGGTTCAATCCCCGCCACCTGCCAAATCGCCAACTCCTTGGTGTTCGTACCAGAATCATCGCCGCGAGAAATGAAAGGCGCTTCTGCTTCAGCAATCAGTTGGAAAGCCCGATCCGCTTTGTTCTTGCCCATGATTCCGGCCGGATCACTGGCCGGGCCGAGGATGACAAAATCGTTGTACATCACATCTTCCCGGCGCGTACCATGACCGGCTTCCATAAACGCATCCTCTTTGGCGCGGGCGTGAACTAACAGCACGTCGGCGTTGCCATCTTCGCCAAGCTGGATGGCCTGCCCCGTGCCCACGGCAATCACATCCACGGATACATTAAAAGACTCTTCAAAAACGGGCAGAATGTAATCGAGAAGGCCAGAATCCTGGGTACTCGTCGTCGTGGCCAGGATAAGGGTTTGCGGTTCAGCCGATTCCATCGGTTCGGTAGCGGCGTTGGCTTCCTGCCAGACCGTCGAATCAGGCGTAAACAATGGCGCGCCAAATTCTGCAACGCCAAACTGGGCGATGAGTTCCTGAGTAGTCAAGGAAGTGAGCCAATCAATGAACTGATTAGCCAAATCAACCTGGATGTGGTCGCCTTTGTCCGGGTTAACAGCAATGACGCCATAGGGATTGAACAAGATGGGATCACCTTCGACCATGATGTCCAGATTGATGCCTTCCAACGTACGCGCCAGGTAAGTGGCCCGGTCGCTGAGGGTGTAAGCCTGCTGTTCATCGGCCATCGTCAACACCGCGCCCATCCCCTGCCCGGCGGAAATATACCAATCGCCGGCCGGTTCAATGCCCGCTTCAGCCCAAATTGCCAGCTCTTTCGTGTTTGTGCCCGAATCGTCACCACGGGAAATGAAGGGCGCTTGGGCTTCGGCAATCATTTCAAAGGCACGGGCGGCCTTGTTTTTGCCCTGAATCCCGGCTGGATCGCTGGCCGGACCAAGGATGACGAAATCGTTGTACATCACGTCTTCGCGGCGGACGCCGTGCCCGGCTTCCATAAACGCATCTTCTTTGGAGCGGGCGTGAACCAGCAAGACGTCGGCGTTGCCGTCTTCGCCAAGCTGGATGGCCTGCCCCGTACCTACGGCGATCACGTCCACGGAAACGTTATACATTTCCTCGTAAATGGGCAAGATGTAATCGAGCAAACCGGAATCCTGGGTGCTGGTCGTTGTGGCCAGAATGAGCGTTTTCTGCTCAGCCGCAGCCGGTTCTTCAACCGGGGCTGTGGTGGGTTCGGCAGCAGGTTCTGTGGTGGGAGCCGCTTCGTTTACGGCCGTTTCCCCACTCCTACTGCTTTCATTCGCTGCTGGCTCAGCCGCATTGTCACCGCAAGCAGCCAACAGCAAAGCCAAAATCAATAATAAAATCCAACTTTTCTTCATTTTCTTCTCCTTTTACTTTCGTTAATAAACCATCTCTCCGCCGACAAATGCTGCCGTGCGCGGATCGGCCGGGTTATTGAAAAAATTGTCGGCGTCGTTGATTTCCACGATACGGCCGTCCAACAGCAGCGCCACCCGCCCCGCCAACCGCCGCGCTTGAAACACATTGTGTGTCACCAAAACCAGTGTCATCCCTTTTTCTTGATTCAAATTGGTCACAATTTCCTCGATGAGCGCCACGTTGTAAGGATCGAGATTGGCCGTTGGCTCGTCCAGCAGGAGCACTTCCGGGTCGAGTACTAAAGCACGAGCCAACGCCACCCGTTGTGCTTCGCCGCCGGAAAGGGTTCGGGCCGGCTGGCGGGCCATGTCACGCAAGCCAACTTGTGTCAGCGCCTCATCAACCGTCTCAGTTCCATTACGCTGGCCGCGTAGGCGCAGGCCATACTGGACATTGGCAATGACGGATCGGTTGAGGAGAAACGGCCGTTGAAACACAGTCGTCACCCGGCGGCGCAAATGGATGGGCATGGGATCGCCCGCGCCAAACGTTTCACTCTGGAATTGGATACGGCCGTTCGTCGGCGGCTCCAAAAAATTCAACAAGCGCAGCAGCGTACTCTTCCCCGCGCCGCTCGGGCCAACCAGTGCCAGCACCTCGCCACGAGCAATCGTCAGGTCGTCCACCTGCAACACCTGCCGCTCCCCATACCGTTTCGTTACGCCTTGAAGCGTGTAAAGCGTTTCTTTTGTCATTGGCTACGCGAAACCCCTTATCGCCGTTCGTGAAATTCGTGCTATTCGTGTCGAAAATATTGACCCAAAATTAATCATTAAATCCCCGGCCTTGCAGCCGCAGCATAAACGCATTGGCCACAAAGGACAGCGCCAGCAAAATAACGCCCAGAGCAATGGCCAGATCGAAGTTGCCCTTGCGCGTTTCTAAAACAATCGCCGTCGTCAGCACCCGCGTCTTGCCTTCGATGTTACCGCCCACTAACATTACTGCTCCAACCTCAGAGATGATGCCGCCAAAACCGGCCACGACGGAAACGAGGACGCCAATCCGCGCCTCGGCCAGAACAGTCAACGTCGTTTGCCATCGGGTTGCGCCCAACGCCCGCACCTGCTGCCGCAGCTGAGGATCGACGCCCATAACGGCGGCCATTGTAAATCCGGCTACCAGCGGGAAAGCGATGATGCTTTGGGCCAAAATCATTGCTCCCGGCGTAAACAGGCGCGGGATCAAGTCCGATTCCACCTGTCCCAACGGACCGCTGCGCGAAAGCAGCAGGTAAACAAACAGGCCAATCACGACCGGCGGGAAACCCATCCCGGTGTACATGAGCGTAACCAGTAACGGCCGTCCCCGAAACCGGCTCAATCCCAAAAACGCACCGACGGGGATGCCAAAAAGCGTGCTGATCAGCAGCGCCACGCCAGAAACGCGCAGCGAAAGGGCAACAATCCCCAACAAAACCGGATCGCCGGCGGCAATCAGTTCAATCGCCTGGGCCAGTCCATGAAGTATTTCGTCGATGATCGGCCTCCAATAAAGAAATTACACAGATCGAAATCTGTGGATCCATTCCCTAGCAGCTTGTCGGAAAAGTCCAGAACAGGAATGTTTTGCCACTGATTAACACGGATTTGCACGGAAAATATAACCGAATTCGTGTTAATTCGTGTCAATTCGTGGCTAAAATTTCTTTCTCCGACAGCCTCCTAGCTCCACGTTTCCTGGCCGGTAACGGCCGTGTCATATCCCCCCAACGCCATGACCGATTCTTTGAAGCCATTGGACCGGATGATAGCCGCCAAAGACTGCGCCGCTACTGTCTGCCAGATCGGCTCCGGGAAAACCAGGTCATACTGTTCTTGCGTCAGGGGAATAAAATGCAAACCATAAGCCGCCGCCGCCGCATAAATGCCCAGACCAACATCTACCTCTCCCTTTTTGATGGCCTCAGCCACGGCCATGTGCGTGAGTTCCTCGCGGTTATATCCCGACAGTGCCTCTGTGTTTATGCCCAGCGCCTTAAGCTGCGCGTCCAGCCAGACCCGCGTCCCGGAACCAGATTGCCGGTTTACTAACCGCAGGCCAGGTTGGGCTAGAGCAGCCAGTTTCTCAATCTGATGAGGATTATCGGATGCGGTCATCAGCCCCAGAGAGCGATGGGCCAGGGTGAGCAGCACGACGCGCCGCCCTGGCAGCAAACGGCAAACGTAAGGTAAATTGTAGCTGTCTGTCGACTCATCCCAGAGATGTATACCAGCAACATCCGCCTCATCTTTGGCCAGGGCCATCAAGCCGCCAAGACTGCCGACGAAGCTGGTTTCCAGTTCCAATTCCGGTTCGGCTTCAGCCAGCAGGCGGGTCATGTAGCCAATGGCCAGATCGTGACTGCCGGCAAAGCGGAGATGAGTGGCGGCGTCCGTAAACGTGTCCCTACCCTTCAACGGCGAGTCCTGGTTTTGCAATTCCTGCCAGCGGGAGATAGCCAGCCGCAGCGCTGTCTCGGCGTGCAGCGGCGAATGGCCCTTGTTGAGCGCTTCCAGCAAATATTGTTCAGCCCGATTAACCAGCGCTGCCCAATGCCAGACGGGTTGTTCCGGTTGGAGTGTGTTGGGCAAAACGTGGGTGCCGCTGCCCCGCTGCCCGGCCACCAATCCTTCCTGAGTCAGCACAGCATAAGCCCGGCTGACGGTTCCCGGCGTGCAGTTCCACTGTTGAGCCATCTGGCGCACCGGCGGCAGTTTATCGCCGGCTTGCAATTCCCCAGCGGCAATGCGCCGCCGCAGTGATTCGGCAATTTCCTGATAAAGATAAGGGGTGGATTCCTGCATGATTGTACCTTTTGTATCGGTACAATCGTAGCAATTCGGTGGTGATTGTCAAGCGGGGATTCAGGGATTGGGGGATTTCTCTGCGGTTAACAAACGGCCGTTAACCTTTGGACGCGAATTGCGCGGAAAACGCGGGTTAAACCTATTATTATCTGCGTTTTTCCGCGTTCATCCGCGTCCTAAAAACTAACTCCGCTTATTTCTGCATTAGAAACGCCAGTGCTTCCGGCAATTTCGCTTCAAACGGCAAAGGGAAGCTGTGGCCTGTGTCGGGATAGATGTCCAGACGACAGGGGATATTGTATTGAGGCAACAACTCGGCCAACTCCTGGGCGACGTTGCGACAATATTCGTCTCGCTCACTGGCGACGATATAGGCGCGCAGGTCAAGTGAATAAAGGCCAGCTTCCAGATACGGAATCATATTGCGGGCGTCGTTGAGGAAAGGCGCGATCAACAGAATGCCTTTCACCTTGATTATTCCACTCAAGGCCAGGGATGTGGCCAGACCGCCGCCCATTGAGAATCCAGCCAAAACTGTCTGTTGAGGATCGATAGAATAATCGGTGCAGAGTGTGTGGTAATGCTGCTGGATTTCCTCGATGGACCATTCCCAATCGACCCAGGAAACGGCGCCAGGCTCGTAGAATTGAGATGATTGGGGCAGACCGACCAGCCAGCCGTAGTGTACGGCCGTTTCCCAATGCCGGCTAAACGACTCCATCACACTGTTATTCCCGTGCAAAGCCAGCAGCAGCGGGTAAGGCTGCGGCTGGTTTTCTGGCAGCATCACTTTTAGGATGGGAACGGCTGCAGCCATAGCCTCGGTTCGTCGTTGATCACAAACTGCTGCCAACCGTTCGAATTCTGGCCAATGGCGAACCAGTTCAAACTCCTCATCCTCAACTAGGCCGCTGTACCAATGGCCGGCAGTAACGGCTTCAGCCAACAACTGGACGACCAACGCCGGCCGGTTGAGCAGCGCTGCCATGCGAAAACGCCAGTAATAAACCACTTTTTGAGCATTGTATGAAAATTGATGGGCTTCCCGCGTAACCAAAGCCAGCGCTTCTTCATACGCACCGCTGGCCACCAGTTGATGATATTGTTCTTCAACTTCAATAACTGTCATTTTAATTGTCTCCTGTAGCGACAAATTACCCCGCGCGCGCGGTTTTTGTTGAACCTGGCGCGGGTCCGAAATTTAATATTCAAGTGGATCGCAGCCGCATCGGGCCGAAGGTTACTCGCCCGGCATGAATTCCGCCGGGCCACCTCACAATCCGGGTCGCATACAGGATTCATTCATTCAGGTTTATTCTCCCATTATTTGCACAATCAAACGCCGCCGCCGGGTGCGGTTGTCGAAGTCAATGAAGATGATTTGCTGCCAGGTGCCGAGGGTGAGACGGCCGTTCACAAACGGCACGGTCAACGAGGGTCCCAACAGTGCCGCCCGGACGTGACTGTGACCATTACCATCACCCCAGCGGGCGTTGTGGGCATAATGCCGCTGCGGATCAACGATCTCATCAAACAAACGGCGCAAATCATTCAAGCAGCCCGATTCGTACTCAATCGTTGTCAGCCCGCTGGTCGCCGACGGCGTGAACAGGGTCACGATGCCGCTAGTCAGGCCGCTGCCGGACACGACTTGCGCCACCTGCTCAGTCACGTCAACCATATCAGCATCGCCGCCGGTGGAAAACTCAATGTATTCTGATTGAATCATGATACTACTCCTGCGTTGGCGGGGATTAGCGGATTAGGGGATGATGAATCAAAAAAATCCCATAATCTCCTAATCCCCGCCCCAAATCACCCCCATTTTACTCCGGTTGTGACGCATTTCACAGCGGGGCGTCTAATGGTCGAGTATCATGGAAGCATCATTGCAGCAACGATGATTTGTATCGGTAAATTAGTAAGTGACAGTCACTTAAAGCAAAAAGTGACTGTCACTTCCACGTAAAGGTAGTTGTTATTATGATCATCGCCATGTTCTTAGCCCATCTCGTTGGAGATTACATTTTACAGTGGGACCGGCTGGCGCTTTGGAAAAGCCGTGAGTTGAAAGGCGTTTTAGCCCACGGCCTGGTCGTCAGCTTTGTCACGTTCCTCTTTATTTTGCCTTTCAATCCCGTCTGGTGGCAGGGCGCGGCATTTATCAGCATTTTGCATATTGTCATTGACGCCGTGCAGTTGAAAGTCAAGCCACCCATTTTGCCGCTGTTCCGCTTCATTTTGGACCAAATCGCTCATATTGCCGTCATTGTAGCGGCTCTGGCGGCCGGTGGTTATCTGACTTCATCCATGTTGACGGTCGGTGTTATCCCGGTCATTCACAACGATCGCCTCTGGCTGTATTTGCTGGGCTACGCCTTTGTCACGATGCCAGCCTGGGTGCTGGTCAAATTCGCCGCCTACGGACTGGTAAAAGGATCAGGGCCGACGTTTCCCGGCATCAGCAATAAATATCTAGGCATCCTGGAGCGGATTTTGATCACCACCTTTGTGGCTTTGGGCCAGTTTATCCTGGTGCCATTCATTGCGATTCCCCGTCTAGTTGTCGAGTGGCCGGTGGTACGAGATGGGGAGGAAACGGCCGTCTACCTCGCCGAATTTCTGGCCAGTATCACTTTAGCCGTCCTGATTGGTTTAGCCCTGAGCTTGTTGTAATCGGAGAACATCATGACATACACTGCCGCCCGATCTGTTTATCCACCCTTAAACACAGCCGTCAAACAAGAGGGTCAGATGAAAAATATAGCTTTTCTGCAACAAACAGCGCTTTTTGCCGATATTAATACGACCCAATTACAAGCTATCGCCCAACACATCATTCCGCGCACCTTCAAACAGGGCGAGATCATCTTCCACGAAGGCGACCCCGGCCGATTTTTATACCTCGTCCAATCAGGCCAGGTACGCATCTTCATCAACGGATTAGACGGCAGCGAAACGTCAGTAATTCTCTTTGGCAAGCCAGGCGACATCTTCGGCGAGCTGGCCGTGATTGACGGGCTGACCCGTTCCGCCAGCGCCGTGGCCCTGGGCGAAACGGTGTTGTACACAATGAGCCGGGACAGCTTCCGGCAGCAAATGCGGCACTGTCCCCAGTTGGCCCTCAATTTTATGAAGGTATTGAGCCAACGGGTACGCTACAACACTAAGCAGATGGACAGTTTTGCCACACTAGACGTTCCGAAGCGATTGGCGCGGAAATTGTTAGAACTGGCCCAGGATTACGGCCGTGCCGCAAACACCGGCGTGCAGATCGACATGACCTTGACCCAAACCAATCTGGCCAGTTTGATCGGGGCTACTCGTGAAAGCACAAATAAATGTCTACGCGAATTCCGCAAGCAGGGCTGGATCAGCCTGGAAAACGGCCAAATCAGCATTCTTGACCCCGACGCCCTCCGCGCCCAGGTGTCGGCGTCATAAAGTCCCCAATCGTCATGCTAGCAGCCTATCGGAAAAGTCCGACTTTTAGTCTTAAAGAGAGT
>JBNKZT010000024.1:0-30355 GCA_050301775.1 Promineifilaceae bacterium (SeqCode)
GTGAGGCGTGCCAGGGGCAGGGACAAAACCGGATTGAGATGCAGTTTTTGCCGGACATTTACGTGCCTTGCGATATTTGCAAAGGGGCACGCTACAACCGGGAAACACTGCAAGTAACGTACAAGGGGCTGAACATTGCCGAGGTATTGGATTTGAGCGTGGATGAGGCGCTGGAATTTTTTGAGAATATCCCGCCTATCAAACGGAAGCTGCAAACATTGTTGGACGTGGGGCTAGGCTACATCCATCTGGGGCAGCCAGCGCCAACGTTGAGCGGGGGCGAAGCGCAGCGGGTCAAGTTGAGCCGGGAGCTGTCGAAGATTGCCACGGGACGGACGATTTATATTCTGGATGAACCATCGGTGGGGCTGCACTCGCATGACGTAGCCAAGTTGATTGTGGCCCTGAACCGGCTGGTGGACAAGGGCAACACGGTGGTCATCATTGAGCATAATTTGGACATCATTAAGGTGGCCGACCATATTGTGGACCTGGGGCCAGAGGGTGGCGACCGGGGTGGCGAGATTGTGGCGACGGGAACACCGGAAGCGGTGGCGCAAGTTGAGTCGTCGTATACGGGGCAGTATTTGAAGGGGTATTTGAACGGCCGTATCTAATCCATAGTTCAATTATCAAACTTGAAAAGACTGGAGATTGGAGACTGTCAATCTCCAGTCTCAGTTAGTGGGAGACCTTATGAATTACGTCGAGATGGTGTGTGATTTATCGCAGGTGGCAGAGACTAACATCATCGCACCACCAGATTTGACCGTCAAACCGCTGGCAGACGCTGACGTTGAGGAAATCTACCAATGTTATGTGGCTGCTTTTAGTGTGGGGGATGCTCAGTTCTTCTACAGTCAAAACGAAACCGAAAAGAGAGAATTTTTCGACACGCTGGGGCGAGAGCGGGCGCTGCCGGAAGCGGCCTCGCACATCTTGCTGCAGGGTTCACGGTTGGTAAGTTTTGCCTACGTGCTGCCTTACGGTGAAGGCAACTGTCACATCAGCTGCATGTGCGTTCATCCCGATTTTCAAGGACAGGGGCTGGGCAAGTTGAGCTTGCAAATTATCCAGAAACGGGCGGCGGCACAAGGGTACAAAACGATCACATTGGGGACGGAAACGGGGATGCGGGCGTTCCAGCTTTATCGGAAGTATGGGTTTGCCATTGTAGAGCCGTAAATCTGGTCAGCGGTCGGCTAAGGGATCGGCGTCTTTTTCATCCAGATGGGTGAGACGGCGCGTTAAGGCCAGGGCCAGGAGCGCCATACCCAGCAGGATCAAGGCGCTGACGTAGGTGGCGTTCAGATCGCGCTCCAGCGCGCCGTAGATGAGCAGCGGCATTGTCTGGGTTCGCCCTTGTAAATTACCGGCAAAGAGGATCGTGGCGCCGAATTCGCCCAGGGCGCGTGCCCAACTCAGGACTAATCCGGCAGCGAGGGCACGTGAACTTAACGGCCGTATCACATACCAAAACACCCGCCAGCCATCGGCCCCGTCAATGCTGGCCGCCTCCTCCAAATCGCGGGGCAGGGCGGCAAAGCGGGTCTGGGCGGCGCGGATGTAAAACGGCGCGGCGACGAAGGTTTGGGCCAAGACAACCGCCAGCCAGGTAAACGTAACCGAGATGTTGGCCGCCGCCAACGGCATACCCAACAGCCCACGCCGGCCAAAGGCACTGAGCAGCGCCAGACCGGCCACGACCGGCGGTAAAACAATGGGAATCTCGACAAAAATAGTGAGCAGGCGCTTCAAGGGGAAATCGGCGCGAGCCAACAGGTAGGCCAATGGAGTACCCCACAGCAAGACGAGAAGCATGGAAACGGCCGTTGTCCACAAACTTAACAGCACTGCCGCCCACACCGACTGCCCTTCCAGGACAAAATCCATCCCCAATGCCGGAACCGCCCGCCAAATTAGTCCCAGGATGGGCAAAATCAGGAGGGCAACCATCGCCAGGGCTAATCCGCTAATGAGAAATTTCAGCCAAAGGGATAGGCGTGGCGCTGGTTCGTTTGACCGATAATGTCGCGATGACCGGGCCGTGTTCACCTTGCCTCCTCCGGTACGCCAAATCCCCATTTGACCAGAATTTTTTGTCCGGCTGAACTGCCCACAAACTGGATAAATCGATCTGCCAACGCTGGCTGCATGGCCTGAGTCAACGGTGCAATCGGGTAAACGGCCGTCACATTCTGGTCATCGGGAATCGTGATTTGCTGCACACGCCCGGCAATATCGGGCGTCACGTCCGAGTTGTATACAATGGCGGCGTCGGCCTCGCCCAGGGCGACTTTGGCGGTTACCAGACGCACATTCTTTTCCTCGGAGACGAGATTGGCATAAAACGATTTGGCAAACGCCGCATCAAGCCGGGCCACAATCTGATCCGTGTATTGACGGGCCGGCACACCGGGTGCAGCCAACACCAGTTGGATGCCCGGCTGGCTCAAATCGGCCAGCGCTGAAATCTGGGCCGGATTATCGGCCGGAACCAAGATTGTCAGCCGGTTAGTGGCAAAGGGAATGGAGTCAGCCGCAGCCACCTGTCCGGCAGTGATGGCCACTTGCATTTGATTTTCGTTGGCCGAGGCAAAAACGTCGGCCGGTGCGCCTTCGGCTATCTGGACGGCTAATTGGGATGAACTGGCAAAATTGAGGATGACCTGGACGTCCGGATTTTCAACTTCAAAAGCTTTGGCCAACTCATTGAATGCGTCGGTAAGGGATGAAGCAGCAAAAATAGTCAGGTCCTGTGGTTCAGCCGCGCTTTGCCCAGCCCCACAGCCAGCCAGCAAAAGAATAAAAAACAAAAACAACGATTTAACTTTCATGATTTGATGGCTCCTCACAATCATCAAGCCAGGTCATCGTGGCTTGAATCTGGCCCAAACGAAATTGGTGAACTAAACGGCCGTACTGATGGCCATTTTTTGTTTCTTCATCGACGATTTCCTGCTCAATGGCCAGCCAGCTTTGGCATTGTTCCCGCTGGGCCGCCAGCAGCCGGGCCGCCACGTCCGCCCCTTCACGCCGAGCGAAGTAAAGTTTGACCAGAAATTCCAGGCGCAGAGAACGGCCGTTTTCCACCGGACGCTGCACCCAGGATAAAAAAGCCGTCTTGCCGGCAGCCGTCAAATGAAACAGCTTGCGGGGCGGTTTATTCTCCTGCGGTTCTGTCTTCGTCGTCACGTAGCCGGCATCTTCCAGCTTGCCCAAAAGTGCGTAAAGCTGGCTCAACTTTATCTGCCAGACCGGCCCCAAACCATTGGGATCCGACAATTCTTGATGAATGGCGTAACCATGTTTGGGTTGTTGGCGCAAAAAACCCAACAGCGCGTGTTCAATCGTTAGCGATAGTTGTTTCATATCTACAGGCTAAACGTAAAGCAATTATCCAGGGTGATGGGATGTCAATGGGTCTTGCTCGATCATGAAGCTCTCCCCACCTGTATAGTCATAATATGAATATTCACATTTTGAACAGGTAGAGGGATTTTAACGGGTAATGGATGGACAGGCAAGGATCAACCGGTAAAAATAAACAGGGAATAGCGGGGCATTTAAGAATGATTGACAGGCAAAGGCGATAGGCTA
Source organism: Promineifilaceae bacterium (SeqCode) (assembly GCA_050301775.1). Taxonomy (GTDB): domain Bacteria; phylum Chloroflexota; class Anaerolineae; order Promineifilales; family Promineifilaceae; genus JACKCC01. The sequence continues at coordinate 3,601 of JBNKZT010000024.1, forward strand.
TATTGTCAAGATAAGGAGATTTGTGGAATGGAAACCTCACAAATTAATGATGACCTCGCGCCGGCTGCCGCCCGGCGCGCCCTTAATTTAGTCCGCGAAATCGACCGAATTCGGGACCAGTTTCCCGAACCGGTGGCCATGTTAACGGCCGTTGTCACACTCCTCTCCCGCGAATTACAAACCGAACTCTGCATGCTCATGCTGCGCAATCGGGAAACAACGGCCGTTGAACTCAGAGCACTGCACAAACGCAACCAACTGTCCGATCAACTCATCGAGCAAATTAGCCGCCAACTGGCTGAACAGGTCGTGCAGTTGGATGGGGTGGCTGTTTGGCCTGGCCAGGACCTGTTTCCCGACCAGGCAGCCCTGCACGATTTGTGGATGACGGCCGTTCCCATCATCATGGGCGAAACCGAGCGATTGGGGGGAGTGCTGCTGGCCCGGGCACGGCCGTTCACCGACGACGAAATCACCCTACTCAACATCGCCGAAGACCACATCGACTCGGCCATCATTCAGGGCTACAACTATTACGACATGCAGCAGCGTCTACGCGAACTGGAAGCCATCTACCAGATCGACCATATCCGCGACCAGGATTTATCTTTTGACGAGATGCTCAACGCTGTCTTACAGCAGTTGGGCCGCATCATTGCTGCCGAGATGGGCTTCATCATGCTCTACGATCAAGCTGGGCACAATCTGGAAATGCGCGCTGCCACCCACCAGGATTTATTTGAAGTATCGTCCAATTACCGCCTGGTCAACGACATCGCCAACGGCTCGCTGCGCCAGGGCACATTGGTCTGCCGCAACGATTTAGACCGGCCCTTACATTCCATCATGTGCCTGCCCTTAATTTTAAACGAACGTGTCATCGGTGTGTTGGGTGTGGTCAACCGGCTGGGGCAAACCGGCTTCAGCCAGGATGATCAGCGGCTGCTCAGCGCCATCGGCAGCCAGATAGATACCGCCATCTTCGAGAGCCTGGAGCAGCGCCATTTGCGGCAGGTTCTGGGCCGCTCTGTCGATCCGCACATCATGGAACAGCTTCTCTCCCAGACTGATACCGGCTTTTTGGAAGGGCAGCGGCGCATTTTAACCGTCCTTTACGCCGATGTACGCGGCTCGACCAGTCTGGCCGAAAATACGGAGCCGGAACAGTTGGTCCAGTTCATCAACCGTTACCTGGGGGCAATGACCGAGGTCATTCTGGCTCACGAAGGCACGCTGGATAAATTTGTCGGCGATGAGGTGATGGCCCTCTTTGGCGCACCGGTTGACCAGCCAGACCACGCCATTCGTGCCGTACGTGCCGGACTGGCCATGCAGTCGGCCCATGCGCAAATCGTGCGTGATTGGGTGGCTCAAGGCGGCCAGGAAGCCCCTATCGGCGTAGGCATTGCCACCGGCGACCTCATCGTCGGCGAGATGGGTTCCGCCCAGCGCACCGATTATACGGTCATTGGCCGGGCCGCCAATTTAGGGGCACGGATTTGCAGTGTGGCTCAGGGTGGTCAGGTTCTCATCAGTCCGGCGACGTATGAATTGGTTGCCGGTCAGGTGGTTGCCCAGCCAGTTCACGGGATGCAATTTAAGGGAGTGGCCGGGCCGATAACGGTTTATCACGTTACCGGTGTTGTTGATTAGTCATGCGTCAACTCTCGCGATGACGCATGAGCTTTACCTGATGGCACTCAGCAGCAGCTTAGCCGCCTGGCCTAATAATGCCGTGTCGATACCGGCAGTGATGAAGGTATAGCCTTGATCGATGTAGGGGGCAACGGCCGTTGCCGACATGCCGAAAATCCCCAATCGCATCCCTGCAGCATGACAGGCATCGGTTACTTGTTGAATCGCCGCCACTACATCAGGATGTGTCACCTGTCCCGTTAACCCCATGCTGGCCGACAAATCGTACGGGCCAACAAAAACCGCATCCACGCCGACCACTTGTACGATGGATTGAATGTTTTGGACGGCTTCGATGTGTTCGGCCTGGATGATAACGGCCGTTTCCTCATTTGCCCGCGCCACATACCCGCTAAAATCCAAGCCGTACCCTTGTGCCCGGCCAATGCCGACGCCGCGCGTGCCTTCCGGGGCATATTTGGCATGGTGGACGGCAGCTTGAGCTTGTACGGCCGTGTTCACCTGCGGCACAATAATGCCTGCCGCGCCAATATCCAACGCCTTTTTGATGGCAACCACATCGTTAACCGCCACCCGCACCACACACGGTGTAGCCGCCCCCGCTCCTTGCATGAGTTGTTGGATGGCATGTGTACTGAGCGCCGAATGTTCAGCATCCAAAAAAAGCCAATCAAACCCGATGGCAGCCATCATTTCGGCAATTTCCGGCGCTGGTAAAGTCAGCATGGTGCCGATTAGCGTTTCACCGGCCAACAATCGTTGGCGAAAATTATGGGTCATCAATCCTCCTCTGGGAGCGCGAATGTCTTGTTTGTCTATATTGTGCAGGCAAGATGCCTACGCTCCCAAAATGATATATGATTTCATCCGATTGGCGAAATACCGGCAAAAGCCAAAAATCAATAAAAGTCCCCGACAATAAGGATACTCATCAATGGCCTGGATTAAAGTGATTCAAGAAACAGAAGCCGCCGGACGGCTCAAGGAACTTTATGAGAAATATGCTGAGCCATCGGGTGAAGTAGATAATATCCTCAAAATCCACAGCCTGAATGTCAAATCACTGCAAACTCATTATGATTTGTACGCCCATTTAATGCACGGCCGTTCTCCCCTGAGCCGCATCCAGCGCGAGATGATTGCCGTCGTCGCCTCCGTTGCCAACCGCTGCCATTATTGAATCAAACACCACGGAGCCGGGCTGCTCCGTTTGACGAATGATGAAGCGTTGGTTGAACAGGTAAAAACAGATTGGCGGCAAGCTCATCTGGAACAAGCTGACCGGGCGATGCTGGCTTACGTGGAAAAGCTGACTTTGACGCCCTGGGAAATGGTTGAGGCGGACGTTGTGGCGCTGCGGCAGGCCGGTTTCAGCGATGCCGACATCCTCGATATCAATCAAGTGACGAGCTATTACGCTTATGTCAACCGTTTGGCCGATGGATTGGGCGTAGAATTAGAAGGATTTTGGACCTGATTCATATCCCCAAATCCCCGCTCATTCTTTGCCAAACCTTACCCCTTATTAAGAAAACCCTGTCCCAATGGACAGGGGCAATAATTATTGGTAAAACTATACTTATTCCCAACCACCGTTTAATTTAATTCAGGAAGGAGTGACAAATGAAACTTTTAACCAGTAAAATTAAAGACCTTTTCCCAGCCAAGAACACCGTCAGCGCACACTGTGATGGCCCTTGTGGCGTCTACGATCCCGCCTCAGCCCGCATTGCTGCCGAAGCCGTCCTCTCCATGACCAAAAAAATCCTGGCTCTCGATCCCAGCGATGGCAGCCACGCTACCGCCAACAGCCTCTCCCGCTACATCGCCATCAAAGAAGAACAGGCTCACATTGCCAAAACCGAACTTCTCGTCCTCTGGACCGATTACTTCAAACCAGTCCATTTAGAACAGTTCCCCGACTTGCACGACACCTTTTGGAAAGCAGCCAAATTATGCTCTTCCGTCAAGGTAGAAGTCAGTCTGGAACATGCCCAGGAACTGATGGAAGCGATCAATAAGATTCACACCATGTTCTGGGCCACCAAAGGCCGCGACGTTACTTATTACACAGCCAGCTAAATGGTAAGGAATCGTTTACAAATAACTTTTCAAAAAGAAAACGATTCCTCTCAAGCAAACGCAGTTTTTTCTACTCAAAATGTACAAGTTAAAAACTGCACTTGCCTAAACGGTTATCGGTAAACGGTTATCGGATTACCAAACATGCGAGAAAGTAATCTCAAAGAATTGTTTCTTTGGATGCTGAGGCTCCGGCGACGCTATCGCGTTACCGGAGCCTCTATGTTTCCGCTGTTAACGGCCGGCGATGAAGTGTTGGTTGACTCCCGCGCTTACCGGCAGCAGCCGCCCCAAATCGGCGATATTGTTGTCGCCCAACATCCAGCCCAGGCCGATTTGCAAATTATTAAGCGGGTAGCCGAGGTGATGGGAGACGGCCGTTTCCACCTCCAAGGCGACAATGCCAACGAAAGCAGCGACACCCTCATCCCGGCAGCCTTCATCCTCGGCCGCGTCACCAGTAAGTTTGGGTAGGCAAGTTGGCAAGTGGCAAGTAGGCAAGTTCACCTCGCGACCGAAGGTCGCCCACCCCTTCAAGGAATAACTCATGACCCTCAACTGGAATCCCCCCGATGACTGGCTCCGCATCACCACCATCGACGCCCACACCGCCGGCGAACCGCTGCGTATCATCACCGGCGGCTATCCTGAATTGCCCGGCGAGACCATTTTGGCCAAGCGTCGCTATGCCCGGGAATATTACGACCATTTACGCACAGCGCTGATGTGGGAGCCGCGCGGCCACGCCGATATGTATGGCTGCATCATCACCGAACCGGAACGGCCGTCCAGCGATCTGGGCGTCCTCTTTTTGCACAACGAAGGCTACAGTACCATGTGCGGCCACGGCATCATCGGCCTGGCCAAAGTTGGACTAGACACGGGCCTCATCGACAAGCCGGGTGACAATCCGGTCATCAAGATGGACACCCCGGCCGGATTGGTGACGGCTTATGCCAAGCGCCAGCCGGGAACAGGCCGTGTCACTCAAGTCAGCTTCCACAACGTCCCCTCCTTCGTCTACGCATTGGACGAAACAGTAGACGTCCCCGGCATCGGTCCCGTGCGTTACGATATCGCCTTTGGCGGCGCATTTTACGCCTTCTGCCGTGCCGAAGATTTGGGCGTAGGGCTGAACCACACCGATTTTCGCCAGCTTATCGACGTGGGAATGCGTGTCAAACAGGCCGTTATGGCCAGCCAGTCCATCCGCCACCCTTTCGCCGACGATTTGGGTTTCCTCTATGGCACAATCATCGTCGGCGCGGCCCACGACCCGGCCCACCACAGCCGCAACGTCTGTATTTTTGCCAATGGCGAAGTGGATCGCTGCCCCACCGGAACCGGCGTTAGCGCCCGCGCCGCCCTCCACCACGCCCGTGGTGAATTGGCAATCAACGAGCCATTCGTCGTTGAAAGCATCCTGGGTACGACATTCACGGGCGAAGTTGTCGCCACCACAAAATTTGGCCCGTACACGGCCGTTATTCCCCAGGTAACAGGCACAGCCCACATCACCGGGCGTAACGAACTGCTAATCGACCCGGAAGACCCGCTGCAAAACGGCTTCATTTTGCGCTAAACGGCTGGGTTAATTCCTCGAATCATTCAATGATTTTAACCATTGTTGACAAAGCAGTTTAGTCTGGCTAGAATGTGCCTACTGGCACGGAGCCGATCCTGTCGCCAGCAAATTTATCCAAACCCTGCTCGCCAGGTTATTGGTGTATTTTATTAAAAATTGGTGACTACACGTTTCCAAAAAAAGGAGATTTCCCATGACTCATATCGTGACCAGACTATGTTTACGTGACACAGCTTGTGTAGATGTTTGCCCCGTAGAATGTATGGTTCTGGGTAAACCAGAAGCTGAATGGCCCTGGCTCTACATCGATCCGGATACCTGCATCGACTGTGGCGCTTGCGTCCCGGAATGCCCATACGAAGCGATCTTCCCCGAAGAAGAAGTGCCCTTCGACTACGAAGCGCCGGCTGGCGTTTGGATTGCCAACACCAAAGAACTGCTGCCCGACGGCGCCGCGTTTGAAGGTGTGATCGACGGCCATGATGTCAAACTGCTCAACGCCAAGCAATTGGCCGGTGGTGAAATCCTCGACCTGACTGAAGATATTCCGGCGAACTACGATTTCTTCTCCGATGGTCCTGGCTACGACGCCATGGATTAGTTGACAATTAAGATTAACGCCCGCCTTATTTGAGGGGCGTAAAATACCGAATTGACTGCATAAGCATATTGTGCGGGCCGATTCGGTATTTTTTTGTAACCAGGCTGACAGCATTCCGACCACATTGGATTTTCGTTCGTTGACAGAGGGCGGGAATTAATCGTAAAATGAAATTAGTCTTGCAACGGCCGTTTTACAATCAAATACTGTCTCATCTTCAAGCTGAATATCCACTGGAAGGATGCGGCATCCTGGCCGGAAAAGCGGGCAAGACCACCGGCATTTATCCCATCACCAACAGGCTGCACAGCCCGACCACCTATGAGATGGAACCCCAGCAGCAGTTGGCGGCCATGCTGGAAATTGAAGACAAGGGATGGAAGATGACGGCCGTTTACCATTCCCATCCGCAAGGCCCGGAAACACCCTCGGCCACCGATATCGCCCAGGCCTACTACCCGGACGTGATTCAACTGATCGTTTCATTGCGGCAGCAGTTGCAGCCGGTGATGCGCGCATTTATGATTGGTAACGGCCGTGTCAGCGAAATAGAAATTGTGGTGCAACCATAACGGCCGTTTCGGGTTGTAACCAATGCAAAAAAGATAGAAAAAAGGACAAAACAGGGAAACCCAATGATTTACATTCTATATTTTCTCATTGCCGGTTTGATCGGCTACCTGTGTGGCGCCATCCCATTCGGTTATCTGTACGTAAAGGCCGTCAAAAAAACAGACCTGCGTGAAATTGGCAGTGGCCGCACCGGTGGGACTAACTCCCTGCGTGCTGCTGGCCTGCCGGTGGGTGTAGCCACCGGCCTGAGCGACGTTTTCAAAGGCATGTTGGGCATCTGGTTGACTAAACTTGTTCTGAGCAGTCTGGTTAGCGATACCTGGCTGCCCTGGATGCTCATCACCGCCGGTATCATGTCCGTCGTGGGTCACAACTGGTCCATATTCCTCAAATTCAAAGGCGGCGCCGGCACCGGGCCTAATATCGGCTGGGCCACCGCTATCTGGTGGCCGATGTTTCCCATTGGGCTTGTGGTTATGATTGGACTGCTGTTGGGCGTGGGGATGGCCTCCGTTGCTTCGCTGGCAATGGCCATCATCGTCCCCCTGGTCTTCATCATCCTTTATCTGGCCGGATACACGGCACTGGCATCTCCAGCTTATTTAATTGGCGGCCTGATTGCCGCCCTCATCATTACCTGGGCTTTGCGACCAAACATCAAGCGCATCCTGAACGGCACAGAACGTGTCGTTGGCCCCCGCGCCCGCCGCAAAAACGCTCAACAAACCGGTTGAGTGTCATACTTCATACGTCATGCGTCATACCTTTTGATGACGCATGACATATGACGCAATACATAACCTCATTTCTTACCCACCATTCTTCGTCAAAACCTCATAGTGCAGCAACCCCAATGCATCCACGCGAACATTGTCCACATTGGGCAGGCTGATGGCAAACCGGATTTCCTGCGTCAAATCCAGCGTGGGTAGTTCATTTGCCCACAATTCCTGGATTTGCCCGTATTTTTCCAGCCGGGTCGCGGCATCCAGTTCCTCATTGGCCTCCTCCACCAATTTCGTCATGGCCGTGCTTTCGTAATTAGAGCAAAAACCAGTGTCGGTATTTTGCACGAAGAAGTCCGTCCAACTGGTCACGTCCAGGTAATTAACGGGCTGCCCTGGTGACGGCCAGCCAATCAAATAGAAGGGATTGCCGCATTGAGCTATCTGGCCGCGAAGGACTTCCCAGGAAGCGCCTTCCAATGTCACCTGGAATACCCCTGTTTCCTCAAGCTGGTTTTTGATAGCGGTGGCATAGGTTTCTTCGAGGGGGGAGTAACGGCCGTCATTCACAAAAGTTAACGTAATTGGCAGCGGCGTAGTTGGGCTGTACCCGGCTTGCAGCAGCAGCGCCGCCGCCTGAGCCAAATCGCGCGATGGGAAAACTGCCAGATGACCGGGCACAGCATCCGGCACCGGACTGTTGAGCGGCAGGCGCAAGCCGTCAAACAAAGCCGCCAATGCGTCCCGATCCAGTGCCAGTGCTGCCGCCTGACGCACCCGGGGATTTTTCCACGGGTCACTATCATGGTCGAAAATCAGATAGCTCTTAAAAATGGCCGGCCCCTGCCAATTCATATAATCAGCATCGCCGTCTCCATTTTGGTCAACAACAGCCAACGTTTGATACTCAGAAAAGGGTAGTCCGGTCCAGGCCAGGTCAATCGATTGGAATTCGGTCAAAGAGCGCTGCATGGATGGCAGATCGTTGTAAAAACGAACCTGAATGTTCTCAAAAGCTGGCGCCGGTAGACCGGGCCATTCCGGGTTGGCTTTAAGCCGGATGCGTTCACCAATCTCCCAGGAAACAATCGTATACGGACCAATACCGCCGCAGGTGCTCAATGGATCAGCCGCATCATTAAAACAGGCGCTGCTGATGGGATAATAGGGCGGCGTGGCCAACAGACTGGGAAAATAGGCTGCCGGTGCTTGCAAAACGATTTTGACCGTGTACGGGTCAATAATCTGAACCGCATCTTCATCAGCGAAGTTATCGTCGTTGCTGTCTTTGAGGCTGCCATTGACTAAAAAGCTGCCTAACCGGGCGGAACGGCTAATAGCCCACTGCACATCTTCGGCAGTTAGTTCACTGCCATCGGGGAAGCGCAGGCCGCGGCGCAGGGTAATGGTGTATTCCAGTTTGTCTTCGCTGACAATGGGCATGTTGGCCGCCAGCAACGGTACGAGTTGATTACTGCTGTTATAGCCGTATAACCCGCTCATCGTATTGTTTTTGATTTCCCAGCCAATTAAATCGGGGTTGCCTGACGGATCCAGATCAGCCAATTGGCCCACCATCCCGATTACAAACTCGCCGGTGGGTGTTCCTACACGGGACTCCCCGGCATTGATGCTGCCGCTGGGGATGATCCAGGCGGTCGTGAGCCGTTCAATCGTTTGTTCGTCCTGGGCCTGGAGGATGGCTTGATTGAGCCGGTCGAGCAGGTCTGTGTTGTTGGCCGGGACGGCAATGCCGTACGATTTTTGACTGATCCACGCCGCGCGTCCCTCGCCGCCAACGATTTTTAGCTGTTCGGGGTAGGTAGTGGTGAACTGTTCGGCCGTATAATTATCCAGGATGACCGCATTTACCGATTCATCAATGAGGGCTTGCAAGGCCTGCACGGCCGTGTCATATTCATACACATCGGCATCACTCAAAGCCAAAATCTGGCGGGCGGTCTCCTCGCTGCTGCTGTTGGCCGGTGCGCCCACAGCCATGCCCGGCTGAAAGTCGGTATAACTTTGCACATCCTGTTCATCGGCCAGAACAACCATCACCTGACCTATCTCCAGATAAGGGACGGTGTAGGCGATGCCCGGTTCCGGTTCGTCGGGGATAACCAGGCTGGACATGACGATGTCATAATCGTGGCTGGCCGGGGAGATGAGGTTTTCCAGGACACCTTCGTGGGGTGTAACCAGGAATTCATAATCGAAATCGGCAATGGCGGCGATGCGGGCCATCAAATCATTGTCAAAGCCGATGACGTTGCCAAATGAGTCAAAATCGGCGAAGTAGCCGTTGGGCGCATCGGTGGCGATGACGATAAAGTCGCTGCCCCGGCTACTTTCCAGGGTGAGGATGGCCGGGCTGGTGGGTGTGGGGGGCACAGCCGTTACCGCTGTTTCCGGTTCGGCACGCTGGCAGCCAACAGTCAGGGCCAGGACCAAAAAGAAGATCATTATCCAATCAAATCGCATACGTTGTCTCATAGAAAATCCTCTGGCAGCATCGGCGCTGCCAATTAAGAGGCAAGTATAGCAATTGGGTAAGGGGGAGCAAGCAGGCCGAGAAGAGCGTGATTAGAAAATTCCTGGAACACTCATGCGGGTGAAAACGAGTCATGGCTGCCAGACGACAGGCAGCCACTGCTTACGGCTGATTTCCACGGCCGTTCAATAGAGAAAAGAAACGGAGAAGACAAACAAGGTAGCTGAGTCTATTGCTTGAATGGATTTTGCACACGAACTTGCTGGTAAACCTGGCCAGCATTGAGGTCTTCTGACCACAGCACACTACACCCCAACTGATTGGCGCTGTGAACAATCATCGCGTCCCAAAACGATATGTCGTAACGCTCTTGAACCTGGACCGCGCTAAGCACATCTTCTACGTCAGGGCTGTGGATATGCCACTTTCCTAAACTAGCGATAATTTGCGACGCTTCTGCGACAGGCAACGACCGTGCCAGCTTTTGGGTGGAAACATAATAGAACTCTTGTAATACCTGAATACTTATACACCCAGACTTGGATTCCCACAATGATTGAATAAGCATTTTGGCTTGTTTATGCTTGGCTAATGACGACGTATCATGTGCATAAACCAAAATATTGGTATCTACAAACTGCTTGTCAAACTCACCGTTCATGAAGTTCCTCTCGACTCCAAGATATGTGTCCCTCTGTGCCTAAATCAGCCCCATGTTCAAGCCAGGCGAGGTGGCGTTCTTTAGCTAACTCATATTGATCGGCTTGCTCAACAATGTCAATGAGCGCCTGCGTTAACAAGTTTGAAAGCGACGTGTTTTGTTCAATCGCTTGCATTTTGGCTTTTCGCAATACATCTTTGGGTATCGAAAGTGTCACATTTTGTTTATCCATCACATACCTCCACGTAAATAAGTGTAGCACATATTTACGTGAAAATCAACGATCTGGCTGCCAGACGACAGGCGGCGGCCACTGTTCGCCGCTGATTTCCACGGCCGTTACCTGATACACGCCCAACGCCTCACCCGTCGCACAGTCACCGGCGGCATCACAACTCAATGTTCCGGTCAAGCCGGAGAAGTTTGCTGTAGCATGGATGGCCTGCCGCAGCGCCTGCCGGCCGATCAGCGTCGTGCCGCTGCTGCCCTGTTGGGCCGAGGCTTCGATAGCGTCCAGGAGGATGTTGGCCGCATCGTAGGCGTGGGCGTGAAACTCGCCCGGCGGCGTCTGGCCGTAAGCGACATCCCATTGCGCCAGGAACATATCGTAATTGGCACCGGTAACGGCCGTACCCGTCACATACATCCCTTCAACGGCCGTTCCCCCGGCGAGGGGAAAGTCAGGCAGGAGCAGGTTTTCCGTACCGAGCAGGCTGATGTCGGCCAGCGCCGGTTTACCAGTCAGGCCATTGGCAACAAAAATCGCTTCCGGTTCAAAAAGCGCCAGGTAAATGACATCAGGCGGATTAAACGCCAATCCGGTCACCGTTTCTTCCAAATCGGGCTGGCTGACGGCCATTTGCGTCTCCAGCAAGATGCTGCCCCCCATTGCCTGCCAGGCGTCGCCGAAAGATTGGGCCAGCGAGAGGGTGTAGGCGCTGCCATCGTGGAGGATAACGGCCGTTCGTCCCCCCAACACCTGATAAGCAAATTCAGCCCCTATCCGGCCTTGAAGGACATTGCTGGGCGCGGTGCGGGCGTAGCTGTTTTGCCAGGGATGGGGTACGGCCGTTAGCTGCGGCGCTGTGTTCGATGGCGAAATCATGACCAGACCAGCCTCGTCAATCATCGGCATGACCGCTTCGGCCACATCAGAACAGGTAGTGCCGATGACGCCGACGAGTGTGGAATCGGCCGTCAGAGCAGCAGCGGCAGCCTGCCCCGTACTGATGTCACAGGCTGTATCCCGTCCGACCAGCTCGATCTGGTGACCCATGACACCGTTTTCGCGGTTATCAATGGCGATTTCGATGCCGCCTTTGCTGTCCTGGCCCAGGGAAACGGCCGTGCCCGATTCCGCCAGCAAATAACCAATCCGTATTGGCTCGTTGGGCCGGATCACCACACAACCCAATGCATCCCGGCACGCCAGTTCCGAACGGGAGCAGCCCGCCAACCACAAAAAAACCAATAGACAAACCAACTGCCAAAGTTTCATAAATCCCCTATAAAACATAAAACGCAAAGCGGTGTGGTCTCGCTTTACGTTTTATGTTTTACGTTTTATTTTGAAAAAACGCCAGAATTGTTTTATTCAATCCCCAAATACGCTTTCTGCACCGTCGGGTCTTTTTGCAATGCTTTAGCCGTATTACTCAAAACAATCTCACCCGTCTGCAAAACATAACCGCGATGGGCCACTTGCAGCGCCATATGTGCGTTTTGCTCAACAAGTAGGACAGTCGTCCCTTCCTTGTTGATTTTCTCAATGGTGTCGAAGATTGTTTCCACCAACACGGGGGCTAACCCCATCGATGGTTCATCCATCAACAGCAAACTGGGCTTAGACATCATAGCGCGAGCCGTTGCTAACATTTGTTGCTCACCACCGCTCAACGTACCCGCCACCTGTGTCTGCCGTTCCCGCAGCCGAGGAAAGAGATCGTACATTTGCTCCAAATCTTCGGCGATCCCTTCCTTGTCCGAGCGATGAAAAGCGCCCATTTTCAGATTTTCAGCCACTGACAGCCGGGCAAAAACACCACGGCCTTCCGGCACCATCGCAATCCCTTTGGCGACCAGTTCATGTGCCCGGTATTGTGTCAAATCGATATTGTCCAGTGTGACGCTGCCAGTGCGCGGCTTGAGCAGCCCGCTGATAGTGCGCAGGGTTGTTGTTTTACCGGCGCCATTTCCACCGATGAGCGAGACAATTTCACCCTTCTCAACGGTCAGGGAAATTCCTTTCAGGGCATGAATATTGCCGTAGTAGGCGTGTACATTATTGACTTCAAGTAAAGCCATGCTCATTTCTCCTTCGATCAGGCTTCGATTTCGATGGTTGCGCTGGCCGCAGCGCCACGCCCCAAATACGCTTCAATAACGGTGGGGTTTCTCTGGATTTCTGCCGGCTTTCCTTCGGCGATTTTTGAGCCGTAGTCAAGAACAGTAATATCCTCGGAGATGCCCATCACCACGCGCATATCATGTTCGATTAAGAGAATGGTGATGCCTAATTCGTCGCGCAGGCGGCGAATGAAGAGGGTGGTTTCGGCCGTTTCACGTGGATTCATACCGGCGGTTGGTTCGTCTAACAGCAACAGTTTGGGTTTAGCAGCCAGGGCACGGGCAATTTCCAGTCGTCGCTGATCGCCATAGGGTAAGTTGCGGGCTAACTCATCTCCCTGACCCTTTAAGCCGACAAAATCCAACAAGCGGCGGGCTTCATTTAGCGCCTCTTTTTCTTCTTTGACTTGCCGGGGCAGCCGAAAAAGGGCACTGATCCAACCGGCGTTGAGTTGTGGCTCCATGCCGACCAGGATGTTTTCAATGGTTGTCATTTGGGCGAATAAGCGGATGTTTTGGTAGGTACGGGAGATGCCCATTCGGGTGATTTGGTCGGTAGAATGGCCGATAGTGGAACGGCCGTTAAACAAAATTTCACCCTCATCAGCCTGGTAGAAACCGGTGATGCAGTTAAAGAAAGTTGTTTTACCCGCCCCATTGGGGCCAATAATACTGATGATGGCTCCTTCGGGGATGGAGAAGGTGAGATCGTTAACGGCAGTTAAACCACCAAACCGTTTCGTCACATTTGTTGCTTCAAGGATAGCCATATTGATTACCTCCCCGCCTTGGCTGCTTGTTCAGCCAATGCTTCAAGTTCTTCTTCAGCATGCATTTCGCGCCGGGTAATGGGCGACGGCCACAATCCTTCCGGCCGCTTGATCATCATAGCAATGAGCAGCACACCGTACAAGAGCAGCCGGTATTCGGCAAACTCACGCAGCAGTTCCGGCAAACCAACCAGCGCCAGCGCACCAACGACAACACCGGGCAGGCTGCCAATCCCACCCACAATAATCAAACTCAAGACGTTAATCGAAATAAGCAAATTAAAGCTATGGGGGAAAATGGAGCTTAAACGCGCCGCAAAAATAGCCCCAGCCAAACCAGAAAAGCCGGCGCCAATGCCAAACGCCAGCAGTTTGGTAGTGACCAGATGAATGCCCATCGCCTCCGCCACGTCTTCATCTTCGCGCAAGGCCATCCACTGCCGCCCCAGCCGCGCATCGCGCAGACGGGACGAAACCAGAATGGCCAGACCAACACCGGCCAATATCAAATAATAGAAATGTTGCGGCTGCACCATGACAAAACCAAATATCTCCGGTTTGGCAATTTGTAAAACACCTTGCGCACCGCCAATGTAGTTCTTGAGCAAGTCCGATGTGGCCAACACACGGATGATTTCACCAAAGCCCAGGGTCACAATAGCCAGATAGTCGCCGCGCATCCGCAGGACAGGCATACCCAGTGTCATGCCGGCCATGACAGCCACCGCCACCGCAATCGGCAGTGCCAACCAGAACGACATATTGGCAATGCCCAAGTCACCTGATGATGTCAAAATACCAACGACGTAAGCGCCAATGGCGAAAAAAGCCACATAGCCCAGGTCAAGCAGCCCGGCAAAACCAACGACAATATTCAATCCCAACCCCATTAAGATGAACAACCCAACATTGTCGACAACTTCGGTCAGGTAAGTCCCTAAAATAAGGGGCAAGAGGAGCAGGAGGACAACACCGCCAATCGTAAGGCCGCGTCGTGTTTGTTTTTTCTGTTGATCCGACATGGCTGCCTGGCGAACTTCATAACGTTCGCGTCCGCCAGATTGCCACCAGATAGTAAATACCACGGCCAGGATGAATACGATGATGGCTACCAGCGGCATAACCCCTTTGGTACCAAACAATATGCGGATCAAGCCACGCCCCAGAATAGGCCGGAGAATGTTAAGCAGCACTTCAGACAACATCCCAACACCCAGCATCCAGACCAAACCGTTAATAAATGGCTGGCGGACCCGTTCTGGCAAAATATGAACGGCCGCACCCACGGTTCCCAACACCGTCATCACCACAGCCAGTAGGATACTCCCCACAACCGGACTGCTGCCCAGGGTCAGGATGCCAATCAAGGCTGGCGACACATTCACAAACGAGTCGCGAATAGTAGGCCAGATCAAGGTTAACAGGATAAGGAGGATGAGGGGAACGGCCGTTAAAAAACCAGTTATTACGCCATACACCACCGCCGAACCCTGAGCCTCATCATCCTCATTCTTGGTAACCAGATAACCGACCACAAACGGCACACTAAACAAAATTAACTGCCCCAGTGTAAATACCCCGGTAATCAAATCCCGCTGGTCAAAACTTTCCACCATACCAACAACACTGATACTCAGAATAATCACCCCGGCCAGCAAACCCATCCGAACAGCATTGCGTAAATTTAATTGCGTCATCATATACCTCTATCCCTCACGCTTTCTTCTCAGCAAGCCGCTCGCCAACAATACCTTGCGGACGGAAAATCAATACCAGCACCAACATCGTAAAAGCAATCACATCCTTCAACTGATGTGCTCCGGGGATACCCAGCCCTTCCAGGAACAAAGGTGGGCCAACCGCTTCAATCATCCCCAAAAACAAGCCGCCCAACGCCGCACCGGGAATACTACCGATACCACCCAAAACAGCGGCCGTAAACGCCTTAATGCCCGGTACAAACCCCATAAAGAAATGGACCTGCCGGAAAACCAGACCATACAAAATGCCAGCCGCGCCGGCCATTGCCGCGCCGGTGGCAAACGTAATCGAAATTGTCCGATCGACATCAATCCCCATTAAAGCAGCAATGTCCTTATCCTCAGCCACAGCCCGAATAGCTGTGCCCGTTTTGGTGCGCATGATAAACAGGTATAAACCGACAAGCATAACCACAGATGCCATCATCACCGTGGCCCGGGTCTTGAGAATTTCAATGCCAAAAAACGTCCACTCCCCGGTGAATACTTGAATTTCAGGGAAAGGAACAAGCGCCGAACCAAATAAACCACGGAAAAAATATTGCCAGAAAAACGAAGCGCCAATCGCCGTAATCAACGGCACAAGGCGCGGGGCGCGGCGCAGCGGACGATAAGCAATCCGTTCTGTTAAGAGGGCAATGCCGACAGATGTCAACATTGAAACAACAAAAATCACCAATAAGCCAAGAAACGGGTTTTTATCCAGAAACCCTGAGGCGCTGAGAGGGATGGCGACTAAAACAGTAGCTGTCATTGTGCCCGACATAAAAAACTCGCCATGCGCAAAGTTAATCATGAACAAAACACCATAAACCAATGTATATCCCAAAGCAATCAAGGCATACAAACTGCCCTGCGAAAGGCCAGCTACAAGAAAATCAATCCAATCACTGGTAGTGTAAGCATTCCCCTGGCCAAAAAAAATCTTGGCCACTGTGCCCCAAACAACGATGACGATAATCGACGTTCTGAACAGCCATAAAAAAAGCCCGATATAATCAATGTCCTTGAATCGTTGTGACATATTCCTTGCTCCGATGGTGCCGACAAGCAAATAAGTACTTAGTAAGCGGCCAACAACAAATCACCTGATTGGAAGGTCGCTTACTCGAAAACCGCCCGCCATTTCCGCTAACTTATTTGCGGACGGTCACTTACCGGTTTAACTTTTTATCAAGAATCCTGTATACATGTAGAGAATAGGCTCCAGTAAGTACCGGAGCCTATTCTGTAAAACCCACCTAACTTTCAGACAGGTCTGTCTCGACTAGGGCCATACTTTTACGAAATCAGCGCTCTGAACCTGGCTGACCGAGATCTTGGGATCAGCACAGTCACCATTGGCATCGCAAGTGATTGTACCGGTGATACCAGCCATACCAGATGTGGCAAACAGAGCATCGCGTAAAGCCTGGCGGCCAATGAGCAAGGTACCATCGTCACCAACTTGGGCAACTTTTTCAACAGCGTCCAGAATCATATTGGTTGCATCAAAAGCATGAGCATGGAAAGGCGCAGTTGGCTCTGTACCGTATGCTTCCTGGTAAGAAGCCAAGAAACGATCATAAATTTCGTTACCAAAACTTAGATCGGGGCCAGAGACATACATACCTTCAGCCGCATCGCCAGCAGCTTCCAGGAAGGAAGGTGATTGCACACCATCGGCTGCAGCCAAGACCACACCTTCCAAACCAGGAACCTCTTTAGCTTGTTTGGTGATCAACGAACCCAGGGGAATAAAGACCGGGTAGTAGATCAATTCCGGCGGACCAGCAGCCGCAATTGTCGTTAACGGGGCCGTAACATCATCAGCATTGGGATCAATCGCTTCGAAGGCCACCATTTCCCCACCTAAGTCTTGGAAAGCCTGACTGAACACACTGGCCAACCCTTCGGTATAAGGGTCGCCATCATGGATAGCCGCGGCTTTACGAATGCCGAGATCATTATAGGCAAATTCGGCCATCGCCGCGCCCTGGATGGTATCGTTGTGCGCTGTACGCAAATAGCCAGCCTGGTGCTGTTCCGGATCGGTTAAAGCCGGGGAGGTGTTCGAGGGTGAAACCATCGCAAAACCCGCGTCGGAAATGATCTTGGCCGCCGGGACACCAGCGCCAGAGCAGCTTGTACCGACCATGGCCACGATTTGCGGGTTAGAAACGATTTTCTGGGCTGAGGTTTGGCCACCTTCAGCATTGCAACCATCGTCTTCGGGTTGCAGTTCAACGGTATGACCCAAAACTTCACCACGGAAATCAAGGGCAATTTCAACACCGTGCTGGGAATCTAGTCCTAAATCAGTATTAGGGCCGGAAATTACCAACGATGACGCTAAAAGAATGGGGTCATCAGGGCCAACTTCAACACAGCCCAATGCATCGGTGCATTCGAGTGCCTGACCACCACAAGCCGTGAGAGCCAGTACGACCAACAATGCGAACAAAACGAGATAAATAGTACGTTTCATTTGGTTCTCCTCCTCAAGAGATTAGGGTTAAAAATATTATTAGGTTTTTCGATATTACAAGGCACAATCAAGCGCCAACTTAGTGGGATGGTTTTGGGGAGTGTTAATTTATTTTTTGCCGCTCACCTCCTCTTCCATTTGTTCTTTTGGATGTGTGCAAAAATAATCTTGTTAAGCGATTAAAATTCTATTTGATTATTAATAATTGTCAAACAGACCGGTATCCGTTCAGACCTGACAGGTTTCTACCAGAGAGAATGTCTGTCAATAAGCCGCAAAAAAACCTGTCAGGTCTTGAGGGACTGAACATTTACACGGGCCGTATTCACCTTAATCCATATCTGTTGAAGTTTCGATGAACTCACCTGTCGTCATGAAAATAACACGCTCAGCAATATTGGTTGATCGGTCACCAATGCGTTCCAAATTATGACCAACCCAAAGCAAAAAAGTTGCCCGGCGAATATAGTTATCGTCGCGCATTTCTTCCAACGTTTCCTGGAAAAGTTTATTGTACTGCCTGTCTATCTTGTCATCACGGCCAATCATGGCCTTGGCCGCTCCAGCATCCTTGTTAATAAACGCCGCAACGCTTTCCTGTAACATTTGGCGGGCGCGGCGGGCCATTTTGGGCAGTTTATGCAGCGAATCAATCTCATCTTCACTGTCCAGGCGAGCCACTAAACGAGCAATGCCCGATGCATGATCGCCGATACGCTCTAGTTCAACAGCCAGATGAATCGCAGCAATGACGATGCGGAGATCGCCGGCCATCGGCTGTTGGGTTGCCAGGAGGCGCAAACTGGTCTCTTCAATCTCATATCGAAGTTGATTAACCTGATGATCATTGCTGATAACCAACTGCGCCAATGCCACGTCGCGCTGATCCAATGCCACCATTGCCTGTTCGATGGCCGTATCAACCAGGCTTGTCATTTGCAAGATATTGGTCCGCAGTTCATTTAAATCTTTATCAAGAATAGAGCGATTTTGTAACGGCATGGTAGCACCTCAACTTTGTCTTAGTTGATTAAACAATTCTATTAAATCTTCACTGCTAAAGTTCTGCGCCGGATCGCCGTGACCACAAGCAATCGTGGCCGGAGTCAATTCTAACAAACGGATAGCCGAACGTTTAGCCGCCTCATTGTCAGCGGTAATACGCGGGGGTGAGGATTGTAAACTACCGCTATTAGTATTTAATGCGTCTCCGGTGAACAGAATACCCTGATTGGCGCTAAAAAGGGAATGATGGTCCATGGTATGGCCTGGCGTTGCCAAAACCTGCAACCCATTAAGGATGGGCAATACATCGCCCTCTTTGACAATTTCGATAACGTCAGATGGAACAGTTTTGTAGCGGACAAAAAGGGTTGAAATGGTTTGCATTAACCAGGGCAGGTGCTTGGGAGATTGGCCTTTTTGCAGGAACACGGCCGTTTCCTCCCCTGCATACACCTTTGCCCCTGTTTTCAACTGGATGGCGGCCAGACTGCCAGCATGATCTATGTCGGCGTGCGTCACCACAATGCGCGTTAATTCTGATCGCTGCCGGCCAATGTCAGCAATGGTTTGCCAGACCAGCTTTTGACTGCGCGGCATCCCCGTATCAATCAGCGTCAGCCCGTCCTCTTCCGCAATCAGGTAAAGATTAACGTAACCGGCGGCAATTCGATACACATTGGGGGCAATTTCATCAGGCATCGTCTGCATGCTCCTCAACCAGATTAGCCGCTTTGGCATCAAAGGCGGCCTTGATTGCTTCATAATCAGCCGCCGGCAGGGGATCGCGCCGCTGCTGGCGTAAAAAGCCTTTCACTTTGGTGGCGTGCATCGCCGGAATCGTTGATTGTTTGACATCCAGGTCTTTGACCCCTTTTGTCGTGAACACAATCATCGCCCCAATCGGCACCTCTTCCACGCTGGGCGCATTTTTACGAATGAAATTAGCCAACGCTTCGACCATCGTTTCTACTTCGCGAGTAGGATTACCCAACCCTTCCTGGCCAAAGATTTTACGCATGCCCACACCGCGCTGCCGCCATTTATTTCCTTCTACGCTAATTTTCCCGCCCTGATATTTGAGGTTGAAGACGATGATGCCTTCGGGAGTCAGTAAAACGTGGGGAGCGGGCATGAGGAAGTGGTACATACGGCCGTTTCTAGCCACCTTCTTCACCGCATCATCCAAAACCTGATCCGGCCGCGGATCACGTAAATAACGATGTGTTAGATAAATGCCAACCTGTGACAACAGCCAGCCTACACCCAACGCCACCAACTGATACAAAACCAGGTTGGAAAAACTTTCCAGGTTCGTAAAGGCCAGGATAAAACCAATAATCAGCGCGCCCAACCCGATAAGATTCGCAATTTTGGCAATCCGCCCCATGCGGGCAATCCGTTCTTCGTCTCGAAAAATAACCATCTTAATAAAAACTCGCCTTTCCTATAAATTTATTGATCTGTTGTTGAATGCCCGTTCTGAGCTGGCTTATACTTGCCCAAAACCAGACAGGCATTTTGACCGCCCAATCCAAATGAATTTGACATCGCCACCGAAAGTGCCGCTGGACGCGGCGCATTGGGCACATAATCCAGGTCACAATCCGGGTCGGGATTTTCATAATTCCAGGTAGGCGGAATCATACCCGTTTGCAGCGCCAATGCCGAAAAAATGGCCTCAATTGCCCCGGCGCCGCCCATCGCGTGGCCCAACACCGATTTACTACTACTGATGGGCAGTTCATAGGCATATTCGCCAAACAGCTTTTTCACGGCAAATGTTTCGGCAGCATCATTAACCGGTGTGGCTGTGCCATGGGCATTAATGTAGTCGATCTGGTTGGTTGCCAGATTGGCATCCTCAATCGCCCAACGCATCGCCCGTACCGCACCGGCCATTTCCGGATCAGGTGCAGCGACATGAAATGCATCAGAAGCCGAGGCATGACCCAGCATCTCGGCATAAATCCGCGCACCACGGGCCAAAGCATGGTCTAACCGCTCCAAAATCACGATGCCGGCCCCTTCGCTGAGGACAAAGCCATCCCGATCTTTGTCAAAAGGACGGCTGGCTCGTTCCGGTGTATCGTTGTAATGGGTGGAAAGGGCACGCATGGCGCCAAATCCGGCAATGGCCGCTTCGTGAATCAATCCTTCCGAACCGCCGGTAATCATCATGTCGGCACGGCCGTGCCGGATATATTCCAATGCTTCACCAATCGCCTGCGTACCGGTCGCGCAGGCGGCCACAACCGTGTTGATGGGGCCAAGTGTGCCCGCAGCCAGGCTGACATGATGGCTGGGCATGTTGGAGAGGAAGCCGGTCATGGCAAACGGACTGACCCGGCCAAACCCTTTTTCACGTAAGGCAATCAGATTGCGGTCGGCGACATCAAAGCCGCCGGCCCCGGTCCCCACCAAAACGCCGGTGCGCTCCGGGTCAGGGACTGTTTCCGGTAGTCCGGCATCGGCCAGAGCCATGCGGGCCGCCGCCACTGCATACTGCGAGACGAGCGACATACGCCGCGCCTCTTTGAAATCCATGTGGTCTTGGGGTTTAAAATCTTTAACCTCGCCGGCGATACGGATGGGGAAATCGTACCGGTTCACATCGAAGCGGGTGATCGGGCCAATCCCGGAACGGCCGTGCAGCAAGCTATCCCAGTTCTCGGCCGCCGTATGTCCCAGCGGACTCATCACCCCCATACCGGTCATGACGACACGCGGTCGACCGCGCCCGTCTAACATTTGTTCCATAAAGTTCCTTTGAGGGATGAGGATCGAGTAACGAGGACTGAGCATTGAACCTCAGTCCTCATGCCTCATCCCTCAGTCCTGTTCGTATCGCTTCAACGACCTGTTTTTCGGCAATGCGCCGCGCCTGGCTGATGGCTTGTTTGATAGCGTAGGCATTGGAACTGCCGTGGGCCACAATCACCACCCCATTCACCCCCAGCAGCGGCGCGCCGCCCACTTCATCCGGGTCCAACCGGCTCTTCACCCGACCAAACGCCGGTTTCGCTAACAAACCGCCAATCATCGTCAGCGGGCTGGCCTTGATTTCGGTGCGAATGAGGCCATTCATGTAGCTGGCAATGGCTTCGGCCGTTTTGATGATAATGTTGCCCGTAAAGCCATCGGTGACACCCACATCGGCCCCGCCTTTAATAAACTCTTTAGGCTCGATGTTGCCAATGTAGTTCAGGCCGCTGGCCTGCATGAGGGGAATCGTTTCCTTGATGAGCGAATTACCCTTGCCCTCTTCTTCACCGTTAGAAATGAGAGCGACACGCGGGTTTTGGATGCCCAGCGCCCGTTCTAAGTACAGGCTGCCCATCAAGCCAAATTGCAACAAATATTCCGGTTTGCAGTCAGCGTTGGCGCCGTTGTCGATGAGTAACGGCCGTGTCTCAATCGGGAAAATCACACCCAATGCCGGCCGTTTCACACCGGGGATGCGACCCAACCCGACTTGCCGCAGCATGGCCACTGCCAATGCGCCGCCCGTGTTACCGGCCGTCACAAAAGCATCGGCCTCTCCATTTTTAACCAGGTTCATCCCTACATGCATCGACGATTCCGGCTTGCCTTTAACAATGTCAGATGGCTTGTCGGTCATCACGATTTGCTGGCTGGCATGTTTGACCTCAATCGACAGATCGGCCGTGTCTTGTTTGGCCAGTTCCGCTTCAATTTGGGACTGGTCACCGACCAAAATCATGGTGCCGCCAAACTCGCGCGCCGCCAATACCGCTCCAGCCACATCCGGCCCCGGATTGTCATCGCTTCCCATCGCATCAACGACGATTCTCATAAGTTTCTCTCGCTCCTAAAATGTGGTTCAGTGAGGGTTGGATTCTATCGGCGGGCCGGTATTAAGGCAAATACGCGCCAGAATTTACTGGCTGCAATGACTTCCCAAAATAACATAACCTCATTAATAATGAAATCATGCGTCTCAACCCTAATATTGCCGGTAGTCTAATTTAGTGGTCAAACAGGGTTTTGGGGCCGGGAAGATATATTCCGCGAGGTGATGCAGGTCCTGCGCCACCCCAAGAGTGTGCGCGAGGCGTTTACCGATTTGGCGGCGACGATTGCTAACGTGATGGGTGTAGAACGGCCGTTAGTCAGGCAAAGTTTCAAAAACCGCATCCGCAAAACATTAAACCACATTAGCGGTCAACCTTTGTTGGATTGGATTAAACAGGACCCGAAACGTGTGGCCACCCAAAACGTGTGGCCCGCATTATCACCCGAAAAATGAGATGACCGGAAAGAAAGCGGCTGGCGCAAGTTCTGACTATTAATTTTTGGATGCAGGTTTTGGTATTTCTCTGGAAACTTGGAGTTTCCGGGGAAGTATCAAGGCTGTTGACCTCATTTGCTATCACAGGCTTCCAGACCGAGATCCCCAGGCGCGGTTGGAAACTGGATATGGCATCAATTGCTTGTAAAAGATGATACAAAACCCTCAATTGAAACGTTCAGGTAAATTCACTGCACTAAAGCGTTTCAATTGAAGGTCTCATAAGCATTTGATTGGCAATAGCTCACCCAGAACAATATTTTTCTATTGCTTCAACGTAACTACTAAGGCCGTTGCTTGAGCTTGTCGAAGCCCATGTTGCCTTCGACAAGCTCAGGCAACGAGAGGCTTGGCAGTTACATTGAGCAAGATAATTCTGCCTGTCGGAAAAGAAATTTAGAACACGAATTCACACAGATTTTTGATTATTTCAGACCTGAATCCGTGTTTATCTGTGAAAGTCCGTGTCCTATCAAGAGAAAAATGGGTTTTTCGGCACGGTTCAAAAATAACGAATCCATCTTTACAATTGCGCCACTCCAGCCACAGATTGAAATCTATGGCTGAAGAAGGAAACCTGTTAAAACAGGTTGGCGACAGACTATTTGATTTGTTTTTAGTGCGTTTTAGCGCACTTCGTTTACTAGCTGTAGATTTGAATCTACAGCAAATTGTAAAGATCATTTCACTGAAAATGAACCATGCCGGTTTTTCCGATAACCTGCTAAATAATCCCAGAAAATCGCCATATTTGCTACAATTCATAGCTATGACTTTTCAACTAAGACGCGTTGGTCGGCGGCATGAAGCTGACCCGGAAAAACAGGCGCCCCGTTTGACGCGGGAGAGCCTGCATACTTATTCCCGCCTGTTAGCTTATGTCAAGCCGTACCGTAAATGGATGGCGATTTCCATCATCGCCTTGCTGTTCAGTGTGGCACTGGGACTGATTTTGCCATTGGTGGTGCGCAATCTGGTTGATTTTGTCCTGATTGATATGAATTTGCCGCGGCTGAACCAGTTGGCGCTGGCGCTGTTGTCTGTCTTCATCGTGCAGGCGATTTTTAGTTTTGTCCACCGGTTGTCGCTGGCGTATGTGGGCGAGCGGGCGGTGGCCGATATTCGCATCGCCGTATACACACATTTGCAGCGGTTGTCGCTCAGTTATTATGCCGATCGGCGCACGGGCGAGTTTATTTCGCGCTTGACGAATGATGTGAGCTTGCTGCAAACGGCCGTTACCGACAGCCTGGTTGCGTTATTAAGACAAGTCGTGACGCTGATTGGCGCAGCCGGCCTGTTGTTCTTCCTCAACTGGCGGCTGACCCTGGTTATTCTGGCCGGCATCCCCATCATCACCCTGACGATGGTCTGGCTGGGCCGTAAAATCCGGGCCGCCTCGAAGCAGGTGCAGGACGCGCTGGCCGAAGCGGCCAACGTCGTCGAAGAAACGACAACCGGCATCCGCATCGTCAAATCGTTTGCCCGCGAAGCCCATGAAATCGGCCGTTTTAGCGCCAAAGTCAACGAGACGTTTGAAGCGGCGATGTACCGGGCCAGAGTGTCATCGGTGCTGGGGCCGATTATTGGCTTTATGGCCTTCGCCTCGATTACGTTCACGCTTTGGTACGGCAGTTTTGAGGTTATCCAGGGGCGGCTGACGGCAGGCGGGCTGGTGGCCTACCTGGTGTACACGATGATGGTGGCCGGGCCGGTGGCCTCGCTGGCCGGGTTGTACGCCCAGTTCCAATCGGCGTTGGGGGCAACGGAACGATTGTTTGGCCTGCTGGACACCGCGCCGGAGATTGCCGACCAACCGGATGCCCAGCCTTTACCGCCAGTGAACGGCCGTGTCACCTTCGAGGATGTCAATTTCGATTACGTGCCTTCGGTGGCCGTGCTGAAAAACGTTTCCTTCACCGCCGAGCCGGGGCAGGTGATTGCCCTGGTTGGACCGAGTGGGGCCGGCAAATCGACGCTGGTGAACCTGATTCCACGCTTTTATGATGTGGGCAACGGCCGTGTCACCATCGACGGCCACGACATCCGCAGCGTTACCGCCCACAGCCTGCGCAGCCAGATTGGCATCGTGCCCCAGGAGACGATTTTGTTCTCTGATACAGTAGAAGCCAACATCCGCTACGGCAAACTGGACGCGACTCAGGCGGAAATCGAAGCAGCGGCGCAAGCGGCCAACGCCCACGATTTCATCCAGAACGAGCTGTCTGACGGCTACCAGACGCGGGTCGGCGAACGGGGGGTCAAGTTGAGCGGCGGCCAGCGGCAGCGCATCGCCATCGCCCGGGCCTTACTCAAGAATCCCCGCATCCTCATCCTGGACGAGGCGACCTCGTCGCTGGACAGTGAAAGCGAGAGTCTGGTCCAGGAGGCGTTGGAACATTTGATGGACGGCCGTACCTCTTTCGTCATCGCCCACCGGCTGAGCACCGTTGTCAACGCCGATTGGGTACTGGTACTGGATCAGGGCCGGGTGGTGGAGCAGGGCACACACGCCAACCTGCTGGCCAATCCCGACGGCCTGTATTACCGGCTGCACCAGATGCAGTTCCGCAGCAGTATGGAAGCCAATACCGTCCGGCCGTGATGAAAGACGACATCGAATGAATTCGACGTCTAAACACTGGAAACCTGTTTCAAACAGGTTTAATTCCGACAGACCCAAAATTCATTTTGGGGCGAGAGGCGAATACCAATTTAATTTCTTAAGGTCCATCATGCCCCGCCTTTTCATCCAAACGCAGCAGCGGAACCGGCGCGTCCTGAGCCAGGAGAGCCAGTGTGGCCGCCAGCACCCGCCGCTGCTGGGCAGCGTCACCCGGCTCGCCCAGCGTACTGCCCCGATTCAGGCGGGTCATCGTGGCCCGCGGCGGCGCAGCGCGGCGGATGAGGCCGCTCCAACTGGTCAGGGTGGTGGTGATGCCGTTCATTTCCAAAGCGCGGGCAGCCAATCCAACGGATTGGACACACAGCGGTCAGGCCGGGATCAGCAGCACCCCATCCGCTTGGTGGTCCTGGGCGGCCTGCAAAATGGCGGGGATGGTTTGGCCGAGAATGCGGCTGATGTCGGGTTGGTAGCCGCTGTAGCTGATGATGAACGGGGCCAGTGCGCCGATTTTGCCTTCGGCGGCCATGTCCTGTAAGTGTTTGAGAGGAAGGAGGACTTGGGGGTCGGTGGTAACGGCCGTGTGGTCATAATGATCGTGGGCAAACCCAATCTTCTCAAATGGGGTGTCCACCGGAAAGGTGCGAATTGAGTAATCCCCCAAATCATTGGCCGCATCAAATGGCTCCTGCTCATCACGAAGATAGCCGCCGGCCGACGAAAGCAGCAGCAGGCGGCTTTTGGCTAAATCAATACCAGAGCCAGACGGCGCTGACCGATTATGTGCCCGCGGATAATTCAGCCAAACCAATTCGCCTGTTTTTTCATAATGCGGCAGCCATTCTTCAAAATAATCGGCCTGCCACTGTTCAAAGTTTTCGACAATGTCCAAAAGTCCACCTCTCGCTTCACATATCCCAGGTAGCGTCGCCGAAGAAACGGCCGTGTTCCTTCGCCAAAAACTGTTCAATCGCCGCCCGCTGGTCACCTAATCGGAAAGCCGGTCCATGCCCCGGATAACAAACGGTCTCATCGGGCCAGGCCAGCACCACTTTACGCAGCGTCGTCAGCGTCGTTTGGAACCCTTCCGGCGACCAC
>JBNKZT010000025.1:0-30301 GCA_050301775.1 Promineifilaceae bacterium (SeqCode)
GGCGGGCTTGTTGCCCGGCTGTACGCTACAGATCGGGCGCTGGTGGCCAAATATAACCTGCCGCTGCTGCAAGAAATCGATCATCAGGTGGCCGAATGGGTGGGGATCGATATCCCCTTCAATAATTACATCACCGGTTTTTGCGCCTTCACCCACAAAGCGGGCATTCACGCCAAAGCGGTGTTGAACAATCCGACGACGTATGAGGCGCTGAATCCGGCCGATTTTGGCTTGACGCGCTACATCCACATCGCCCACCGGCTGACGGGCTGGAACGCGGTGCGCCACCGGGCCGACCAGTTGGGGCTGCTGCTGGATGATGATCAGGTGAAGCGGATTACGGCCGAAATTAAAGCGATGTCGGATGAACGGCCGTTAACCCTCGATGACGTAGACAGCCTATTACGGGCAGCGACTGGGGTTGGCGAGCTGGTTGTGGCTTAATAATTCGGACACTGATTAACACGGATGAACACTGATTTTTGCTTTTTTTTATCTGTGTTCATCTGCGTTCATCTGTGTCTCATCCAAAGAGGACAAGATGGGACAAACGTTAGCTGAACAAATTTTATCGCAGAAAGCGGGCCGCCCGGTGCGGCCGGGGGAGTTGATTGTGGTCGAACCGGATGTGGCCATGGGGCACGATTCGCTGTCGCCCAGCATCATCGACATTGTGACCGGACAGTTAGGCGTGGAACGGGTCTATAATCCGGATCAGATCGTCCTGGTGCTGGATCATGTGGCCCCGGCTTCGACGGTGGGTGTGGCCAACAATCAGAACCGGGTGCGCCAATTTGCACGGGAGCAGGGCATTCGCCTGTTTGAAGTGGGCCGGGGCATTTGCCATCAGGTGTTGGTTGAGGAGCAGATCGCCCGGCCGGGCCGCATCGTCCTGGGGTCGGATTCGCACTCGACCAGCTACGGCGCAGTGGGCGCTTTTGGCGCGGGCATGGGTTCGACCGACATCGCCTTGATTTGGGCGACAGGCAAGACCTGGCTGCGCGTGCCGGAGACGATTCGGGTATTCGTGAACGGCCGTTTCCGTCCCGGTGTCGATGCCAAAGATTTAGCCCTCAAGTTGTGCCGGGAGATGACTATCGCCGGGGCCACCTACGCTGCATTGGAATATCACGGGCTGGACTGGCTGCATTTGCCCGGCCGGCAAACGATGGCCAGTATGGCCATTGAACTGGGAGCTAAAGCGGGTATTTTCCCGCCCGACGGCGAGGTGGCCGAACGGTTTGACGTGCCTGATTGGTTGTTTGTCGATCCGGAAGCAGCGTATGCCCGGACCGTCGAAATTGACCTGGATGCGTTGGAGCCGCAGGTAGCGGTGCCGCATTCGGTGGATGCGGTGGTTGATTTGCCGGAGGTGGCGGGCACGGCCGTTTCCACCATTTTCTTGGGCACGTGTACCAACGGCCGTTACGAGGATATGCGGGCGGCGGCGGCGGTGCTAAACGGCCGTCGCGTCCACGACAACGTGCGCTTGCTGGTCACGCCGGCCTCGCGCATCGAGCTGCAGCGGGCGGCGGCCGACGGCACGCTGGACACGCTGCTGGCTGCCGGAGCCACGCTGACGACGCCCGGCTGCGGCGCCTGCATGGGCCGTCATCAAGGCACGTTGGGCGACGACGACGTTTGTTTGTCAACCGGTAATCGCAACTTCCGCGGCCGCATGGGTGCGCCCACGTCCCAGATTTACCTGGCTTCACCGGAAGTGGCTGCGGCAACGGCCGTGACCGGTGTGATTAGTGATCCACGAGAAATTGGAGCGTGAAACGTGATGCGTGAAACGTGAAGAACCCTCACGCATCACGTTTCACGTTTCACGCCGGTTCATTTACGTTAACAGGAGACAGACCCATGTCAACAGTTTGGAAATTCGGCGCCGACGTCGATACGGACCAGATGGTTCCGGGGCGGTATGCGCCCTATATGCTCAAAGAAGGGCAGGATGTGAAGGATTATGCCTTCATTGAGGCCCGGCCTGATTTTAACCGGGAGGCCCAGCCGGGCGACATCATTGTCGCCACTGATAATTTTGGCTGCGGCTCGTCACGGGAGTATGCGCCGTATGCGCTCAAGCGGCGGGAGATTCGGGCGGTCGTCGCCAACAGTTTTGCCCGCATTTTTTATCGTAACGCCATCAATCTAGGGATTCCATTGTTTGTGGCCCCGGATGTGGTCGCTGCGTTGGAAGATGGGGCTGAGGCAGTGCTGGATTTGGAAGAGGGAACGCTTGTTGTTGGCGAACAGCAGTTTACCCTGCCGCCGCTGCCCGGTTTTGCCCAGGAAATAGTCGCCGCTGGCGGGATTGTGCCTTACGTGCGGGAACACGGCCGTTTCCCTGGTGAAAGGTAATTCTTTAGCAGCGTATTGAATTTTTGAGACTGGAGACTGGAGATTAGAGATTAATCAGTCTCCAATCTCCAGTCTCTAAGCTCTTATCTGGAGAAAATATGCCCAAATTATGTGTGATTCCGGGGGACGGCATTGGCCGGGAAGTGATTCCGGTGGCGGTGCAGGTGCTGCGGGCTGCCATCCCCGCTTTAGAAATTGTAGAAGCCGAGGCCGGCTGGGAATGTTTCCAACGGCAGGGCGTATCTGTGCCGCAGGCGACGCTGGCGGCGATTCGGGAATGCGGCGCGGCGTTGTTTGGGGCGGTGTCGTCGCCGTCGCATCGGGTGGCCGGCTACCGCAGCGCCATCCTGACCATGCGCCAGGAACTGGATTTGTATGCCAATATCCGGCCGGTGCAAAGCTGGCCTAACGTCTCGCCGCGGCCGGGTATTGACATGATCATCGTGCGCGAGAATTCAGAGGGGTTGTATGCCGGGCGGGAGCGGTTAGAAGGGGACACAGCCGTTGCCGAACGCATCATCACCCGCCGTGCTTCCCGCCGTATTGCCCAAAAAGCATTGGACTTGAGCCGCCAACTGGACCGGCAGCGCTTGACCATTGTTCACAAAGCTAACGTTTTGCCCGTGACCGATGGTTTGTTCCGCGACACCTTGCGCGAAGTAGTGGGCGATGCAATGGCCGTGGATGAATTGCTGGTAGACGTGGCCGCGCTGAAAATGGTGGCCGAACCGGAGCGGTTCGACGTGGTGGTGACAACCAACCTGTTCGGCGACATTTTGTCGGATGCAGCGGCTCACTGGGGTGGGGGATTGGGACTGGCCCCATCGCTCAACTGGGGCGATGGCCTGGCGGTGGCTGAACCGGTGCATGGTTCTGCGCCGGACATCGCCGGGCAGGGCATCGCCAATCCCATCGCGGCGATTTTGAGCGGGGCGCTGCTGGCTCGGTTTGTGTGGGGGGATGATGGGGCGGCGGCGAGGATGGAAACGGCCGTTTACCAAACCCTGGCTCAAACCGGCGGCAATCTGACCGGAACCCAGGCCATCACCGAGGCGGTTTTACGACATTTAGAGAGTAATGACTGAAGGATTGATGATTTATGGATTTGTGCTCCAATCTTCGAACTTCCATCACCGATTACATGACCAATTACCCCCATGGGGATGCTGAATCTCGCCGCTGAAAATGGTATGCTAAAACAAGCCGGATTGGGGAATTGCCTACCCTATTCGCTTTACAATCCGTTTACAAAATGACAGCGATTGGCTAACAGTTTTTTGCCATACTGGCTTTCAATTTTCAAAGTACGAGGAATCAGCATGAAACACATACCCTTTATTTTATTAATGTTGTTAAGTTTGATGGCATTGGCTGCATGTGGTGGCGACTCTGTCGTTCCCACACCGGCGGAACCGGCCGCAGCCCCAGTAGAACCGGTCGCAACGCCAGATGTTCAGGCGACTGTTGAAGCTGCGGTGGCAGCGACTGCCACGGCCGAAGCCCAACTGCAAGAGATGGTTGATGAGGCTGTGGCCGAAGCAGTGGATGAAGCGTTAGAAACAGCGGAAGCCGACGCTTCGCCGCCGGAAACAGCAGCTATGAGCGAGGAAGAACTGGCCGCTTTGATTGAGCAGACTGTGGCAGAAGCCGTTGCTGCTACCGAATCTTATTCCGAGGCCACGACCCAGGCCACGGCCGATTCGACCATCACGGCCGAGGAAGTGCAAACCATCGAGGTGTACGTCTCTGGCGCGGAGGAAGCCTTCGCCCTGGCCGAGGAGCTGCTGGTTCTCTACGAAGATTTGTACGCCGGCCTGACCTATGCCGCGCTGGATGATTTGGATGCCTTGGTGACTGAACTGGACGAGCTAAATCAAAATCTGGCAGCGATGACGGCCGTTCTCATCGACATCAACAATACTTTGGAAGCTGGTCTGGCTCTGGCCGAAGAGACAATTGCTCAACTGGAAACGGCCGCTGCTAACGCGGCTGTCAACGCGGTGGTTGTTCAGGCTCAGGCACAAGCCTGGCAGCAGATGGTGCAAAGCGAGGTTGCCAATCGGGCTGCGTTTTTGGAGAGCATCCAGCCGCAGACTATTGCTGCCACTCAGCAGGAAGCGATTGCCCAGGTGACTGCTTACTTGACCACCGTTCAAACTGCGCTGGCCGATCAACAGTTCACCGGCGAGGAATTCACCGCTATTGCCCAAGCCAACGCCGATGTGGTAGCCAGTTTGCAGGCCCAGGGCGGCCCGCAAATGCAAAATCTGGCGGCCGGCATTGATGCGGCTTCAGCCCAGTTGGCTGCCGGTAATTTTAATAAGGCTGTGCTGAGTTTGAATGATTTGAGCGGGCTGATGGCCGCAATCCCCGATTTACCCAGCCTGCCGTCGCTGCCATCTTTGCCTTCGCTGCCGGGTGGGGGGAAACGGCCGTAACAGTTCCAGCAGCTTACGGATGAAAAAAAGACCTTCAACCGAAGGTCTTTTTTTGTGATGATATTGACAGCGGAAGCGTAATACGGGGACGTAAAACCCAAAATGTCATTGTTTGCGGCCCGGCGAGCAACGCTGTATGATCAATTGTTCGGAAAAAACTGGAGATAATAATGAATCAAGAAGAAACAACAACAGCTGATCACACCAACGAAATCAGCTCCGGAAATATAGACCAAAACCAAACGGCCGTTGAGCCGGGCAACGCTTTACCCGAAGTCACAATGGCCGACCTGCCCGGTTCTTGGCGTGACGCTATGGCCCGCGCTGGTTGGACAGAATTAATGCCCGTTCAGGCCAAAGCAATGCCCTATATTATGGCCGGCCGCGACCTGATGGTGCAGTCGCGCACCGGCAGCGGCAAAACCGGCGCGTTCGTTCTGCCCATTCTGGAGCGAATCAATCCACGGCAGGATACCTGCCAGGCATTGGTTCTGGCCCCTACCCGCGAACTGGCTCAACAAGTGTCCAGCGATGCCAAACTGCTGGCCGGTGACAGTGGCATCCGTGTGGCTGCCGTTTATGGCGGCGTTAAATACGGACCACAGCTTGAAGCGTTGAAGCAGGGCGCTCATCTTGTTGTCGGCACACCGGGCCGAATCCTTGACCATTTACTGCGTAAAACATTGACGTTGGACAATTTGAAAATCCTGGTTTTCGATGAGGCCGACCGGTTGTTGTCGATGGGTTTTTATCCTGACATGCGCGAGGTGCAAAGCTACTTGCCCAACCGCCGCGTCGATGGCTACATGTTCTCGGCCACTTTCCCGCCACGTGTGATGGGGCTGGCCAGCCGTTTCTTGCACAAGCCAGACTTTATGGGCTTGAGCAGCGATAATGTGCATGTGGTAGAAGTTGAACACAGCTACACTATCGTGCCCGGTATGGATAAAGACCGCAGTCTGGTGCGCATTATTGAAGTGGAAAACCCTGATTCGGCTATTATTTTTTGCAACACGAAGGCCCGTGTAACTTATGTAACAACGGTTTTGAAACGATTTGGCTATGATGCCGATGAGATCAGCTCCGATTTATCACAACAGGCACGGGATAAGGTGCTGACGCGGGTGCGTGAAGGTAAACTGCGCTTCCTGGTAGCAACCGATGTCGCCGCGCGGGGTATCGATATACCGGAACTGTCGCACGTATTCCAATATGAGCCGCCGGAAGACCCGGAAGTGTACATTCACCGGTCGGGCCGTACAGGGCGGGCTGGCGCCAGCGGGGTGGCAGTTGCTCTGGTTGATGTGATTGAAAAGGCGCAGCTAAATAGAATTGCCCAACGCTACCATATTGATTTGCAGGAACGGCCGTTACCCTCCGATGAAGATGTCGCTACCGTTGTGGCCGAACGGACAACCATCCTCCTGGAAACCCAGCGCCGCACCCGCGACAAGCTAAAAGCCGAACGGATGGGGCGCTTTGTGCCCCTGGCCCAGGAATTGAGCCGGGACGAAGAGGGGCTGTCGCTCCTGGCCATGCTGTTGGATGATTATTATCAGGAATCGCTGCACAATCCGCCGCCATCACCGGAACCGGAGCGACAGTCGGCAAGACCCAAAGATCGCAGCCGTGGTGGTGGTCGTCGTCGCAGTCGAGGCCGCCGCTAAAGTTACACCAAGAAATAAAATGCTCGGTATTGCCGAACGCAAACGCT
The DNA here is from genome assembly GCA_050301775.1 of Promineifilaceae bacterium (SeqCode). Lineage (GTDB taxonomy): Bacteria > Chloroflexota > Anaerolineae > Promineifilales > Promineifilaceae > JACKCC01. The sequence goes on from JBNKZT010000025.1 coordinate 6,517, forward strand.
AGCCAATCCCCGAAGTAGATTTGATTCCGGGTAATTATTTTTTGGGATTGGCCTAAATCGCTATGTTTCATTCAATCCGTCCGGCCATCCGTGATCGGATGCGTTATCTGGAGCAAATTGATGCCCAGGATCGGTTAGACGGTACGCCGCGCCTACAGCGCCTGCGTCAAATACCAGCAGAAACCGGTCAGTTTTTGGCATTGTTGGCTGCCAGCGCACCCGAAGGTATGACCATTGAAATTGGTACGAGCGCCGGCTATTCGACTCTCTGGTTGGCCATTGCCTGTGAAGCGGCGGGCCGAACCATCACCACGTTTGAACTGCTGCCGGAGAAAGTCGCCTTAGCCCGCGAAACTTTTCGGGCGGCTCAGGTAGAAGGGGTGGTCAAACTGGTAGCCGGTGATGTTCTGGATTCTCTGGCCGATTACAATAACATCGCCTTTTGTTTTCTAGATGCTGAGAAGGAAGTTTACGACGCGTGTTACGAAGCAGTCGTGCCTAAACTGGTTTCCGGCGGCTTGCTGGTAGCGGATAATGCTATCAATCACCGGGAAACCTTGCAGCCAATGTTGGATCGAGCGCTGAACGATACACGCGTGGATGCGCTGATCGTTCCCATTGGCAAAGGTGAACTGGTTTGCCGCAAAATTTAGTACCCTAATCCAACCCCGACAGTCTCCTCAATATTTGCCACAATTTATTGCCATTCCGCAGTCATTATGCCATACTTTCAGCCGTTTTTAGATGAACATATCCAATCAAAAAGGCGGGGATTATGAGGTTGAGGAATATATTTCCCAATAGCCACTGCCTTTAAGGAAGTCGTCAATGATGAAATTTCGTCATCTCGTTTTACTGATCGTCCTATTCATTATGCTTGCAGCCTGTACTGCCCAGCCGCAAACTGTGGAGGTGACTCGCATTGTCAACCAGGAACTGCCGGTCACGGTTGAAGTCACTCGTGTCGTAGAACTGCAATCAACTGTTGAAGTGCCGGTAGAAGTGACCCGCCTGGTGGAAGTCGTCGTAACAACAACGCCGGCGGCAATGGAAACGGCCGTTCCCACAGCTACACGCCCCCCATCGCCAAACACCCACGCCATTACCCGATGGCAATCTTTACACCATCGCCCCCGGCGATACCCTGTCATCAATTGCTGAAAAAACGGGAACGGCCGTGGCCGATATTATGGCTGCCAATAACTTGACCAATGACTCATTCATTGCCGCCGGGCAAGAGCTGCTTATTCCCGGCTGGGATGGCGTCGTGGCGTCCGGCGACAGCGGGTCAGACACCGCTCCGCCACCCGTCGAGAACGAAACGCCGCCCGAAGCCGTTGTGCAGGGACCTAATCTGCTGCCCAATCCTTCCTTTGAAGGCGACTGGTACTTTTTCCAGTACAATGAACTGCAAATTCCCGACGGCTGGCAGTTGGCCACCGACGAAGGCCCCAACACCCTGGAGCCGGGTTCCGGCGGCCTGTTCAATCGACCTGAAGTGCGCGTTGTACCCGCTCCAGACCTGCCCCCGGCCGAACAAAACGTCTTCATTTTCGATGGCAACAAAACAATAAAAGCATTCAAGGGCGGTGCGCCGACCAGCTTTAGTCTATTTAGCGATGTGGCGCTCCAGCCAGGCAGCTACCGGCTGCAAGTCCGCTTTTTCCCCGATACAGTTGTCGTTTACGATTACTCAAAGAAGACCTTTGCCTCCGACCCGCTGGCGGCGGAGGTGCGCATTATTCAGGATGGCGGCGGTACCGGTTGGCAGGGTACGCAAATCGGCCAGCGCAACACGTTGACCTATGATTTCACCATCACAGAAGCGGCCACAGTACGCCTGGGAGCCAGTTTCCGCAACCGATTTGTCATGTCCAACAATGGCTGGTTCATTGATGATTGGTCGTTGTATGCGTTGACGTCTTGATAAAAACCTCAGTTCGGAATTAGAACGCAGATGATGCAGTTTTTCGTGATTTGTTAAGGAATCGTTTACGAATAACTTTTCAAAAAGAAAACGATTCCTCTCAAGCAAGCGCAGTTTTTCCCGATCAAAATGCGCAAGTTAAAAACTGCGCTTGCCTAAAGTGTTCGGGAGGGGGGCAACGGCCGTTTCTACCTCCCGAACACAGCCTCGTCACTACTAAACCCTTCCAACCAGGTTGGGGACAGGTTATAATCGGCTTTATGAGTAAAACCGGTCAAACAGGCCCCTTAAGGAGCGTTACCCCGGCCATCGATATCTACATTCGAATGGCCCAATACCCCATCTTGAGCAATACCATACGCCACAGAATGCGTGAAGAGCTTTTCCGCCGGGGCATCATCAGCGTCAACGACTTTGAACACGAGGTGCGAGAAGCCGCTATCCGCTCCCAAATTCACGAGGGGATGGGTGATTCGCTTGGCCTGGAAGAAGAGCATATCTGGCAAAGGCGCAAATCCCGCGTACGTGATACGTTAACCGATGCTTATTTTGCCAACAATCTGGGTCTTGCCCTGCTGAACCAACTCATCAACGAAGTGCTGCAAAACCAACCCGAGGCAGCCCCCTCCACTGATTTAACGTTTAATCCAGAAGTTTCCCCCTGGGACCTCCTCTTCCGACAAGGCATTATTTATGAAGAAATCCCGGAGCCGGAACGAGAACCTATTCAGCATCACCTGCAAGAAATCAAGGTCGTTCTCATTCGCCGTATCATCAGCGACCAACTACCATTTATCGGATTGGCCCGCCATATTCTAACCGTTGTCGATTTGCAGCGAATTTACCAGCGGCTGATTGGCACCGGGAAAATTGGCGGTAAAGCGGCCGGGATGATTTTGGCCTGGAAGATTTTGCAGCAGCAAGACCCGGAAATCGGGCCGGACATCAGCCATTTTGTTGATATGCCTGATTCTTACTACCTGGGTTCAGAGGTGATCTACGAGTTTATTTTGACGAATCAGTTGGAAGATTTTGTCAACCAGAAATACCAACCTTTGGCCGAGATGGAGGCGGTATACCCGACCATTATCGATGGTTTTTTACAAGGCGAGTTTTCAGAAAATATCGTGGAACACCTGCGAGAATATTTGGCGCGAGCCAATCGTAGCCCGCTTATCGTCCGTTCTTCCAGTTTGCTAGAAGATAATTTCAGTTATCCTTTTTCCGGCCGCTATGAAAGCTATTTTTGTGCCAATCAAGGCACAGAAGCGGAAAATCTGGCTGATTTATTGGTGGGCATACGGCGCGTATTTGCCAGCATTTTCAATCCGGCAGCCGTGGTAGACCGGCGCGAACACAAGTTAATTGATTATGATGAACGGATGCCGGTGCTGCTGCAAAAAATTGATGGGAAGGTACACGGCCGTTACCATTTCCCCACCATTTCCGGAATCGCTTACAGCCAAAACTTTGCCCGCTGGGCGCCGGAAATCCGCCGCCAGGATGGGTTGCTGCAGCTCGTTTTAGGGTTAGGCACCCGCGCCCGCAAAAACGATTTTACTGGAACCCGTCTGATACCTTTAAGCCATCCGCAGTTCCGACCGGAAAAAACAATCGAACAAATTCGGCAGCACAGCCAAACCCAAATTGATCTGATCGATCTGGAATCCAACAAACGGACCACGATTCCTGTTTCAGAAATCCTGACCGACTCGTTTCCGGCGCTGCCTTATGTTGCCTCGCTGGACAAAGGCGATCACCTGGCGGCCATTGATCCCAACCAGCCGCTGCCACCCGACGCCCGGTTTATCCTCACCTTTGATTACCTGACAAAGGATCCCAAGTTCATCAAGTTGGTGCGTACGGCCGTTAAACGATTGGAAAGAATATATAAAGCGCCGGTGGAAATTGAGTTTTCGGTCAAAATAACGCCTGAATCCCCATCACCCGATTACACATTAACCATTTTGCAATGCCGTCGGCTGCGCCCAACCCAATAAAATAGATCGCCCCTGATTAAAGGATTACGCCCATGAACGTTGCCGGAAAACACACCCGAACCATTTGGCTGCATCCTGCTAAAGCCGGTGTAGTACAAATCATCGATCAGCGCGCCCTGCCGCATGAATTTGTTGTCGAAGATTTAACGGCCGTGGACGAAGCAGCGCGTGCCATCAAAGAAATGCACGTGCGCGGGGCGGGATTGATCGGGGCCACAGCCGGTTATGGCATGGTCCTGGCCGCCCTTCATGCGCCGCAGCATTCGGAAGATGCGTTTATGGCCGCGTTAGAAGCTGCTGCTGAAACATTGAAGGGGACTCGGCCAACGGCCGTTAACCTGGCCTGGGCTGTTGACCGTCAACGAGAAGCCATTCAAGCCACCCCCGGCATTGAAGCCAAAATCCAAACCGCCTATGCTACAGCGCAAACCATCGCCGATGAAGATGCCGACTACTGCCGCCGGATTGGCCAACATGGATTGACCCTCATCGAAGCGATCTGCCAGCGTAAAAATGGCGACGTGGTCAACATTTTGACCCACTGCAATGCCGGTTGGTTGGCTTTCGTCGATTACGGCTCGGCCACCGCACCCATTTATGCCGCCCACGACAAGGGCATCCTGGTTCACGTTTGGGTGGACGAAACCCGGCCGCGCAACCAGGGCGCACGGCTGACTGCCTGGGAATTGGGCCAGCATGGCGTTCCCCATACCATCATTGCCGACAACGTGGGCGGCCACCTGATGCAGCACGGACTGGTGGATATGGTCATCACCGGCACCGACCGCACGACTTACACCGGCGATGTGGGCAACAAAATCGGCACCTACCTTAAAGCGCTGGCTGCATTTGATAACGGTGTCCCCTTCTACACTGCCTTGCCCTCCTCTTCGTTTGATTGGCAGATGCGCGACGGCGTGCGGGAAATTCCCATTGAACAGCGGGATGCCACGGAAGTGCGTCTGATTCGCGGTTTGCACGAAGGAACCATCAAAGAAGTACTGCTAACGCCGCCAGACAGTCCGGCCGCCAACTACGCCTTCGACGTGACCCCGGCGCGGCTGGTAACGGGTCTTATCACCGAACGGGGCGTTTGTGCGGCGTCTGAAGACGGTGTGTTGGGATTGTTCCCAGAGAAAAAATAAAACGTTAACCGCAGGACGCAGAGAACGCGGAGTTTTTATCTTTAAAGATTCCTCAGCGTTCTCCGCGCCTCTGCGGTTTTATAAATTTTGGGATGAAAGTTGATGACTGGATTTAAGAGTATTGAATGGTTGGATGAGGGGGTTTTGCGGCTGTTGGATCAGCGCAAGCTGCCTCAGGAGACGATTTACAATGATTATCGTGACGGCCGTTCCCTAGCCCAGGCAATTCGCGATATGGTCATTCGGGGCGCACCGGCAATTGGCGCGGCCGCGGCTTATGGGCTGGCCCTGACCACGTACCACACTCAAGCCGAAACCGTTGATACGCTGCGGCAAGAATTAGTGGAAATGGCTGACATTTTACGCCGGGCCAGGCCAACGGCCGTTAACCTGTTCTGGGCCATCGACCGCGTGATGAAACGGGTAGACGATCCTGCTTTGATAACGGTTGATGGGTTGAAAACGGCCGTTCTGGCCGAAGCACAAGCCATCGCCGCCGAAGATGTTGCCCTCAATAAGCAAATCGGCCGCAACGCGCAGCCCCTTATCCCCGACGAGGCCACAATCATCCACCACTGCAACACCGGCAGTTTGGCTACTGTCGATTATGGGACAGCGCTGGGCATCATCCGTATGGCTCACGAATCGGGTAAAAAGGTGCAAGCGTTGCTGGACGAAACCCGACCCCGCTTGCAGGGTGCGCGTCTTTCCGCATGGGAACTCAAGCAGCAGGGCGTCCCCTTCAAGGTCATCGCCGATGGCGCATCCGGCCACTTCATGCGCACGCAAAAAATCGATTTATGCGTCGTTGGCGCCGACCGCATCGCCGCCAACGGGGATACGGCCAACAAAATCGGTACCTACAATCTGGCCGTTGTCGCTCAGGCCAACAACGTACCCTTTTACGTCGCCGCACCGACAACCACTATCGACATGGCCACCCCCAACGGCAATGACATTGAAATCGAAGAGCGTCCAGCTGAAGAAATCACCACTATCGGCACATGCCAGATCGCCCCTGACGATGTGCGGGTTGGCAATCCGGCCTTTGACGTGACCCCGGCCGACTATATCACGGCCATTATCACTGAACGTGGGGTTGTTTACCCGCCATTTATCGAGAATTTGGCTAAATTGATGGGAAAGTAGGTCACATGCCCGGCCACTGCCAGTAAGAAAGCTGCCAGTTTTGACCGGGGATGGCAACGGCCGTTACAAATCCCTCATCCGGCTCCAGCGAAAACAACGACCACTCGGCCGCCGCTGCTTGACTGCCCCGAATTTGCAGCAGCCGGGCCGGTTCTCCCGGCGTGAGAGTCACCTCAAAAACTTCCAGCGGGCAGGATAGCCCTTCGCCAATCGCTTTGATGTAGGCTTCCTTGCGCGTCCAGCAGTTGAAAAAAGCCTCATTGCGCTGCTCGGCGGGCAGTGATTTGAAAACGGCCACCTCAGATGCCGAGAAAAACCGCTCAGCGATTTGTTCACCATCGTCGAGCGGCCGCCGCTTTTCGACATCAATTCCCACCTCGGCCTCCCGGCAAAAGGCCATCATGGCCAGCCCGCCGGAGTGACTGACGTTAAATTGCAGCCGCCCACTATCGGGGAAGGCTGATTGGGTTGGGGCCAATGCCGGTTTGTCGTATTCGGTGTAGGTGAAGGTGATTTGTTGCGGCGGTAGGGAGAGGTAACGGCCGTTTATCAATCGCAAAACAGCCCGTGCCACCACGTACCGATTTCTGTCCCGGTCAAAGCGGAAGCGGTTGGCCCGCGCCTGTTCATCGGCGGCGAGGATCGGCCAGTAACGAGCCAGCGCTGCCGCCGGCACTTCCTGCGGTACGCGCCAGATATGCAGATGGCCGGGCGGCAGGTCAAGGGACGGCGAAGGTGTCTGCCATCCAGTGAAAATCGTCATCAAGCAGCGTGGCGTATGGCGTTGATTTGATCGCGCACCGTTTGGGCAGCTTGACGGGCGGCTTCAGCAAAATCAGTGCTGGTGGAAGCGTAGATGATACCTCGACTGGAGCTGATGACCGGGCCGGCGGTGGCGTCGGGGCCAAATTGAACGGCCGTTTCCAAACTCCCACCTTGCGCCCCAATCCCCGGAATCAAAAAACTGGCTTCCGGGGCTATCTCGCGGGCGATTTGCAGTTCCTCCGGGTAAGTCGCGCCGACGACGTAGCCCTTGTGCCCGGCCGTCGTCCACGACTGGCTCTGGCGCAGCACCTCGGCCGACAGCCCTTCCCTTCCGCGCAAATTCCCTTGGAACTGCGTTGCACTGGGATTAGACGTGCGGGCCAAAATGTAGACGGCCTTGTCCGGCCGTTCGCCAATCATCGGCAGCACCGCTTCCGCACCTACGTAAGGATTGACGGTGATGGCATCCACGCCCCATTCGTCAAACAACCCTGCCGCCCACGCCGCCTGCGTGTGGCCGATGTCACCCGTTTTGCAGTCTAAAATGACGGGGATGTGGTCGGGAATGTAGGCAATCGTCCGTTCCAGGGCGATGATGCCGGCCGCTCCCCACTGCAAGTAAAAGCCCAGGTTTGGTTTATAGGCACAAACCAGATCGGCCGTGGCGTCAATGATCGCTTTGTTGAAGGGCAAAATAGGTTCATCCCACTTGAGGACGTCCACTCGCAGACGGATGGGATCGGGGTCCAACCCCACACACAACCACGATTGATTACGGTCTTGTGCTGCTTTGAGTTTTTCCAAATATTTCATACGCTCGATTTTACCCGAACTACGCTGACGCGCGAAAGAGTTGACATCATTTTTGACATCTTTGCCAGTTGAATGATAGCAAGATGATTGTTTTAGGCAGGTGTAGTTTGATTGGCTAAACTGGCGGGAATGCGATTACAGATTTGTGGTGTGTGGCTTTTTATTTGTCTCTTGTTCACGGCTTGCCGCCAAGCTGTGCCGACGCCGACTGTTGTTTTGTCTACTTCAACTCCCAGCACTGTGCCAACAACGCCCATTTCACTGCCCGAATTAACGAGGACGGCAACGACCGTTCCCAAAACCATACCATCCCCCACCTTTCAACCCACAAACACGCCTGCGTCAACCGCTACGCCCGATCCTTATGCCGCCTACACGATCGATGCCCTGGCCGCCCGCAGCTATGGTGGCGGCACGCTTCAAATCGTGGACACGTTGGCCAGCAATGACGCATTCACGCGTTATCTCATCACCTATCCCAGCGACGGGCTGACCATTTATGGATTCATGAATGTGCCCAATGAAGGCGATGATTTCCCGGTGGCTCTGGTTTTACACGGCTATATCGATCCTGATGCGTATGAAACAGTGGCCTACACCCGCCGTTATGCCGATTTACTGGCCGAGGCCGGTTACTTTGTCATTCATCCCAATTTCCGCAACTACCCGCCGTCGGACAGCGGCCCTGATTTTTTCCGCACCGGCTACGCGATTGACGTCCTTAATCTCATTGCCATTATCCGCGAACAAAGCCAGGACCCAACCGGCACGCTGCGCCGGGCTGACGCCGAAGACATCAATTTGTGGGGACACAGCATGGGCGGCGGTGTGGCCCTGCGGGTGGTGACGGTGAATAATGCGGCTTATGTGAAAACCGCCGTTCTCTATGGCGCTATGAGCGGTGATGAACAGTTGAATTACGAGCAAATTCGGATCTGGAGCAACGGGCAAAGCGGTGACTTTGAACTGGCCGCATCTCCGCAAGCGTTACAGGCCATTTCACCTATTTATCACCTGGATCGTATCAAGGCGGCCATTAGTATTCATCACAGCGACATGGATGATGTTGTGCCGCCGGTTTGGTCGGATGATTTATGCCAGCGGCTGCAAGCTGTCAGGCATCCCGTTGAATGTTTCACGTATGCCAATCAGCCGCACACTTTCCGCGGTGATGGGGAGGCTTTGTTTATGGCTCGAACGGTTGCTTTTTTTGATTCCAGGTAGGGAGGAAGGGGTAATTGTTTTCAAACTGGCGCTTAGTTGGTGTAGCTGTTGTTGGCTTGTTCACTCAGGACTTCATCTAAGTTCTGGAGCAAACTGGACCGCGACATGGGTTTGGTGAGGTAGCGATTGGCTCCGGCGAGTAGTCCTTTGTTCACGGCCGTTAAGTGGGCCTGTCCGCTTAAAATGAGAATGGGGAGAACGGCCGTTTCTTTATCATGGCGCAGCGTGTGGCATACCGTAATCCCATCCATTTCCGGCATCCTGATATTCAAAATCATCGCATCAGGATGGATTGTATGCACTTTTTCAATCGCATCTTGTCCATTGTAGGCTTCAAAAACGGTGTGATTGGCTGTTTCCAACATGATTCGCAGTAAATTGCGAATCATTGGATCGTCGTCAGCTACCAAGATTGACCAGCTCATAGTCCGGCTCCAATGATATTTTATTGTGTACGGCCGTAACGATGTTCTGCCCGGCCCCACGTTTTATTCCAATACAAAAACTATTCTATACATATCTGACCAAAATGGCCATCACTTACAATTTACTTACGGAACCTTACAAATAGAATTACTGGTGCGTGAAAAACAGATCAAACGGTAAAAAAAACGGGCTATTGCCGTGGCAATATTGCGTTTTCCTTACGTTAATTTATGTCGGCTAAAGCTTGCTTTGCCGCTGAAAAATTGGGATTGAGTTGGACGGCTTGAGTGTAGGCGACTTTGGCCTGGTTCACATTACCGGCCGCCAGATAGGCATGCCCCACGTAGAGGAAAGTTTCTTCCACATTGCGGCCGCCTTCACTGATTTCGGTGGCTGTGGCCAGTGTCAGGACATCTTCGTGGCGGTCCACTGCCAGATAGGCAACGTAGGGCTGGAACTGATACCACAACATGCGCCGTGGTAGTCCGATGGTGCGGGCACGATCAAAAGCAGCGGCGGCGTTTTCATAAAATTCGGTCTGATCGCTCAGTTGACCCAAGTAGGTTAAGCTGGTTCCCAGATTGAACCAGGCAAAAGCATCATCGGGCCGGATATCCGTTTCAGTCTGGGCGGTTTGGGCGGCGTTTTGCCACATGTAGAATGGATCGGTATAGTGGGGGGTGAGGAGGGTGTGAACGGCCGTTTCCCTTCCCGCCGGGTATACCAACACAAACGTATAATTGAAATGCCGCCAATATTCAGCCATCGTCTCATAGCTGTCGGTATGCACACCGCCATCCCAGGGACCAAGATAGGTGTCCATGCTGGTGAATGTCTGGGCAGCGTCATCGTAGCCGTAAACCGTCAGATAATGGCCCATCCAACCTTCCTGTTCGTTGGGCAGCAGCCCTTTTTCCACGACAATCGGGAAACCGGCGGCGATGAGTTGTTTCAAGAGTTCCAGGCTGCCACCACTGTAAACGTCTGCCCGCAGCGGGGTCTCGTTGTTGACATAAGCAGCCAATTCTTCCGGCGACACGTTGCGGTCATCATAATTAGGCTTAAGCACGGCGGCGATATCCAATTGGTCAACGTTATGGTCATAAAAGGCCAATGTCAGGCTGAGGTTTGTAGGGCCGCAGTTGTTGAATTTTTGCGGGATGTTGGTGATACCGGCGATGATGGCCGCTGATGGCAGCGGGGTTGGTGAGGGAATGGGGGTGGCTGTTACTGTTGGCGTGGTGGTGGGTTGGTCAGTTGGTTGCGGTGTGGGAGGAACGGCCGTTATCGTAGCTGTTGCCGTCGGCAGCTCCGGAATCGTAATGCGGACGGGGACTGACGGAATATCCGGTGCGGGCAAGGCAGTGGGCAGCGGCGTCTCTACCAGGGCCAGCAGTTCGTGGGGAATGCGCTGTTTGACGCGTCCTGGCAGCAAACTTACCAGGCGCGGCGCGGCCAGCCAGCCGGTTCCGGCCAAACCAACGGTGATAACAATAACCAGGAGTCCGTTACGCAGGCGTTTATCCATTGCCCCATTTTAGGCTCAGGTGGCAGTAGTTGTAAACAAAAAATGAGGAAAATCTCACGCAGAATGGTTCAATCTTTGGAGATTGAACCATTCTTAACCCGACGCGTCTCCTAAACGACTAACACTGAACGGTCTGCCTGGGCCACAATTTGTTCCATCAGGTCTGCCAACCACCAGTCACTGCCTTGATGTTGGCCAATGACGATGAGATCGTAACGGCCGTTTCCCGCCTCGGCCACAATCTCATCCACCACCAGCCCGTGCCGCACCTCAGTGGCCACTGGCACCGGGGTAATGGCCAACAATTGCACATCTTCTTGTAGCAGTTCACCTTCCGGCGCGTGCTGGTCGATGAGAGCCTGGGCGTCGGCTTGCAGTTCCCAGCCCATCGCCGCCGGATTGGCCAAAATTTGTGACATGACGTGCAGCACTTTGATTTCGCTGCCGTCACGGATAAATTCAGGTAGTTTGGTGATGAAGCGCTGCAGCAGCGACGGATCGCGGCCGCCTTCGCAGATGAGAATCCGGTGCAGGTTGTCGGGGCAGCTTTTGGCGATGAGGATGGGGCAGGTAGCCTGTGGCAGCATGCGGCTCGTCACGGATCCCAGAAAGCGTTTGAAGAGGGGATGATACGGCCGTGTTCCCACTACCAGCAGGTCATATTTCCCCCTTTGCGCTTCACGGGCAATTTCATCAACAACCCGGCCAACGACAACCTTGAGCGTGGGGTTGGCCGTGCCGTTGTGTCCCAGGCCGGCCATCTTTTCCAGCATAGCCTGCCCGGCCGTCCGCTCCGATTCGTGTTTGACGACGGTTAACAACGTGGGTATGGAGCCGGTAAATTGAGCCAGCAGATGTCCCCAGGCAACGGCCGTTGCCCCCTGTTTACCCGCACTAACAGCAACCAAAATATGCATAAAATCCCTCAAAAAGGCAGGGATTGGGGGATAATCAAATAATCCCCTCATCCCCTAATCCCCGCCCCAAATCGCCTACAGCAGTATCAAAACAAACGGAACTACCAAAACCACCGCCATGAACAGGGCCAGGTGACGATTATCGGCCGTGACCCAGGTCACAAAATTCAACATTGCCCGCTCATAGCGCCGGAAGACAGTCAGCAGCAGCAGCACCGAGACAATGGTGATGCTAATCATCTCCACCAGCACAATCGTAAATGCCTGGGTATTGTTCAGCAGCACGGCTGCCAGCAGCGTGTCGATGAACGTGGTGATATTGGCTCCCATGATGTAGGGAATGACATTTTCGCGGCGCACAAAACCGCGGTGACTCAGCGGAATCAAAACGCTCAAAGAGACGCTGACCGACATTGACACCAACGTAATTGCTCCACCCAGCAGAAACATCACCCAGGGCCGATACACCATCCGTGACATGCGTCCCAACTGGCTTTCCTTCAGCGCCATCTGCGGCAGGCAGCGGTCAAATAGGCTGAAACTGACCATGATCACGCCCAGGCCAATCAAAAATAAGGTCCAATCAGGTAAAAATCCGGTCAAAAAAGCGGCGACCGGGTCAAAAACGAGTTCGGTAAGAGATGTCAGCAGCAGGCCGGAATGCATCTGTACCCGATCCAGGAGGCCGGTATACAAAATGCCAGAGCCGATGAGCAGCGTTGCCAGATAGGTTGTGCCGGTCACGCTCAGGGAGAGCAGCCCCATGCTTAAACTGTTCCTGCGGCTGCGGCCGCGCAGTACATAGATGAAACCGATGAACAAAACGATGAAACTGGCTCCCAGGCGGCTGCCGGTGATCATCGTGAAAGTGCCTAATTTGTCAAGGACACCGGCCTGGAAAAAGGTCAGTGCGGAAGCGGCCACCGGTGAACCGCTCATGATGACGTAGGCGAATAACCAGCCAAATCCCAGGCTGTTGGCCGGATTGGTAACGGCAAACCGGCTGCGCACCAGCGGAGCCAGATCACGCGCCCCTTCTTTCATCAGGGTGATAGCCAGGATGAACAGGAAGAGGCTGAGGCCAAACACCCCAATTTTGACCCAGGGGATGCGCTGCCAGACGGCACGTACAGGTAGGGGAAGGGCCAGGTCGCTTAAGGTTGGGAGTTCGGTCGTGTCCACAGCCGTTACCACTAATTCATGTTCAGCCAGGTTATTCATATTGCCTCTGTAGGCGTAGGTTTGGTCACTAAAACGGGATGGGCAATCCAGCTTAACAGGGGCGAGACCAACTCGCCCAGCAGCCAGCGCTGCCATTTGATGGTCGATTCGGCGCCGATCACGACGAGATCGTGCAGACCGGCTTCTATCTCGTGGTTAATTTGCCCGCCCGGTTCGCCCTGACGCAGGTGAATAACGGCCGTTACCTGAGCTTCATTTAACTGTCTGGCCACTTGCCGGACCTGCTGTCCGGCGGCCGTCTGCGAAGACAGCAGGGCAGCGACGCCATCGGGTCGCGGTGCGTACATGGCCGGCAGTGATGGAACCAACGGCAGAATCGTGACAACCACGCCGCTGGCCTGGGCTAACCGTTTGGTCCAAACCACGGCCGTTTCATCATTGTCATCCAGGCGCAAAACTAGAAGTATCTGGCGCAGCGGCCAGAGCGGTTGCCGGGCCACCAGGATAGACGCCGGCATCTGAGCCGCCAATTTTTGACCAGGGCGGCCCAAACATAAACGCGCTGCCAGTGATTGTTCCGGCTCGTCCAGAATGATGAGGTCGTTGTGGATGGCAGCACGGGCGACGGCCGTCACGGTATGCTGCCTCGGTAAAACCAGATGTTGTAAACGGCCGTTTAGCAGGTGGCAGAGGTAATTGGCATAAGGCAGCAGGGCCGGGCTGCCATCGGCCGGCCCACAGCTCAAAAGGCGTAATCCGGCAGGTTGAACAAACTTTTGCGGCCGCCGGGCTGTACGGCTCGACCATAATTCAGCTTCCGGTATCCCTGATTGGGATGAGAGACTGGATTTTTTTGTGCGAAATTCTAAAGCATTCATCACCAGACCTCCTGCTAGTTTGCAGGCGCGCTGCCTGCGCTTGCAGTTTCACTGTAGCAGGGGCGGGTGACAGGAATCGTGATACTGCCGTGACAATCCTGTGACAGATATCGACATCAGAAGAGCAAGTGGCAGGACTCCCCCAGGTCGAAATGACTCATGGACAATTAGCCCAACGTCAAAACCAGTGTGCGGATGCTCAACCCGATGATGACCAATCCCACCAGGAACATAAGTGTCCGCTGTGGCAGCCGCTGGCAAATGCGGGCCGCCAATGGCGCCGCCACCGCGCCGCCGATAGCCAGCCCCAGAATGACCTGCCAGTAATCGAGGCCAACCGTTAAGACAAAGGTGACGGAAGCAGCCGCGGTGACAAAAAATTCGGTCAAATTGACGGAGCCGATGGTGGTGCGTGGTGTGCCGCCATTGGCTACCAGCGTGGTGGTGACGACCGGCCCCCAGCCGCCGCCACCGCTCACATCAAGAAACCCACCGGCCAGCGCCAGTAGGGAAATGTGCTTTATTTGCGCTTCCTGGTGAATATTGCGGATCGCTTTGAACAGAATGTACAACCCCATGATTAGCAGGTAGGCGGAAACGATGGGTTTGATTTTGTCACCAGGTACGGCCGTTAAAATATAAGCCCCCAGCACAGCCCCCAACACGCCGGGCACGGCCAGCTTTTTAACCAGGGTTTTGTCCACATTGCCTAAACGGTAATGGGATGCACCGGAAACGGCCGTCGTGAAAATTTCAGCGGCATGGACACTGGCGCTGGCTACCAACGGCGATATGCCCAGTGACAATAAAAAGGAAGATGCGCTAACGCCATAAGCCATTCCCAAAGCGCCGTCGATCATTTGCGCTATAAACCCGACGGCGATGAAAACAAAAATGTTTTGATCCATTGCAGAGTTTCCTTTAGAAATCGCGGGGATTTAGGGGTTTTATATCTAATCTTCCAGGCTCCCGCTCATTAATTGTGACGGTGAACCGCCATTTCGAGGGAGTGTAAACGGCCGTAATGACAAAACGCGTGATCCGGTTGTGACAATCTTGTGATAAAGGGAGAGGATTTTAGTCAGAGCCGACTAATTTTTGATAGATAGTTGAAATTGGTGTGGGTTTTATATTTTTATTTTGTGCGGTTGGCTGTACGCAGGGCTGGCTGGTCGGGGAAATTTCGTTGATAAGCGATTGTCGCCTGGCCGACAGCGGAGCATTATTTATGCGGCGGCTGGGAAGCAGACGGAGCAAGGCCGTATCCCAGGCCGGGCATGGTTTCGATGTAGATGGGGTTGGCGGCGTCTGGCTCGATTTTGCGGCGTAGGCGGCGCACCAACTGGCGTAACATGTCTCGGTCGCCGCCATCGGCTCCCCAAACTTGAGCGATGATAGCGTCGGCGGTTAACACGTGGCCGGCATTGGTCATCAGGTAGCGCAGCAGCCGGGTTTCCAGCGGGGTCAGGCTGATGGGTTTTCCTTTGTCAACCAGCACTTCGCGGTGGCCGGAGTCCAGCGTTAACGGGCCGGCCTGGAAGATTCCGGGAACGGCCGTTTTCCCCGACCGCCGCAGTACTGCCTGAACCCGGGCTACCAACTGTCGCGGGCTAAACGGCTTGGCGATGTAATCATCAGCGCCCAATTCCAGCCCACGTATGATGTCATCTTCTTCGCTGCGCACAGTGAGCATGATGATTGGTGTTTCCTCTTCGGCGCGAATCTGGCGGCAGACGGTGAAGCCATCTACCTGGGGCAGGTTCAGGTCCAGAATGATGATGTCAGGATGGGTGTCGCGCCATACTTGCAGGGCCATTTCTCCATTGTAGGCCAGGCTGACGCTGAATCCTTCGCGCCGCAGCGTAAAGGCTATCAAGTCGGCCAGGACGCGGTCATCGTCAACCACTAATGCTTTCATGTTTGTGATCCGTTTTCTCTGTAATCGGCAATCTGATTACCGACAACCGGTAAGGTAAACCAGAAAATAGAGCCGCCACCAGGGCGGTCGGCTAATTCGACCTGTCCGCCGTGAGCTTCAACGATGGCTTTGACGACGGATAGACCTAATCCTGCGCCATGCTGCACGGAACGGCCGGTGGTCTGTGGATGGGCAAAGGGCTGGAATGCCTGCGCCTGAAAATCGGCCGGCACTCCCGGCCCGTGGTCGGCAACGGCAACTTTGATCCAGGAGGATAGGGTCGTTTCTGCCTCATTCGGAATGGCCGTAACCGTCAACCCAATCTCTGACCCATCGGGGCTGTACTTGATAGCGTTGGACAGTAAGTTTACCAAAACCTGTACTACACGCCGGGCATCGGCCTGGACGGTGGGAATCGTTCCCGGCAGTTCCACCAGCAGCCGGTGGCCATACTTATCTTGGAGCGGCTGCATGATGCGCGTTGCTTCGGCAATTATCTCGCCCAAATCTGATGGCTGGGGTCGGATATCAAATCGGCCTGCTTCCAGGCGGGCGCTTTCCAGCAAATTGTCGATCAACGTCTGTAACCCCAAAATGCCCAGGTGTAGTGAGGTTAGCAGTTCATGTAGTTCTTCGGGTTTGAGTTCGGGAGCCTGTTCTAACAGTAGTTCGGCCGAGACGGCCAGGGCCGTTAGCGGGGTACGGAATTCGTGGGTGATGTTGGCCAGGAATTCGCCCAGCAGCCGGTGCATTACTTCGCCTTCGGTTACATCACGCAGTACCAGGGCCAGCCCGCTTTGTCCGGCGGCCGGTAGGGTTAGATAGGCACCGGTAATGGCCAGGGTTGCTTGCCGTTTGACCAACTGTGCGGTGACTTTTTGCCGTTTGCCGGGAGCAGGCAGGCGGCGGCTGAATGGTTCGTCGCTGTTGGCAATTTGGCAAATATCGTCCAGGCTGTGGCCGATGGCTTGATTTTGTGCCCAACCGGTGATGCGTTCCGCGCCGGGACTGAAGAAGGTGATACGGCCGTTGTCATCCAGCGTCACAATTCCTTCTACAATTGAATCCAGCAGGTGGTCGGTCCATACTTTGGCCTGGCGCAGTTCGTGGATGGTTTGCTGCAATTCGCTGCGAGCCTGTTCCAATGCCTGAGCTACCAGTGAGACTTCCTGAATGCCGCTGCGAACGGCAATGGGTTGGGTGAGTTCCCCTTGGCTGATGAGGTCGGCGGCGTCGGATAGCTGGGCCAGCGGCTGGCCGATGCGGCGGGCCAGGAATAACCCTAGCGCCGACCCTACCAATGTAATCAGTCCAATGCCGCCGATGAGGATGCGCATGAGGTTGTGTTCGGTGGCGGCAATGTTGGTGACATCCAGGGCGACCCTGTCAACCAGGTTTAGCTGCGGCTTATTCGCGGAAGGTGTGATGGTGAGTGGGGCGGCGTAATAGGAACGGCCGTTTTGCTCAAATAGGGTTGAATCAATTGTACCGACCGCTAAACTGCCCACGGGTAAATACCCATCGAGGAACAGGGTATGAACCAGCCCTGTTTGGTCTTGCATTTCCAGCAAAAAGGATTGATCCAACGCGACGCCAGCGATAATCTGGCCTATCAGCCCGGTTTCGTTGGTGATGTCATGGGCCGCCAGCAGCCAAATGGCCGGGTTTTGGCCAGGATTGGCTAAATTATAGTGACCGGCAGTTTGGTAGGTAAGACAGATGTCGGTAGAAACGGCCGTGCCTACCTGAGCTATCAGGAGGTTTTCATCACAAACCAGCAGCAGGTCAAGCTCAGTATCTGCTCGTAAAATTTGTAGATAATTGAGCAGGGCTGGTTGGTCTTTGACAGCTAGTAAAGTTTGTAAGGTGGGACGCTGGCTGGTGAGAGCGGCCAGGTCGGCGACTTTGCCCTGCCAGCCGGCAAACAGCGCAGTGGTAGACCGGCTGCCCTGGTCCAGGCGCTCCCAGGCTTGATCCTCGATCTGGTTGCGAATGAGCCAGA
Organism: Promineifilaceae bacterium (SeqCode); assembly: GCA_050301775.1. Lineage (GTDB taxonomy): Bacteria > Chloroflexota > Anaerolineae > Promineifilales > Promineifilaceae > JACKCC01. Next base: position 24,391 of record JBNKZT010000025.1, read on the forward strand.
TTGCCGGGACGCCCAGGGCTACGGCCGTTAATAGCACCAAACCGATATAGCTCAAAATCATCTGAGCCGTTAGGCTGACCAAATGCAACCCCAGTCGTTCGCGCATAGTAATTGTATTGTAATCAAAAAGACGAGAATTCATAAGTGTTAACTTAAGCGTAGCCCTCGCAGGTTTTGATGCAAAGCTCCAGAGGAACGCAGATCATTTTGGAAGCCGGCGAGGTCTTAAGTTAACAGTAATGGACGGGAATTTAGAAACCTGCCCGCTGGCAGACTTTCATTTCAGGTGTGGTGTACTCCCCGAAGTTCCGTAATGGGTGGATGTCATTCCGACAAGCGCAGCGTGGAGCAATCTTCCTCGCTGCGCCAGGTGATAAAGATTTCTCCCTTCGGTTGAAGTGATAATGACCCAAATTTAGACAGCTTCGACGCTTTCCAGGTAGGGGAAGAATTGTTTGACGGTGCCTTCGACCCAGCCGTGCAGCGTGGCTGGAGCCAATGCGCACCCCTGGCATGCGCCGGTCATTTTAACTTTGAGCTTGTTCTCTTCATAGGCCACCATCTCTACTGCACCGCCATGATAATGCTCGATGTAGGCGCTAATGGTCTGGATTAGCGCTTTCATGCGTTCAACGTCGGATACTTCGTTGAGAATATCGTTGGAAGAGGGCCTGTCTTGAGCGTACATTGTCATACGGTTCATCTCCTGTTTGTCAGTTGATTGATATTTAATAGCATAGCCTGATCGGGCTGATTTGTGAAGAGGCTTTTCTGATTTTTCCGACAGCTTGTTAGAGAACGGCCGTTGCGAATTGGCGGAAGGCGTTGATGTGTTGGGTTGGGGTCTCGAAGCCCAGATACATGGTGTTGAGGGAGATATGGGTCGCGCCGGCAGCCTGCCAATCGGCGATGATTTGCCGCCATTCGTCGGGATTACCGCCGCCAAAGCTGAGCCGGGGTTCCATACCGATATCGGTGCGGGAACGGCCGTATTCCGCCAAATACCCATCTAATGCGGCCAGCGCCGACTGAGCCTGGTCCGGGGTGCGGTAATTGGGCAGCCAACCGTTGCCCATTTTGGCTACGCGGCGCAGCACCGCATCGGCGTGGCCGCCAAACCAGATGGGGATGGGGCGTTCGGGGCGGGGGCTGAGACCGGCGTCGGGAATAGTGTGCCAACGGCCGTCATACGTAATGAGTTCATGCGTCCAAAACTGGCGCAGAACATCAACTTGTTCCTCGATGCGCTGGCCCCGTGTGTGGAAATCCTGGTTGAGGCCGATGTATTCGACCTCATTCCAGCCAATGCCCACGCCCAACCGGAAACGGCCGTTACTCAACACGTCTAACGTCGCGGCTTGTTTGGCGACAACGGCCGTTTCCCGCTGCGGCAGAATCAAAATGCCGGTAACAAATTCGATGGTTTCCGTGACGCCAGCCATGAAGCTGAACAAAACAAAGGGGTCGAGGAATGGGTTTTCGTAGGTGTACGGCCCCTGCCAGCCGCCGGGCCGATCAGGATTAGCGCCCAGCACGTGGTCGTAGGCCAGGATGTGGCTGAAGCCTAATGCCTCAGCCGTCTGCGTATAATCACGGACGGCTGCCGGGTCATGGCCAAATTCGATTTGGGGGAAAACAACGCCTATTTTCATATTGCGGTCCACCTTAAGTTTTCGATGGTTGGTTGCGAGGTTGTTTGTGCTGACCACCAATTGTTGTCAATCAATTATATTGTATGCCGCCTGTCGGAAAAAGAAAATGAGGCCGCGCTTTTGTGTGATTCATCACAATGTTGATTTGACGTAAGAATTGATCTAAACTGCATCTTAGTCATTCATCACGGATTGTCAACGCAGGCGCGGGCTTCAGGTCACTACAATAACCTGAGCAACTCACTTTGGCTATCATCAAAAGCCGCTGACGGTATACGTTGGCGGCTTTTTGCTTTTGGGGTAATCAGGAGAAACGGCATACCAACTTTTCTCTCGCTTCCTTATTCGACTAACGACAGTTTTAGGTTTACCATCTGGGAGATTCCCTGTGGATCATGACATCTCTTTTGGCAAACTGGTAAAAGAACATCGGATAGCTCTTGGTCTAACCCAGGCGGAACTGTCTATTCGCGTTGGCTGCGCCACGATTACTGTTCGTAAAATAGAGGCCGATGATTTACGGCCGTCCAGCCAAATTGCCGAGAGATTGGCGATGGCCCTCAATATTTCCCAGGAAGACCACACCAATTTCGTCCATCTGGCCCGGACAGCCCTGCGCAATACCCCCTCGCCATCGCCTGTCCCCATCCCGCCGCCGCTGCCGGAGGAGATTGGCGAAGGAGACCTGAGCGGCCGGGCTGTCCGCGGCTATGCCCTCGGTGAACGTATCGGCGCTGGCGGCTACGGCGCGGTTTACCAGGCCACCCAGCCAGCCCTGAGGCGCGAAGTGGCCGTCAAAGTCATCCTGCCCCAATATGCCAACCAGCCCGATTTCATCCGCTCCTTCGAAGCCGAAGCCCGTTTGGTTGCCCGGCTGGAACATCCCTACATCGTGCCCCTCTACGATTACTGGCGCGAGCCGGGCGTGGCGTATCTCATCATGCGCCTGCTTCACGGCGGCTCTTTGCAAGAACACCTCAAAGATGGCCCGCTTTCCCTCAATGCCGTCTCAGGAATATTGAGCCAAATCTGTCCGGCCCTGCATTCTGCCCATCGGTCAGGCGTCATTCACCGGGACATCAAACCCTCCAACATCCTCCTTGACCAGGAGGGTAACGCTTATCTGGCCGACTTTGGCATCGCCAAAAACGCCGATTTTTTCCGCCCTGAAGATCAGTCCTGGCGCAGCGACAGCCTTCATACACCGGCCTACTTATCTCCGGAGCAAATTCGCTCCGAGCCGATTAATCCCCAGACGGACATCTATTACCTGGGTATCCTGATTTATGAATTGTTGACCGGCCAGCCGCCATTCAAGGGAACCAGACCTGACGATTTCATCCAGCAGCATCTTTCCGCTTCTTTGCCGTCGTTGGCCGGACATATCTCCGACCTGCCAACAGAACTTGATCACGTGATTCAGCAGGCTACAGCCAAAGACCCGGCGGCGCGCCATCCGGACGTGATGGCCTTACTGATCGAAATCCAGGCGGTCACAAGCCGCCACACAGCCACATCCATTACGCACCCTGCTTCCGAAACAGATGACCCGGCGGCTGGCGCTGTCGAGAACCCGTTCAAGGGGCTGCGCGCTTTTGATGAAACCGATGCCGCTGACTTTTTTGGCCGTGAGGTACTCATCCAGGAACTCCTGGGGCGGCTGGCCGAGACCGATGACCTCTCCCGGTTCCTGGCTGTGGTCGGCCCCAGCGGCAGCGGCAAATCCAGCGTCGTCAAGGCCGGTCTCATTCCGGCGTTGAGGCGGGGCGGCCTGCCCGGCTCGGATAACTGGTATGTCGTGGATTTCATGCCCGGCTCGCAGCCGTTGGCAGAATTGGCCGCTGCTTTGCTGCGGGTGGCCGCCCAACCGCCGGAAGAGCTGTTGGACCGGCTTCAGAAAGATGAGCGCGGCTTGCTGCGCTGTGTTCGCCATATCCTGCCGGCCGATGAACAGGTGGACCTGGTGCTGGTTATCGACCAGTTTGAAGAGGTGTTTACGCTGGTGGAGGATGAAAAAGTTCGGGCGCATTTTCTGGGGAGTTTGTTAACGGCCGTACTCGATCCCCACAGCCGCTTACGAGTCATTATCACCTTACGGGCCGACTTTACCGACCGGCCCTTGCAGTACGTCGACTTTGGCGAACTGCTGCGGCGGCGCACCGAATTCGTCCTGCCGCTGACGCCGGACGAATTAGAATTGGCCATTAGCGGCCCGGCGCAGCGCGTGGGACTGGCTCTTGAAGCTGGATTAGGCCATCGTATCATCCGTGACGTTGGCGACCAACCGGGCACGCTGCCCCTGCTCCAGTATGCGTTGACGGAACTATTCGAGCGGCGCAAAGAGCGTCAGCTGACCCTCCAGGCTTATCAAGAGAGCGGCGGCGTGCTGGGTGCGCTGGGCCGCCGGGCCGAAAATCTCTACGCCGGATTAGTCGAGGCGGAACAGGAAATCGCCCGCCAACTGTTCTTGCGATTGGTTACCCTGGGGGAAGGCGTCGAGGATACCCGCCGCCGGGTGCTGCGTTCCGAGTTGGCGGCGCTCAATTACAAAAAGGGTAAAGACCCAACGACCCAAGACGGGAACGGGATAGAGTCGGTCATCATCGCGTTTGGCCATTTTCGCTTGCTGACTTTTGACCATGATCCGGTGACGCGCAGGCCGACGGTGGAAGTGGCCCATGAAGCGCTGCTGCGGGAGTGGCCTCGTTTGCGCGGCTGGCTGGATGAAAGCCGCGGTGATGTGCGTTTGCAGCGATTCCAGGCGCTGGCGGCGGCCGAATGGGTTGCATCCGAAAAGGGTAAAGGCTTTTTGCTGCGCGGGGCGCGGCTGGACCAGTTTGCTGGCTGGGCGGCTCATACCAGTCTGGCTTTAACCGGCGATGAGCAAGCTTTCCTCGACGCCAGTCTGGCAGAACGACGACAGCGAGAAGCAGCCGAAGCAGCACGGCTGGCACGAGAGCGGGAACTAGAGCAACGTTCGTTACAGCGGCTGCGGATGATTGTGGTTGTCTTGGTGGCGGCTTCGATTGTGGGGGCAATTTTGACAACGGCCGTGTTCAACCAAAGCCAGACAGCCCGGCGCAATGAGACAATTGCCTTGCAAAACGCAGCCACGGCCACCATCGCCCAGGGGGAGGCGCTGTTCCAGGCAGCGACGGCCGAAGCGGCCCAGGGCGAAGCGGTAACTCAGGCTGACCTGGCTGCGACCAAAGCCGCGGAAGCGGCCGCCTTAGCTGCCGAAGCTCAGACCCAACGAGCGATTGCCCAGGAGCAGCAGGGTAATGCCGAACAAGAAGCACGTGCTGCCCAGGAAGCTTACAGCATCAGCCTCTCCGCCCACGCCCGGCAGGCCCTGGAAAGTCTGGATACGAGTACGGCGCTGGCCCTGGCCCTGGCCGCCGCTGCGATTTCCGACCCGCCCCAGGAAGTCGTCGATACGTTGCAGCAGACCGCGTTTGCCCCTGGCCCGCACAGCCAGTACACGATGACAGACAGCGCAGGAACGGCCGTAGGCATCTGGTCTCTTGCCGTTAGCCCTGACGGCGAGACGGCGTTGGCTGGCCTGGCCGGCGGTAATCTCGTCTTATTGAACATTAAGACGGGAGAAACCTTGCGCACTTTTGCCGGCCATACCGGTGACGTGGTGAATGTCGTCTTCAGTCCCGACGGCCGCCAGGCTCTCTCTTCCGGGTGTGATGCCCAGGTTATCCTTTGGGACATTGCTGCCGGCCGAGAAGTGCAGCGTTTTAGCCAACACACCGGCTGCGTCTACGCTTTAGATATCAGTCCTGACGGGCAGACGGCCGTTTCCGGCGCTTATGCGGCCGACGATTCCTGGATACCGGGCGAGTTGTTTCTTTGGGACCTGACCAGCGGGCAGATCATTCGCCGCCTGGAGGGGGGCCATGCCTATGGCTTGCAGGACGCGGTCTTCAGCCCCGACGGCAGCACCATCCTGTCCAGCGAATACAGCCTGGGTGGCCTGGGGGCCGAATATGGCAGCCCTCTGATTTTGTGGGATGTGGCCAGCGGTGCAATCATCCATCGTTTTCCGGCCCCCAATGACATTTCCCACAACGTCGCGTTTAGCCCCGACGGCCGTACTGCTCTTTCCACCACCGTTCATCGAATCTTCCTCTGGGATTTACAAACCGGGGAGCAGTTACGTATCTTTGAAGGGCACAATACGGTCGTGCGAGATGTGGCTTTCAGTCCCGATGGCCGCCGCTTCATTTCCACCGATTTCAAGGGCAGTGTGA